>CAVBQX010000018.1:0-45000 GCA_963597755.1 Segatella copri
AAGTAAAGGACTTTCTTGAGGAAATGAAAAGAGTTGCAGCAGAATGTTTTCGTGTTCTGAAACCAGGAAAGTTTTGTGCTATACTAATGGGTGATACTCGTCAAAAAGGACATATGGTGCCAATGTCTTTTGAAGTTATGAAGATATTTGAAGATGCAGGATTTAAGCTTAAGGAGCTGATAATTAAGGAACAACATAATTGTAGAGCAACTGGATATTGGAAAACTAATAGTGTTAAATATAATTTTCTGCTTATTGCTCACGAATATCTTTTTGTTTTTCATAAGTAACACATAAAATAACCGCTCCTTGCCGGGGCGGTCTTTTTTTGCCTCATGAAAGTGCGCACAATAGCCTAAAATAGGCTCATGAAAATGCTATTAAAGTGGTAAAAGTAGCTCATGAAAGTGTAATGAAGCACGCAGAAGCGGCTCATATTTTTGTAATGAAATTGTGATTATGTCTATGCTATCTGTACTTTAAATCTTACTGCTTATTCCTTTTGCTGCTTTTGGCAAGACGCAGCGGGAGAAACTGTGTTATAATAAACTGTTAGTTAAATTTTTACGGAGGCGTATGCACGATGAATTATACAGAGAGCCTGGCTTATTTGGACAGTCTGGGAAAATTTGGCATTAAATTGGGAATGGAACGTATAGAGGGGCTGCTGCGCGAGCTGGGCAATCCCGAACAGAAAATCAAGACGGTACACGTTACGGGTACCAACGGTAAGGGGTCGGTAACCAGCATGATTACCAATATTTTGCTGGCAGCTAACCTCAAAGTGGGCAAGTTTACCTCACCGCATCTGGTGAAGTACAACGAGCGCATCAACGTTAACGGCGCCGATATCAGCGACGAGGATTTTGCTACAGCTATCACGGCTGTAAAGGTGGCAGCCGACAGCGTGGTAAAAAAGGGCGTGTGTGAGCAGCCCACGCAGTTTGAGATTTTAACGGCGGCAGCCTTTTTGCATTTTTGCCTGCAAAAGGTGGATTACGCTGTGATTGAGGTGGGCATGGGCGGCCTGTGGGATTCCACAAACGTGATTACGCCTGTGGTGAGCGTTATTACGAATGTCGCCTTAGACCACACTGACCGCTGTGGTAATACTATTGAGCGTATCGCTATGCAGAAGGCCGGCATTATTAAGGAAAAGGTGCCTCTGGTTACTGCGGCCGAGGGCAATGAGGCTCTTGGGCCCATCGTCAGCCTGGCAATGTTTAAGCAGGCACCTGTGTACCTTTATGGTAAGGCCTTTTATGGCACCGAGGTGAGCAGCAGCATGGACGGACAACGCTTTACGCTGTATGCAGGTGATTATTATAGCTCTGATTATGATATCAAGTTGCCTGGTGAGCATCAGATTAAAAACACCAGCGTGGCCATTGTGGCAGCCAAGGTAGTGAGCAAGCAGGATGACCGTATTAACGAGCTGGCGCTGCATGTGGGCGTGGCCAATACAATTTGGCCGGGACGCCTGGAGCGCATCCATAAAAATCCGGATATTATCCTGGACGGGGCGCACAACCCCAATGGCGCCGAGGCACTGCGCAAGGCCTTGGATAAATATTATCCCGGCAAGCAGGTGCGTTTTGTCTTTGGCATGATGGGCGATAAGGATATGAGCGGTGTTATCAAAACATTGATTAAGGATAATGACGTTGTGTATACCGTGCGTGCCGACAAGGGGGCGCGTGCGGCCGAGGCAGCCGATTTGGCGAAGCTTGTGGGCAGTAATGCAGTTGCAGAAGACGAGCTTGCGGCTGCGTATGAGGAGGCAGTCCGCGCTGCAGGCACTGATGGTGTGGTGTGCGTGTGCGGCAGCTTGTACCTTGTGGGAGAGTTTAAGAAGCTGCTGCTGGCGCAACAAGGTTAATTTATGACAAAGCTTGCAAATTACTTAGAAAATAAAATATGGTATATGCTGCTCTTTACTGTGGCAGTAATCCCCATAAAGCAGGAGTTCACTGCATTTTGCGTCAGCATAACCTTTTTCGCTGCTGCTATTGTGGGCTGGGTTAAGGGGCGTCCGCATACAGAGAGCGTGCTGCGGCCTTGGCAGCAGGGAGCTTTGTATGTGCTTGGCGCTATCAGCCTTGCTTCTATCTATTTTTCCTTGGATCGATTTTTATCCTTCTGGAACTGGGTGTACGTGGTGGGGCAGTATGCGGCGCTGCTGTTTGTGCTGCTGCGTTATGGCTACGTGGATGATAGTGCGCAGTGCGCAGCGGGTAGTGAGGTAAAGGATGACCAACCGCGGGATACTGTTCTTGCGTTGTGGCAGTGCTTTAGCGCGCTCCCGCGTCCGTTGCAGCTTGTGGGTGCTTTTTTGCTTGTGTCGCTTGTGGTGAGCGTTATCGGCCTGGTGCAAAAGGTGTTTGGCGTGCAGGCGGCTGGCATTTGGGTGGACCCGGCGCAGTTTCCGGATATCAAGGTGCGTGTATTTTCAACGTTAGTTAACCCTAATATCCTGGCCGGGTATTTGGTACTCGTTATCGCCTATAGCACAGCCTTTTTTAATCAGACGAAGGCTTATAAGAAATGGCGTTTGGCGTTTTTAGTGACGGGTCTTTTGGCGGCACTTTGCCTGTTGTACACCTATTCGCGTGGCAACTGGGTGGCCTGCGTCGTAATGCTGCTGGCTTTTTGCGTACTCTTTTGCCGCAAGGCCTTTATTCCCGTTTTGGGTGGCGGGGCGGCAGCGCTGGCAGTGGGCGGAACGGCGGTGCTGCACCGTCTGGAATCCATCCGCGGCGGTTATGGCGGTGACACGTCTATAGCTCTGCGTATGGCGTATCTTAAAAGCACTAAGTGGATAATCGAGGAATTTCCCTTTGGTGTGGGCTGGTACGGTTATCGCTTTGTTTATCCCACGTATAATTTTTATTTGGCAGATAAGAACGTCATCATGTACCACTGCCACAACATGTTTTTGAACGTGTGGGCCGAGTTGGGTCTGCACGGTCTGCTGGCTTTTCTCGTAGTTTGGTTCGGCATTTTTGTGCCTGCTGCCTGGCGTTTGGCGTACCATGGCCGCAGCCTGTGGCTGAAGGCGATGGGGCGCGGCTATGTGCTGGCAACGGTGGGCATCGCTGTTGGCGGCCTCACGGATCACGTATATTTTAATACGCAGATGGGCCTGCTGTTTTGGACATTTGGCGCGCTGACACTGATTTGTAAAAGGATGAACGAAAAGGAATAGAGCATAAAAAACTCCTTGCCATCATGTGATGATGTGATGGCAGGGAGTTTTTACAGTTTATATTATTTCAGCAGCTGCTTGAGGTCTGCTTCCGGCGTGCTGATGGGCGCGATGCCGAAGTTTTGTACCAAAAAGCTCAGCACGTTGGGCGAAACAAAGGCAGGCAGTGTGGGACCGAGGCGGATGTTTTTGATGCCAAGGTGCAGCAGCGTCAGCAGGATGCATACGGCCTTTTGCTCGTACCACGACAGCACCAGCGACAGCGGCAGCTCGTTCACGCCGCAGCCAAAGGCTTCGGCCAGGGCGATGGCGATGCGGATGGCGCTGTAGGCATCGTTGCATTGGCCAATGTCCATGAGGCGCGGCAGGCCGCCGATAGTGCCAAGATCAAGGTCGTTGAAGCGATATTTGCCGCAGGCCAGTGTCAGCACCACGGTGTCGGCAGGTGTCTGCTTAACAAATTCGGTGTAGTAGTTGCGGCCGGGGCGGGCGCCGTCGCAGCCGCCAACCAAAAAGAAGTGACGGATGGCACCGCTTTTTACAGCGTCGATAACAGTGCCTGCTACGCTCAGCACGGCGTCGTGGGCGAAGCCGGTCATTACGCTCGTGCCGCCGTTAATGCCTGTGAAGGCCTTATCCTCGGCGTAACCACCCAGCTCCAGTGCTTTTTGGATAACGGGGGTAAAGTCCTTATCCTCGCCGATGTGGGTGATTTCGGGATAGGAAACCAGCGCTGTGGTGTAAACACGGTCAGCGTAGCTAGCGCGCGGCGGCATGAGGCAGTTGGTGGTGAACAGTACGGGTGCAGGCAGATTGGCAAATTCCTTTTGCTGGTTTTGCCAGGCAGTGCCAAAATTGCCCTTGAGATGGGCATATTTTTTCAGCTCGGGGTAGGCGTGGGCAGGCAGCATTTCGCCGTGGGTATAGATATTGATGCCCTTGCCCTCGGTCTGCTCCAAAAGCAGCTTGAGGTCGTGCAGGTCGTGGCCTGTGATGACGATAAAGGGCCCCTTTTCTACGGTGAGGGGAACAGTTACGGGTGCAGGTGCGCCATAGCTTTGGGTATTGGCCTTATCAAGCAGCTCCATGCATTTGAGGTTCTTTTCGCCTACCTCCATGACGATGGGCAAAAGCTCGTCCATGCCCCAGTCCTCGCCAATGGCAAAGAGGGCCTTGGCAAAGAAGCTGTCGACAGCAGCGTCGGTATAGCCCAAAACCATAGCGTGGTGGGCGTAGGCAGCCATGCCGCGGATACCGAAGAGGATGAGCGACTTGAGGCTGCGCACGTCCGCGTCTGCCTGCCACAGCTTTTGCATATCATAATCAGCACCGCGGCCGCAATGGACGCTGCAGCAGCTGCAGCCGTGGCCGGTTGCGTCCTTGGCAGCGTGTACCTCATCGATCAGTGCGCGGATGGTTGCTTCGTTAAAGTTTACGTTGGTGACGGTGGTAAAAAGGCCGGCGATAAACAGCGGTGCGAATTTGCCGGCAGCGTCCGCGTCACCGTTGGCGATACGCGCCAGGCCTACAAGCGCGCCTGTCAGCTCGTCCTGCAGGGCAGCAACGGCAGCGTTTTTACCGCAGACGCCGCTAATGGTGCAGCCTGTGCAGCCGGCGGTCTGCTCGCATTGAAAGCAAAACATTTTGTTTTCCATAGTAAGTCCTCACTTTCCTTGAAGGATAATATTTTTGTGTGCGCAAAATTAGGGCGCATCCTAAAGCTTTTGCATTTGCAACTACATTATAGTACAATGAAATCAACAAGTCTGTTGAATTTTCAATGAAAGAGGCATAGATATGCAAGAATTTTTACCTGTGATCCGTTCATCCCTGCTTTTTTCAGGCATTGGCGAGACCGAGCTGGTGGCGATGCTGGCCTGCCTGGAGGCTAAAACAGCCAGCTTTCCCAAGGACGCTATGCTGCTTCGCGCAGGCGATGCCACGCAGTCCATCTGGCTGGTGCTGGAGGGAAGCGTTTTGGTGGGGCAGGAGGATATTTGGGGCAACCGCAATCTGGTTTCGCGTGCGGGGGCGGGGCAGACCTTTGCCGCTGCCTTTGCCTGTGCGCCGGGAGCAGTGCTTAACGTGAGCGTGATGGCTGAAACACCTGTGACGGTGCTGCTTTTGGATGTAAAGCGCGTCTTGACGGTGTGCAGCGCTGCCTGCAGCCACCATAGCCGCATCATCCGTAACCTTTTGGGCGAGTTGGCGGATAAAAACCTGCGCTTTGGCGAAAAGCTGACGCATATGGGGCAGCGAAGCACCAGAGCCAAGCTGATGTCATACCTTTCGTCCGAGGCGCAGCGTCTTGGCTGCTACGAATTTGACATTCCCTTTTCGCGCCAGCAGCTGGCCGATTACCTGGCGGTGGAACGCAGCGGTCTGTCGCTCGAGCTGGGCAAAATGCGTAGCGAAGGTCTTTTGGATTTTCATCGCAATCATTTTATCCTCAGGCGGCAGGGTAAAATAACTTAGTGGAAGGCTAGGCATTGTGTAATATTTCTTACGTTTTTGCCTTAAATATCCATTCCAGCGGGAAATCTTACAAATTTTGTTGACAGTTACAGCGTAATGCTGTATCATCTTGCACATAGCTTAATAACGAGCGATGAAAAGAAGAGTAAGCATACGTGCCTGGCGCAGAGAGACCCTAGTGTGGTGCAAGGGGGAGCAGGTGGAGGTGCTGAAGATGGTCTTGGAGCTGACTGGCTGAGATGCGTGCATTTAGGCCGTCCGGGCGCACCCGTTACAGTGCTGGAGTATTAAAGGGTAACCAATCCCTGCGTACTTGATGAGGTTCATGTGGTGACATATGGACGAATTAGGGTGGTATCACGGACTGACGCTTCCGTCCCTGTATTTTTGCAGGAACGGAGGCTTTTTTGTTGCCCTCCGCCTGTAAAGCAAAAGCTCAATTTCACTAAGTTTACAGACTAAAGGGAGGACATAACAATGCCTATTAAAATCAACGACCATTTATCCGCTATTACCCAGCTGCAGGAGGAAGGAATCTTCACCATGACCGAGCAGCGCGCCAACACGCAGCGCGTGCGTCCGCTGAAGGTCTGTATACTCAACCTGATGCCGCTGAAGAAGCCGACGGAGATTCAGCTGCTGCGCCTTTTGGGCAATTCGCCGCTGCAGATAGAAGTAGATTTTTGCCGTGTGGTGAGCCGTGAATCCACGCACACCGATAATTCGTATCTGGACAGGGCCTACCTGGAATTTGGCGATATCAAGGATAAATATTACGATGCCTTTTTGATGACAGGCGCGCCGGTGGAAACCATTCCCTTTGAGGATGTTGACTATTGGCAGGAGATTGAAGCGTATCTGGATTGGGCGGAATATCACTGCTATTCGGTAATGACGCTGTGCTGGGGCGCGCAGGCGGCGCTATATCATTACTACGGAGTGAATAAAACGGTGCTGCCTGCCAAGATGTTCGGCATCTTCCCTTACGGACTGACGGTGAAGAACCATCCGCTTTTGCGTGGCTTTGACGACCGTTATTTTATTCCGCAGTCGCGCCATACCGCGGTGGATGATGACGCTATTGATGCGTGCAAATCGCTGCAGGTGCTGTCGCGCTCGGTGGAAAACGGCATCAACATCTGCGCCAGCAAGGATTTGCGCCGCATCTTCGTTTTGGGGCATTTTGAATATGACCGTTATACCTTAGCTGATGAATATTTTCGTGATAAAAAGAAAAACCTGCCTATCCAGCAGCCGCAGTTTTATTTCCCGGAGGGCGATACCACGCAGGAGCCTGTGTTTAAGTGGCGCAGCTACGCGCATCTGTTCTATATGAACTGGTTGAACATTGTTTATCAGGATACTCCCTATGATCTGCACGAGCTGGCGCCTGCAGACAGCGACAAACTGGATAAGGCACTCAATGAATATAACAAGCTGCTTTTGCAGCTGCAAAGAATGGAAACAGTCACAAAATAAGGCAGCAGTGTGCCAGCACCTTGTATTTGTAGGCGTAGCGTATAGATTTAAGCTTACGCAACAGGAGGGATGAATTTGTCTCTCCTGTTTTTATTTGCCGATGAGTATTGGTTAGTACAGATAATAAAATGAAAAATTTGCAAAATAGCAAGATATGCTATACTGTTTATTTACAGATTGCAGTTAACAGTGTACAATAAATGTAACTGAGCCTGAAAAATATTGTTTGTTATTTTGGGCAAGGCGCAACAAATGAAGGGGGCTGTGTGTATGGATTTGAGTGATGTGCAAAAGCTGCTTGCTGCCAATGTGCTTAGCGGCAGTGATTTGCTGCACCGCCAGATAGAAAGCTGCTGCGGCAGCGACCTGATGAGCGATGTGCTGGCCTTTACCAAGCGCAATACGCTTTTGTGTACGGGTTTGACGAATATGCAGGTGGTGCGTACTGCAGATATGACGGAGCTGAGCGCTTTGGTTTTTGTACGTGGGAAGATTCCTGATGCAGATATCATTGAGGCGGCGGCTGAAAACGGCTTGCCCGTGCTGGCTACCGGCTATACAATGTTTGAGGCCTGCGGCCTGCTTTACGAGGCGGGGATACCAGGCTGCAGCAAAAAGGAGTAAGCAAAATGACAGACAGCAAATCAGTAAAAATTGCCTTTGACTGCGCCGGCGGCGACTTTGAGCGCGCAGGCGAGGCTTCGACCAAGATAAAGAAGATGCTGCAGCGGCTGGGGATTCCGGCAGACGTGGTGCGCCGCATCGCCATCGGTACGTATGAGGGCGAGATGAACGTTATCATTCACGCCGGCGGCGGCAATGTGGCAGCCGAGGTCTTCCCTGATGCTACTGTGATTACTATTACCGACCATGGCCCCGGTATTCCCGATATCAACAAGGCCTTGCAGGAGGGTTGGTCCACAGCGCCCGATTATGTGCGTCAGATGGGCTTTGGTGCCGGCATGGGCCTGCCAAACATGGTCAAATGCAGTGATAAGTTTGACATCAAATCCAAGGTGGGCGAGGGAACAGAAATTGTGATGCGCTTTGAGCACCAAAGCGAGGATTTATAAATTACTTAGCAAGCTAAAAGAAACCGAGGTGATGCGCGATGGCTCCGCAGCCAACAACATATTATCATTCAGTGCAGCTGCGGCGGGATAAGTGTCAGGGCTGTGTGTCCTGCGTCAAGCTGTGCCCTACGGAGGCTATCCGCGTGCGTAACGGCAAGGCCGAAATTTTGGGCGACAGGTGTATAGACTGCGGCGCCTGCGCTGCAGGCTGTCCCTATCATGCCTTTAGCGTCAAAACGGATACGCTGGAGGGACTGGCAGATTATGCCTATAATATCGTCCTGCCTGCACCGTCACTGTATGCGCAGTTTCCTGCCTCTGTGCCGCTTGAAAGCATTTGGCAGGGATTGCACAACATTGGCTTTGACGAAATTTTTGACGTATCGCTGGCATCGGAATATATTGCCTGCGAAATAGAGGATTATCTAAAAAATTATACAGGCGGGCGTAAGCCGCTTATTTCCAGCACCTGCCCGGCAGTCATGCGCCTGATACAGGTAAAGTTTCCCGAGCTGATTAAGCAGGTTGTGCCTGTGCTGCCTCCGGTGGAGGCTGCAGCTATTTACGTGCGGCGGGAGGCGGCAGCGCGCAAGCAGCTGCCTACAGGGCTCATCGGCGTCTGGTTTATTTCACCCTGCCCGTCCAAGGAAACCAATATCCGTCAATCGGTAGACGTGCAGCATACCGAGCTCACAGGTAGCTTTAGCCTGGCAGAGATTTACGGCCTGCTGCTGAAGAATTTGGGCGGCACTCATGAGCTTAATGTGCGCACAGGCTCGTCCTATGGTATGGCGTGGGGCGCATATGGCGGCGAGATTGCCAGTGCCGGCATCCAAAACGCCCTGGCGGTGCATGGCATTGATAACGTGTATGACCTGCTGGAGCAGATTTCGATGAATAAGATGCCGCAGCTGGACTACGTGGAATGCAGCGCCTGCAAGGGAGGCTGCCTGGGCGGTCTTTTAGCGGCAGAAAATAAATTTGTGGCCGAATGTAACTTGAGCCGCCGCATTGCTGCTTTGCGTGCACACGAGCCGGCGGACAGGCGCGAGGCTATGGCACGCACTATGGTGTTGGAAGACTTCCCCCATTCGGCGGCATACCGCAAAAAGCTGGTGCCGCGCCCGATGATGCAGCTTGATGACGACATCATGGAGGCCATGAAAAAGTTTGAGCGCATGGAAGAGGTGCTGTGCTCGTTGCCAGGCTTGGATTGCGGTGCCTGTGGCGCTCCCAGCTGCCAGGGCTTGGCCGAGGACATTGTGCAGGGCAAGGCGCACGAAATTGACTGCATCTTTAAGCTGCGGGCCAGCGTGCACAAGCTGTCGCAGGGAATGCTGGAGCTGGCAAGGCAGATACCCATATACCATGAGCCAGAGGATCTGAAGAAAACGGAGGTAGATGACAATGAAGGTTAAGGAACTGATTGAAGAGCTGAATTTAGAACTGCTGACTAAGGACGTAAGCGAGGACGCACTGTACGAGGATGTGGAGGGCGGTTATGTTTCCGACCTCTTAAGCAATGCTATGGGCCAGGGCCAGGAGGGCATGGTGTGGGTTACTATGCAGGGACACCAAAACGTGGCTGCTGTAGCTTCGCTCATTGGCTTTAGCATCGTCATTGTTGCCGGTGACGGGCCTGTGGCTCAGGACACACTGCATAAGGCCAATATGAATGACGTAGTTATTGCTGCAACTGAAGCACCTGCCTTTGAGGTTGTTGGCAGACTGTACGAGCTGGGAATTGGCAAAAAGGATTGAGTGTATGCAAAGGGTATTGGCGGATTTACACGTTCACACCCTGCTGTCACCCTGCGCGGAAATAGAAATGACACCGCATCATATTGTTTTGCGTGCTGCAGAGCATGGCATTGGCGCACTGGCTATTACAGACCATAATGCCAGCGCCAATGTTTCTGCTGCGCTAGTGGTGGCAGAGCAATATGGTGTTAAGGTGTTTCCGGGCATGGAGGTAGAAAGCTCTGAGGAGGCTCATATACTAGCTTTATTTGATACACCGGAGCAGCTGGAATCCTGGCAGAAAATAGTTGATGCGCATATGAACGGCAGAATGAACGATACTGCAAGGTTTGGTGCCCAACTGGTGGTGGATGAGGCAGATGAATTTATTAGCGAGGAGAAAAGACTGCTTTTGGCTCCGCTTTCACTTACGGCGGCACAGGTGGTGCAGCAGGTGGCTGCGCTTGGAGGTATGACTATTGCTGCACATGTTGACAGGCCGGCATATAGCATTGTGGGGCAGCTGGGCTTTATTGAGACCGGCTTTGGCTTTGCGGCTGCCGAAATTTCCGCTATCGGCTACAGCAGGAAGGTGCAGTCTGCAATGCAGCGCCTGACTGGTTATTTACCATATGTAACGAATTCTGATGCGCACAATATTTATGATTTTGTCCGCGGTCCTAAAAATCTGCTAATGGTAGAAGAGCTGACAGTAGCAGAGCTGGGTCTGGCATTGGCAAGCCTTGGGGGACGCAGTTTGCTGGCAGGAAAATTTTCTGAGTTTTATAAAGAATAAGTGAAATACGCTATACTATATAGCGAATAGACGAGAATTAGCGTTGCTTATTTAAATTTTCAATGTTATACTGAATTTATAGGTTTACATAAATTCTTTGAAGGAGAGATAACATGAATAAAAGTGGCAATTCAGTTCAAGAAAAGTGCGAATTTTCAAGCAAAACTAATCAGGAGCAGGAGCGTGTAGATACTATACTTGAAAAATATGCTTCCATACAGGGAGCGTTGATACCTGTGCTGCAGGAGGTGCAGCAGATGTACAACTATTTACCGGAGGAGGTGCTGGAATATATTGCCGGAAGGATGCAAATACCTATTGCGGAAATTTATGGTGTAGTGACATTTTATTCCCAATTTCACCTTAAGCCGCGTGGACGCAACATCATACGTGTATGCCAGGGAACTGCCTGCCACGTCCGGGGCGGCAAAACTATTTTGCAGGCTTTAGAAAAGCAGCTGGGGGTTAAGGCCGGACATACTACTGCAGACCTGCGCTATACGCTGGAAACGGTGGCCTGTATCGGGGCCTGCGGTCTGGCACCGGTAATGCAGGTTAATGATGATACATATGGCCGTCTGACGATGGACAGGCTGGCAGTTATTTTGGCAAGGTATGAGTAAATGCGTGAGCTGGCGCTTAGCATATTGGATGCTGCACAAAATTCTGTAGCGGCAGGGGCAAAGCACATCTGGCTGACGGTTGCGGAAAATGAGGCAGGCTATTTTCTTTTCCGTATCCGTGACGATGGCTGTGGGATGGACAGCAGTCTGCTGCAGCGGGTGCGTGACCCCTTTTTTACCACGCGTTCTACCCGTAGGGTGGGGATGGGAATACCTTTTATTGATATGCAGACGCAGCAGTGCGGAGGACATCTGGATATTGTATCGGCACCAGGGGAGGGGACAGAGCTGACTGCCTATTTTGCTGCTGACAATATAGACAGGCCACCCTTAGGTGACCTTGTTGGTAGCATATTGGTATTGCTGGCAGGAGCGCCGCGGCTGGAGCTGGACTTGTACTATTGTGGCGTCCGTGGCAGAATGCATTTTTCTACCGATGAGGTGCGCAGATGGGTGGGCGCTGACTGTGATTTTGCCAATCCAATTGTTTATGTCTGGCTGAAGAATTATTTAAAGCAGCAGTTGAGTCTGGTTCAGGGAGAGGAGGTATAGCAAAATGAAAAGCTTAGAAGAGCTACACGCATTAAGAGAGAGGCTGAAGGCTGACATTAAGCTGCGCCAGAGTACAGGCACGAAGATTATTATTGCCATGGGGACCTGTGGGATTGCTGCCGGTGCCCGTGAGGTGATGAACGCTGTGCTTTTGGAGCTAAACAGGCGGCAGCTGTCTGATGTGCAGGTACAGCAGACCGGCTGCATAGGCATGTGTGAAAAGGAAGTGTTGGTGGATGTGGTGCGTCCTGGAGAGGCACGTATCACTTATGGCAGGGTGCGGCCTGAGGATGTAGGCAGGATCATAGGCGAGCATGTGGTCAACGGCAACGTAGTCCGTGAGCTGGTCGTGGGCAGGATGGAGCAGAATTTATAAAACAGCACATTGCAGCTGGCTGGCGCTGATGTAGCAAGTGCGGTATGGAGGAGAAGATTATGCAGCAGATTAGAGCGCACGTTTTGGTGTGCGGAGGCACAGGCTGTAAGGCCAACGGATCGAAGGAAATTCAGCTGACCTTTGCCAGGCAGCTGCAAAAATTTGCTCTGCAGGAAGAAATAATGGTAGTGGAAACTGGCTGCCACGGTTTTTGCGAGCATGGACCGCTGGTGATCGTTTATCCGGAGGGAATCTTTTATTGTGGCGTTAAGCCTGATGATGTGCAGGCTATCGTAGAAGAGCACTTATATAAAGGGCGCATTGTGCAGCGTCTGCTTTATCACGAGCCGACGAGCGCGGAGCAGGTTCAAGGCTATGGCGAAATCAGCTTTTACCAAAAACAGCACCGTCTTGTGCTGGCCAACTGCGGTATTATTAACCCTGAGGCTATAGAAGAATATATCGCTGTGGGTGGTTATGAGGCGCTGGCTCTGGCGGTGACGCAGCTCTCGCCGCAGCAGGTTGTGGACGCTGTGAAGGGCTCAGGCCTGCGCGGTCGCGGCGGAGGCGGCTTCCCCACAGGCTTAAAATGGCAGTTTGCCAAGGAGGCGGCCGGCAGTAAAAAATATGTTATCTGTAATGCGGATGAAGGTGATCCCGGTGCCTTTATGGACCGTAGTGTGCTAGAGGGGGATCCACACCGTGTGCTGGAGGGAATGGCGGTCTGCGGCTATGCTATTGGTGCGGATGAGGGGTATATTTATATACGTGCAGAATACCCGCTTGCTATAAAGCGCTTACGAGTGGCTATCTCCCAAGCAGAGGAGATGGGACTTTTGGGCGGAGATATTTTTGGCAGTGGCTTCAATTTCAAAATTCATATCAAGGAGGGTGCAGGTGCCTTTGTCTGCGGGGAGGAAACCGCGCTTATAGCGTCTATCGAGGGCAGGCGCGGTATGCCTCGTCCGCGTCCGCCGTTCCCGGCCGTGAGCGGTTTATGGGGATGTCCGACCAATATCAACAACGTAGAGACCTTTGCTAACGTGCCGCTGATTATTGAACATGGAGCCGATTGGTACCGCAGGTTTGGTACGCAAAGCTCTACGGGAACTAAGGTTTTTGCTCTCACAGGCAAAATTAATAATACCGGTTTAGCCGAAGTGCCTATGGGAATTACGATGCGCGAAATTATTTATGATATCGGGGGCGGTATCAATAACGGCAAGCGCTTTAAGGCGGTGCAGATTGGCGGACCTTCTGGCGGCTGTCTGCCGGAGGAGCAGCTGGATCTGCCTGTTGATTATGACTCGCTGCTGGCGGCAGGTGCGATGATGGGCAGCGGCGGCTTGGTGGTTATGGATGAGGACACGTGCATGGTAGATGTTGCCAAGTTCTTTTTGAACTTTACGCAGTCTGAATCCTGTGGCAAGTGCACTCCCTGTAGGGAGGGAACCAAGCGTATGTTGGAGATTTTGACACGGATTACAGAAGGGCAGGGACGTGATGGCGATATAGAGCTGCTGGAGGGTTTGGCAAGGAATATCAAAGAAACAGCCTTATGTGGTTTGGGACAGACTGCACCTAACCCGGTTCTCAGCACATTAAAATATTTCCGCAGCGAATACGAGGCGCATATTTATGAAAACCGCTGTCCTGCTAAGGTCTGCGAAAAGCTGCTGCGCTATGAAATCGGCAGTGACTGCCGTGGCTGCGGGTTGTGTGTCCGTCAATGTCCGGTGCAGGCCGTAAGCGGTACGCTCCGCCAAAAGCACGTCATTGACCAGACAAGGTGTATAAAATGCGGCACCTGCATGGAAGCGTGCCCGTTTAAGGCGATAAGCAAGACATAAGGGGGTGCGGTCATGACGCTGATAAATTTAACAATTGACGGCAAAAGTATTCAGGCGCCGGTTGGCAGCAGTGTGCTGGAGGCAGCACGTCAGGCGGGGATTTATATACCGACGCTGTGCCACCATGCGGACCTGCGTCCGGAGGGTGCCTGCCGTCTGTGCGTGGTAGAGGTGAGCGGCGCCCGCAGTCTGGTTGCTTCCTGTGTGTATCCAGTAAGCGAGGGACTGGAGGTAAAAACCAATACCGGCAAGGTGCGTGAGGCGCGCAGGATGGTATTGGAGCTGATATTGAGCAATCATCCTAAGGATTGCCTGTGCTGTCAGAAGAATGGTGATTGTGAGCTGCAGAGCATTGCCGCAGCTATGGGGGTACGCAGGCTGCGCTTTGAAGGTGGTGAAACCAAGGCGCACACTATTGATAACAGCAATCCGTCATTGGTGCGCGACCAGGAAAAATGTATTCTGTGCGGCCGCTGCATCCGCGTCTGCAGGGATATGCAGGGGATGAGCGTTTACAGCTTTGCAGGCCGCGGCTTCTATACTTTGGTTTCTACCGCGTTTGAGCGGGATCTGCTGCAGAGTGCCTGCAGCTACTGCGGCCAGTGTGCAGACGTATGTCCTACGGCGGCCATTGTAGAAAAGGATGATACGGATAAAGTGTGGGAAGCTATTAATGACCCTGAAAGAGTAGTCATTGTACAGACTGCACCATCTGTACGCGTTGCTTTGGGTGAAGAGCTAGGACTGGCGGCGGGCGAGGTTGTAACAGGTAAAATGGTTGCTGCATTGAGGCATTTGGGCTTTGATAGGGTTTTTGACACTAATTTTTCGGCTGACCTGACGATTATGGAAGAGGGATATGAGTTCCTGCACCGCTTGCAGCATGGTGGTGTTTTGCCTATGATTACGTCCTGCAGTCCGGGCTGGGTGAATATGATAGAGTTAAAATATCCTGAGCTGCTGAAGCATCTATCAACGGCAAAATCACCGCAGCAGATGTTTGGTGCAGTAGCTAAGACATATTTTGCCGAAAAAACGGGCATTGACCCTGCTAAGATAGTCAGCGTATCAGTGATGCCCTGCACAGCCAAAAAGGCTGAGGCAGCACGTAAGGAAATGTGTGCCAGCGGCTACAGAGATGTGGATATTGTTATTACTACGCGCGAGCTCGGGCGTATGATCCGTGAAGCCGGCATAGATTTTATTGCTTTGGAGGAGGCTGAGTTTGATTCACCATTGGGAACGGGCTCAGGGGCAGGTGTTATCTTTGGCACTACGGGCGGCGTTATGGAGGCGGCACTACGGACCGTGGCCGATGCGGTGGCAGGCAGAGAACTGCCGAAAATAGATTATCATGAGGTACGGGGACTAGAAGAGACGCGTGAGGCTGTGGTTGATGTTGCAGGTCTTCCTATAAGGGTAGCTGTGGTGCATACGCTTAAATCTGCAAGAAGGATGCTGGAGCGTATAAAAAACGGGACTGCAGATTATCATTTTATAGAGATCATGGCCTGTCCCGGCGGCTGCATTGGCGGAGGTGGGCAGCCTATTCCTACGGATGGCGGAGTCCGCCAAAAAAGAAGGGCAGCTATTTTGGAATGCGACCGTACAAGCAAATTACGAAAATCGCACGAAAATCCTGAAATAAAAACACTTTATGATACTTGGTTAGGCAAACCTCTCTCTGAAAAAGCTCATAGTCTTTTACATACACACTATGAGGCCCAAAAACGCTAATTGTTCTATCTAGGTAATACAAAACACCCTTCCTGCATAAAAACAAGAGGGGTGTTTTTGTAAATTTGTAAAGAAAAAGCTTGCGATGTTACAGTTTTGCTGTTATGATATATAGCGTTGAGTCTAAAAGCTAAACGCATACATAGCGAAAATTTTTACAAGGAAAAAAGTGAAGTTTTCTGCAGAATGTGCTATAATTGTAGCAGAACGGAATAGATGGATAAAATAAAAAATATTTACAGCGTTAGCAGGAATTTTTCCTCTGACGTCGAATTGACTATTTAGTCAAGTATGAAATATTTGTGAAGTATTTGACAACAGGTAATATCTTATTTGTAATGCCGCAGGGTATTGCCGGTAAGTTATATGCACAAGGGTTACCCCTTATAAAACACAATGTCCTAATCTAAAGGAGGAAGGTAAACATGATCGATATCAAAGATCGCATTTGTGACGTAGTAGCTGGTAAAGTTATGAGCGCTGAAGCTGCTGCAGAATTCGTAAAAGATGGTGACAACTTAGGTGTCAGCGGTTTTACCCCGTCTGGCTATCCGAAAGCTGTTCCTCTGGCTCTTGCTGAAAAGGGCAAAAAAACTCCTTTCAAAGTTAACGTTTGGACTGGCGCATCTGTTGGTCCTGAAATTGACCAGGCAATGGTTGAAGCTGACGTTATTGACCGCCGTCTGCCTTATCAGACCAATGGTACCATGCGTAAAGCTATTAATGCCGGCAAAGTAAAATATGCTGATATCCACCTGTCCCATATGGCTCAAATGGTTCGTTACGGCTTCATGGCTGGTCGTCCTACCGGTCCTGATGTAGCAATCGTTGAAGTCTGCAAGATCAATGACCTTGGCAATGGCATGGTTGGCCTGATCCCGACCACCTCCATGGGCAACAGCTCCTCCTATGTAGCTGGTGCTAAAAAGGTTATCGTTGAAGTAAACACCACCCAACCGGTTGGCCTGGAAGGTATGCATGATTCCTACATTCCTCTGGATCCTCCTAACCGTCAGCCGATTCCTATTACCGCTCCGGAAGACCGCATCGGTACCCCGTACATTCCTTGCGAACTGGACAAGATCGTTGCTGTTGTTCCCTGCGACCGTCCTGACATCGTTCGTCCGCTGGGCGAAATCGACGACGACGCTAAGCACATGGGCGCTAACCTCGTTAACTTCCTGAAAAACGAAGTTAAAGAAGGCCGTCTGCCGAAAAACCTGCTGCCGCTGCAATCTGGCGTAGGCTCTGTTGCTAACGCAGTTATCAATGGTCTGGTTAACTCCGATTTCGAAGACCTGACCGTATACACCGAAGTTATCCAAGATGGTATGTTCGACCTGATCGACGCCGGCAAGCTCCGTGTTGCTTCCGGTACCGCACTGACTCCGTCTCCGGAATGCCAGAAGAAATTCTATGAGAACGTTGAACACTACAAAAAATATCTGCTGCTTCGTCCGCAGGAAATCTCCAACAGCCCTGAAGTTGCTCGTCGTATCGGCGTAATCGCAATGAACACCGCTATTGAAGTTGATATCTATGGCAACGTAAACTCCACCCATGTTTGCGGCACCAAGCTGATGAACGGCGTTGGTGGCTCCGGCGACTTTGCTCGTAACGGCTACCTGACCGTATTCTTCACCAACTCCCTGGCAAAGGGCGGCAAGATCTCTTCTGTAGTTCCGTTCTGCAGCCACATTGACCATGCAACCCTGGACGTTGACGTTATCGTTTCCGAGCGTGGCGTAGCTGACCTGCGTGGCCTGTCCCCGAAAGAAAAAGCTCCGATCATCATCGATCAGATTGCTAACCCGAAATATCAGCCTTGGCTGTATGATTACTTCAAACGCGCTTGCGAAGCTTGCGGCAACAGCCAAACTCCGCACATCCTGGCAGAAGCATTCGACTGCTACAAGCTGTTTGCTGAAACCGGTTCCATGGAAGGCATGGTTGAAGGTAAATAATAAAAAACTTTGCAAATACCCCTTGTGAAGTTTTGCAAAATAGGTTAAACTATGTAAGGTGCTTGCCGATAGGTGACAGTCCTGTCGGCAAGCCAATATAAAACAAACTGCGGGGCTTCTACCCAAGGCCTTGCAAAATGTCCGACTGATAAGCCTTGACTTAAGGCTTGCAGTGATAACTTAGCTGACGAAGTCTCACCCAAGACTTTGCCATATATAGCCGCCATTGGCGGAACACTCTCACCATCATTTCGGAACCGTCCAATCCGAAATATGAAACACAAATATTTTAAGGAGGATTTGAGAATGGCATTTGAAGAAATTAAAGCCGGTTTAGAGAAATATCATGCTGAAGTTGAAGCTAAACTGGTGAAAAACCCTGAACGCGCAAACCTGGTTCCTAACAGACTGTACACCCCGGTAGATCTTGGTGAAAACTTTGACTACATGACTAAGCTGGGCTTCCCCGGTGAATATCCTTACACCCGTGGTGTTCAACCTACCATGTATCGTGGCCGTTTCTGGACCATGCGTATGTATGCTGGTTTCTCCACCGCTGAAGAATCCAACAAACGTTATCGTTACCTGCTGGCTAACGGCGGTAGCGGCCTGTCCTGCGCATTCGACCTGCCGACCCAGATCGGTTATGATTCCACCGATCCGATGGCTGAAGGCGAAGTTGGTAAAGTAGGCGTTGCTATCGACTCCCTGGCTGACATGGAAATCCTGTTCGACCAGATTTCCCTGGATAAGGTATCCACTTCTATGACCATTAACGCTCCTGCTTCCGTACTGCTGGCTATGTACATTGCAGTAGCTGAAAAGCAAGGCGTTTCCGCTGACAAACTGCGTGGTACCATTCAGAACGATATTCTGAAAGAGTATGCTGCTCGCGGCACTTACATTTTCCCGCCGAAACCGTCCATGCGTTTGATCACCAACATTTTTGAATATTGCTCCAAGAATGTACCGCTGTGGAACACCATTTCCATTTCCGGTTACCATATCCGTGAAGCTGGTTCCACCGCTTCTCAGGAAATCGCATTCACTATTGCTGATGGTATCGCTTATGTTGAAGCTGCTATCAAAGCTGGTCTGGACGTTGACGCATTTGCAGGCCGTCTGTCCTTCTTCTGGAATGCTCACAACAACGTACTGGAAGAGGTTGCTAAATTCCGTGCTTCCCGTCGTGTATGGGCTAAGGTTATGAAAGAGCGTTTTGGCGCTAAGAAACCGAAATCCATGATGCTGCGTGTACATACCCAAACCGCTGGCTCCATGCTGACCGCTCAACAACCGAACAACAACATCGTTCGTGTTGCTCTGCAAACTGCTGCTGCTGTAATGGGTGGTACCCAATCCCTGCACACCAACTCCAAGGACGAAGCTTTGGCACTGCCGACCACTGAGTCTGTAACTATCGCTCTGCGTACCCAACAAATCGTTGCTTACGAATCCGGCCTGGCTGACACCGTTGATCCGTTGGGTGGTTCCTACTATGTAGAAGCTTTGACCGATAAGATCGAAGCTGAAGCTTGGGAATACATTAAGAAGATTGACGAAATCGGTGGCGCTCCGGAAGCTATTGCTAAGGGTTACATCCAAAAAGAAATTCAGGATTCCGCTTACAAATGGCAGATGGAAATCGAAAAAGGCGACCGTATCATCGTTGGCGTTAACAAGTTCACTCAAGAAGAAGAAGCTCCGAAAAACCTGCTGCGCGTAGACGGTTCTGTTGGCAAGCTGCAAGCTGAAAAGATTGCTGCTCTGAAAGCTCGCCGTGACAACGCTGCTGTAGAAGCTGCTCTGAAAGCTTTGGAAGCTGGCTGCGCAGATGAGAATGTAAACCTGATGCCTCTGATTCTGGATGCAGTTCGTGCATACGCAACCGAAGGCGAAATCTGCGGCGTTATGAGAAAAGTATTCGGTGAATACCAACCTCATACCACTCTCTAATTTGTGAACACAACTGATATACGGAGGTAAACTATAATGGCAAACGTTAAAGTTTTAGTTGCTAAACCGGGTCTGGATGGCCATGACCGTGGTGCTAAAGTTGTAGCTCGTGCTCTGCGCGACGCTGGTTTTGAAGTTATTTATACCGGTATTCGTCTGACTCCGGAACAAATCGCTGAAGCTGCTCTGCAAGACGACGTAAACGTTGTTGCTCTGTCCCTGCTGTCCGGCGCTCACAACACCCTTTTCCCGAAAGTAGTTGAACTGCTGAAAGAAAAAGGCCTGACCGACGTTCTGGTAATCGGCGGCGGCGTTATTCCTGACGCTGATATCCCCGGCCTGAAGGCTGCTGGCATTGCTGAAGTATTCACTCCTGGCACCCCGACCAGCAAGATTGTTGACTTCATCAACGCAAACGTAAAATAATTTAATCCCATATAGAGCAGGCCGGGCTTGTCCCGGCTTGCCTTATAAAATATTCACTATCCAAAACAAGGCGGTGTGAATTATGGAAATAGTAGATAAATTATTAAATCATTCTCGTCTTGCATTATCTAAATCAATAACTGCTGTTGAAAATGAATATGATGATGCTGTCAAAATAATGACGGAGATTTATCCGCACACTGGTAATGCATATGTAATTGGTATCACCGGCCCTCCGGGTGCTGGCAAGAGTACCTTAACAGATAAATTAGCCAAGGAATACCGCAAACGTGGCAAAACCGTTGGTATTGTGGCAATTGACCCCACTAGCCCGTATTCTGGCGGCGCTATCTTAGGCGACCGTATCAGAATGATGGATCTGACCGCAGACGAAGGTATCTTCGTTCGCTCTATGGCAACTCGCGGCAGTCTTGGCGGCCTGTCCCAAAAAGCAGGTGACGCTGTTAAATTGATGGATGCTTTTGGCATGGATGTTATTATCGTCGAAACCGTAGGTGTAGGACAATCTGAGGTTGATATTGTTAAGACCGCAGATACAACCATGGTAGTTGTAATTCCTGGCATGGGTGACGATATCCAGGCAATTAAAGCAGGTATACTTGAAATCGGTGACCTGTTCACGATCAATAAAGCTGACCGTGAAGGTACAGACAAGCTCAACATTGAGATTGAAATGATGCTCGAATTAAATCCCGAACATGTTGGCTGGCGTCCTCCGATTAACAGGACCATTGCCAGCAAGGGTGAAGGTATAGAGGCTGTTGTGGACTCTATTGAGGCTCACAAGGCATATTTGATTGAGAGTGGTAAGTTAAACGACATCCGTAAAGCTCGTATTAAAAACGAGGTTACCGCTATGCTTAATGACCATGTAAATCGCTACATCGACAAGAACGTAATTCAAACCGAGGATTTTGACAACCTGGTTGTTAAAATGCAGTCCCGCGAGATTGAACCGTACTCTGTCGTTGATGATATTGTTGGTAAAGTTTTAAAATAAACTACCATAAAAACAATTTTAGGAGGAATTTATTATGGCATTCAAAACTATTTGTGTTGACCATGTAGGTATCGCTTGCGCTGGTACCCTGGAAGAAGCTGCAAAAATTTATACTGAGGTTCTGGGCCTGAAGGCTACCGGTACTGAAGAAGTTAAAGAACAAGGTGTTGCTACCGTATTTGTTCCCTGCGGCGAAACCCTGATTGAGCTCCTGGTTGATATTACTGAAAACAATGATGGCCCTATCGGCAAATACATTGCTAAGAACGGCCCTGGCATCCAACATATGGCTCTGCGCGTTGACGACATCAAAGCTGCTATCGCTGACCTGACTGAAGCTGGCGTTCGCATGATTGATAAAGCTCCCCGCAATGGTGCTGGCCAAATGAAGATTGCTTTCGTTCATCCGAAATCTGCTGGCCTGCTGCTCGAGCTGTGCCAACCCGCTGCTACCTACAAAGACTAATTTCTTAGCTGCGTAGATTTTAGCGCATAAGGTCCCAAAATTTAAGCTACATAATGCTGAAGATGTACAGGTGATATATCTTCAGCATCTGTGTATAAATTTGTTCTCCCAATAATGATGGAGGTGTAAGATTTGTCTACTCAAGAAAAAATTGAGAAAATGCTCAAAAAGTCCGAAGTAATTCTGGCTGCTGGCGGCGAAAAACGTGTTGCTAAACAACATGAATCCGGCAAAATGACTGCTCGTGAAAGAATCGCTGCACTCCTCGACGAAGGTTCCTTCGTAGAACTGGACCGTTTCGTTCGTCATCGTTGCACTAACTTCGGTCAAGAAAAGAAAGAACTTCCGGGTGAAGGCGTAACCACCGGTTACGGCACTGTTGACGGCCGTCTTGTTTATGTATTCGCACAAGACTTCACCGTTGAAGGTGGTTCCCTTGGTGAAATGCATGCAGCTAAAATCGTTAAGGTTCAACGCCTGGCTCTGAAAATGGGTGCTCCGCTCGTTGGCCTGAATGATTCCGGCGGTGCTCGTATCCAGGAAGCTATCGACGCTCTGGCTGGCTATGGTAAGATCTTCTTCGAGAACACCATCGCTTCCGGCGTTGTTCCTCAAATCTCTGCAATCATGGGTCCTTCCGCTGGCGGCGCTGTATACAGCCCGGCACTGACCGACTTCATCTACATGGTAAAGAACACCTCCAAGATGTTCATTACCGGTCCTGCAGTAGTTAAATCCGTTACCGGCGAAGATGTAACCCAAGAACAACTGGGCGGCGCTATGACTCATAACTCCAAATCCGGTTGCGCTCACTTCGCTGCTGAAAACGACGAAGACTGCCTGCAACAAATCCGTTACCTGCTCTCCTTCCTGCCCTCCAACAATGTTGAAGGCGCTCCGATTGTTGAGACCGGTGACGACCCGATGCGTACCGACGACAGCCTGAACACCCTGCTGCCGGACAACTCTAACCAAGCTTACGATATGTATGATGTAATCAAATCTATCGTAGATAACGGCGAATTCTATGAAAACCAAAAATATTGGGCACAAAACATCATTACCTGCTTCGCACGTATGGATGGCCAAACCGTTGGTATCATTGCAAACCAACCGAAGGTTATGGCAGGCTGCCTGGATATCAATGCTTCTGATAAATCCGCTCGTTTCATCCGCTTCTGCGACGCATTCGGTATTCCTCTGCTGAACCTGGTTGACGTTCCTGGCTTCCTGCCTGGCTGCAACCAAGAGTACGGCGGCATCATCCGTCACGGCGCTAAGATGCTGTATGCTTACTCTGAAGCAACTGTTCCTAAAATCACCCTGGTTACCCGTAAAGCTTACGGCGGTTCCTACCTGGCAATGTGCTCTCAAGATCTGGGCGCTGACCAAGTTATCGCATGGCCGACCGCTGAAATCGCAGTTATGGGTCCTGCTGGTGCTGCTAACATCATTTTCCGTAAAGATCCTGATGTTGAAGCTAAGACTAAAGAGTACATCGAAAACTTCGCTACTCCGTACCAAGCAGCAATGCGCGGCATGGTTGACATGGTTATCGAACCGAAAAACTCTCGTCCCACCATCATCAACGCTCTGCAAATGCTGGAAAGCAAACGCGAAACCCGTCCGGCAAAACGCCACGGCAACATTCCTTTGTAATTCACAAGCAATTGCTTAGTGCATAACCTATTTTTAGATAAGATGAGGTGAAATAAATGGGTCCTGTTACTACTAATCCTTGGCTGATCGCTCTGATCAACATGACCATCGTATTCGGCGTACTGATTGCTTTGGGCGTACTGATGAGCTTAATCCAAGTTATCGATCCCACTAAAAAAAAAGTTGCTAAACCGGCAGTAGCTCCTACCCCGGCAGCAGCTCCCGCTGCAGCTCCGGCTGCTCCGAAACAAGATAACAACGAGATCATCGCTGTTATCGCTGCAGCTGTAGCAGCTTGCGGCGTTTCCGCAGACCAAATCGCTTGCATCCGTCGTATCGACGCTAAGTCCACCTGGACTGCAAGTGGCCGTGTTGAAGCTATCAGCGTTCGTAAAGAATGCTTCTAATGCCTATTGGTGGCAATTTGAATTAAAAACGAGATTTTAAGGAGGATTATATCCATGAAAAAGTATACTATCACCGTAAATGGTACCGCATACGAAGTTGAAGTTGAAGAAGCAGGCGTAGTTGCTTCCGCTCCGAAAGCTGCTGCTCCGAAAGCTGCTCCGGCTCCGGCTGCTGCTCCCGCTCCGAAAGCTGCTCCGGCTCCCGCTCCGGCTCCGGCTGCTGCTCCGGTTGCTGCTGGTGCAACCACCGTTTCCGCTCCTATGCCGGGCAAAGTTCTGTCCGTTAACGTAAAAGCTGGCGACGCTGTAAAAGCTGGCGACGTTCTGATGATTCTGGAAGCTATGAAAATGCAAAACGAAATCATGGCTCCGGCTGACGGCACTGTTTCCGACGTTCGCGTTTCCGCTGGTCAAACCGTTTCCACTGGCGACGTAATGATCGTTATGTAATTCTTTGCTGATAGTTCGCAATATCAGTTAAGACTCTAAAATACCCTTGATCCTAGGAAGGCCCCATTCGCAAGGGGCCTTCCACAAATTGAAAATTGGGAGGATATTAAATGGAAGCATTTGTTGTTGCTTTGTCTTCTGTATGGGCAGACTCCGGCTTCTCCGCCCTGACCACAGGTCATCTGATCATGATCGCCGTTGGTCTGGTTCTGCTCTACCTGGCTATTGGTAAAGGCTTTGAGCCTTTGCTGCTTTCCCCGATCGCTTTCGGTTGTATTCTGGCTAACATTCCTAAGAATGGCTTCGAAGAACCTGGTGTTATGTCCGTTATCATGTATGGTATTCACCACGAAGTATTCCCGCCGTTGATTTTCTTGGGTGTAGGCGCTATGACCGACTTTGGTCCTCTGCTGGCTAACCCTAAGACCCTGCTCTTGGGTGCTGCTGCACAGGCTGGTGTATTCGTAGCTCTGCTGGGTGCTATGATGGTAGGCTTTACTGTACAGGAAGCTGCTGCTATCGGCATCATCGGTGGTGCTGACGGCCCGACCTCCATTTACCTGGCTGCTAAAATGGCTCCTCAGCTGTTAGGCGCAATCGCAGTTGCTGCTTATTCTTACATGTCTCTGGTTCCGTTGATTCAGCCTCCTATCATGAAACTGTTCACTACTGAAGCTGACCGCAAGATCGTTATGAAACAATTGCGTCCGGTTTCTCACTTTGAGAAGGTTGTATTCCCGATCATGTGCACCATCGTTATCTCCTTGCTGTTACCTTCCGTAACTGCATTGATTGGTATGCTGATGCTTGGTAACCTGTTCAAAGAAGCTGGCTGCCTGGACCGTCTGTCCGACACCGCACAAAACGCTTTGATGAACACTGTAACCATTATGCTGGCAACCGGTACCGGTTTGACCATGAGCGCAGAATCCTTCCTGAACATGCAAACCATTTTGATCATTTGCATGGGTCTGGTTGCATTCGTAGCTGGTACTGCTGCAGGCGTAATCTTCGGCAAGCTGATGTGCATTGTTGACCACGGTGCAACTAACCCGCTGATTGGTTCCGCTGGTGTATCCGCAGTTCCTATGGCTGCCCGTGTATCCCAGATTGTTGGTCAGAAAGCTAATCCGTCCAACTTCCTGCTGATGCATGCTATGGGCCCGAACGTTGCAGGCGTTATCGGTACCGCAGTTGCTGCTGGTACTATGCTCGCTATGATTGGTCCTGTAGGTAAATAAGCTTACAAATTTAGAGTCCACACTTTGTGTGGGCTCTTTTTGTATTTAATCTGTAAATTTTCTTTGAAGCAGTACTCTAGTCCGTAGCTTTATAGTATAATAAAAAGAGTTATGTGTTCACTTAAATATTAAACAGAGGAGTCCTGCCGGATGCAAAAATTTAATCTAACCAGACAGTTTTTTGCTGATGTCTGGTATTTGACCAAAAGCTATTGGCAGTCAGAAGAAAAGAAAAAGGCTTTCTTCCTTTTGGCCTGCATTATTGCCCTTACGCTGGGGATAGTATTTATGCTGGTGCAGTTAAACACCTGGAATAACAGCTTTTATAGTGCCCTGCAAAATTATGAAACAGATAAGATTTTTGATGAGCTGATTCATTTTTCCTGGCTGGCTGCTATCTATATTATTTTGGCTGTTTATTCCTATTATTTGCAGCAGACACTGATCTTGAACTGGCGTCGTTGGCTGACAACACGCTTTATAGATATTTGGCTTAAAAATAAAACCTACTATAATTTGCAGATGTTTGGCAAGGACACGGATAACCCTGACCAACGTATTAGTGAGGATGTGCGCCAGTTTGTAGAGATGACTTTGAGCTTTGCTATAGGCATTCTCAAAGCCTTTTGTACCTTTGCCTCCTTCGTTGTTATTTTGTATCAGCTATCCGGACCCCTAACCTTTAGCTTTGTAGGACATACCTGGACGATTAACGGTTATATGCTGTGGGCATCGCTCATTTATTCTATCATTGGCACTTATATTACGCACAAGGTGGGGCATAAGCTGGTAAAGCTGAACTTTGTGCAGCAGCGCTACGAGGCTGACTTTCGTTTTAGCATGATGCGCCTGCGTGAAAGTGCCGAAAGCGTTGCCTTCTACGAGGGCGAGGGGCAGGAGGGCAGTGTCTTCAAGCAACGCTTTAAGCAGCTTTTAGATAACTTCTGGAAGCTGGTCAACAAGCAAAAGCAGCTGGTATTTTTAACTTCCGGCTATTCGCAGATTGCGATTATATTTCCCTTTGTTGTTGCCATGAACCGTTATCTTTCCAAGCAGATTAGTCTGGGGGGGTTAATGCAGGTTGCCAGTGCCTTTGGCAGGGTGCAGGATTCCTTGTCCTATTTTGTTGATATGTACAGCAGCATTGCCCAATGGCAGGCTGTTGTTATGCGTTTGACCTACTTTGGCCGCCACATGCATGAGGTGTCGCAGCAGGCACAGCGGTTTCAGGTGGAACGCTTTGCTGCAGCAGATGCCGTGGTGCTGGAGGATATGCAAATAAATCTGCCTGATGGCAGTAAGCTTTTGGGCGGCCTTAATTTTACGCTGCAGCCGGGGCGCAATGTGCTTATCAAGGGCGTGAGCGGCTGCGGCAAAAGCACCCTGCTGCGTGCGATTTCTGGCATCTGGCCCTTCGTGGAGGGCAGGATCAGCCTGCCGGAGCGCGCTAAGCTGATGTTCATTCCGCAAAAGCCATACCTGCCGCTGGGAACGCTGCGTGAAGCGCTCAATTACCCGGGCAATAAACCCTGTAGTGATGAAGAGCTAATTTTTTTGATGGACCTGTGCCGGATTGGCTATCTCAAGGACAAGCTAAGCGTGGAGGCTGATTGGAGCCATGTGCTTTCGGTGGGTGAGCAGCAGCGTTTGGCGTTTGTGCGTGCGCAGCTGCAGCAGCCCCAATGGTTATTTTTGGATGAGGCAACCTCTGCTCTGGACGAGGAAACCGAGGCCGCAATGTACAGCCTGCTGGCGGAGCGCCTGCAGCAGACTACTGTTGTCAGCGTAGGCCACCGTAGCACGTTAAATAAATATCATGAGCTGGTGCTACGTTTAAATAAAGCTACACAAAGTGTAACTCTGGAGAAAATGTAAGAAGCATTAGGCATGTGACCTATGAAATTCTCCGAAAAGCTTGATATTCTGGCAGAATGACCTGTGAAGTTTATGTAAAAAAGAAAATATAGCAAATAAAAAATGTACACAAAATCTTTTTTTAGTGTATAATAGAGGTATAACAATGAAAGCGAGGTCTTATGATGAATAAGAAAGCTGAAGCTTATAAGGAATTCCTTGAAGCAGCCGATATTAAATGGGGTGAGGTAGTAGAAATCCAGGAGGAAGTACCTGAAGAACAAAAGATGCATCCTGTTGTATATCGTTCCGCTATTGGCGTAAATGGCCAAAATCTGCCGACTATGCTGGTAATTGATGACAGCATTTATGTAATGCTGCAGGTTCGTGTTGGTGCAGGCCTGGTTAAGGAAGCCAACAAAGAGGCTGTGCTGGAGCATATCAATAAACTGAACGAGAGCTTTAAGGTTTTCAAATATTATGCAGATGAAGCAGGCAACATCATCCTCGAAAGCTGCATTCCTTCCACCGATGATCAATTCGTACCGCAGATGATTCACGCAGTTATTGACGTAATTGCTAACCATCTGAATGATGAATATCCTAAGCTGATGAAGACCGTTTGGGCTGATTAATCAGTTGCGAATAAAAATTCAATAGCGCTTCTGACTAAAGGGAGTAGCTGGCACAGGCCGCGGGCTTGTGTTTACATGGCCGTCAGTACGGTTCTTATAGAGCCCGGCCTTGTAATTAAGTGGCGAGACTTTGTTGTAAATTTTTGTTTACAGCATTGTCTCGCCCTTTTTTATATATAATATTGTCAATTAGATGCAGTGCATGCAAAAAACTCATTAAGGAGGAGAACAATGAGCAGATTTGGTTTGAACTCGCAGCAGGTAGAAGAGTCGCGGCAAAAGTATGGCAATAACGCCTTGCCTGCGCCGCCACGGGCAACGTTTTTGGATAAGCTGCTGGATAATTTTAAGGACCCGATTATCCGTATTTTGCTTGTTGCCCTGCTGGTTAACGTGGTCTTTGCCTATATGGGTCACGGTGACTGGATTGAAACCCTGGGTATTTTCATTGCCATCATTTTGGCAACCTTTGTATCTACGTGGTCTGAATACAGCAACGAAAACGCCTTTCAGAAGCTGCAGGAGGAGGCCAGCCGCATCCACTGCAAGCTGTGGCGTGACGGCGAGCCGCAGGAGGTGCCTATTGATGATATCGTCGTGGGTGATGCCATCATCCTGGAGGCAGGTGACAAGGTGCCTGCTGATGGTATTTTGCTTACAGGTGATATTAAGCTGGACCAGGCTACGCTCAACGGCGAAAGCGAGCCGGCGGGCAAGCAGATCGCTCCCGCAGATTACAGCTGGGATGATAGCAGCACCGACTTTTTGGATGAGCACAAAATCTTCCGCGGCAGTGTAGTGGTAGAGGGCACAGGCGTGATGCAGGCTGTCAAAATTGGTGATAGCTCGGTATATGGCCAGCTGACGCAGGAGCTGAAGGATGACGAGCGTGACAGTCCGCTGAAGCTGAAGCTGAAGGGCTTAGCGCAGCAGATCAGCCGTTTTGGCTATGCAGGCGGCGTTTTGATCGCTGTTGCCGTTATTTTGCACAAGCTGTACCTGGCAGGCGGCTTTGCCGCCTACACTGCCAATATGTCTGCAGTTGCGGGCGATTTGGTACAGGCACTTATTTTGGCGATTATCATTATCGTTATGGCAGTACCCGAGGGTTTGCCGCTGATGATAGCCATTGTTTCCTCACTGAATATGCGCAAGATGTTGGCAGATAACGTGCTGGTGCGCAAGCTGGTGGGCATAGAAACCGCAGGCAGCCTCAACCTGCTCTTTAGCGATAAAACAGGCACTATCACCAAGGGTAAGCTGGAGGTGACGCGCTTCATTTTGGGCGACGGACAAGAGCTGACCTCCTTTGAAGCACTGCCTGACAAGATCAAGGAGCTCACCTACCAGCAGGTAGTTCTCAATACCTCGGCGGTGGTGAGCGACGGTGCAATTTTGGGCGGCAATATGACTGAGGCCGCGCTTAACAGGTACATCGGCAGCTACCGCATGGCCGCTGTGCCCAAACGTGAACGCTTTGTGCCGTTTAACAGCGCCAGCAAATATTCCTGGGCGCAGGTGCAGCCTGCTGGTGACGAGGCCTATTGCCTGGTAAAGGGCGCACCCGAAAAGCTGCTTTTGCGTACAGTGTATTATTGGGATGCGCAGGGCAGACGCCTGCCGCTGACGGACGCTATGCGCCAGGCATTGGAGCAGAGGATGCTGCATTTGGCAGGTCAGGCTATCCGTATGCTGGCGCTGTGCAGCTACGAGGGCGTAGCCAACGAAAGCCTGCCCAATATGGGTCTTACACTGGTGGGCATTTTGGCTATCCGTGATGACGTGCGCCCCGAGGCGGTGGAGGCCATTGCCGCCGTGCGCAAGGCAGGCGTGCAGGTGGTTATGATCACAGGCGACCGCAGGGAAACAGCCATGGCCATTGCTAAGGACGCAGGCCTTTTGACGCAGGCAAGCGACGTTGTGTGGACGTCAGACGAGCTGGCGCGTCTGTCGGACGAGGAGATAAAGGCCAAGCTGCCCAACCTGCGCGTGGTGGCGCGTGCCCTGCCTATGGATAAATCGCGTCTGGTGCGTTTGGCGCAGGAGCTGAATTTGGTAGTGGGCATGACAGGTGACGGCGTCAACGATTCGCCGGCGCTTAAAAAGGCCGACGTCGGCTTTGCCATGGGCAGCGGCACCGAGGTGGCCAAGGAGGCAGGCGACATCGTCATTTTGGATGACAACTTCCTTAGCATTAAGCAGGCGATTTTGTACGGCCGCACTATCTATAATTCCATCTGCAAATTTATCACCTTCCAGCTGACAATCAATTTTTCGGCTGTGGCGATCAACTTTATAGCTCCCTTTATCAATATTGATGAGCCGCTGACGGTGACACAGATTTTGTGGATTAACCTGGTTATGGATACTTTGGCCGCTCTTGCATTTGGCGGCGAGCCGGCGCTGGCAAAATATCTGAGTGAGGCACCCAAGCGCCGCAGCGCACCCATCGTCAGCAAAAAAATGCTGACCAGCGTCGTTATCGCCGGCACCTATATGACGCTTATAGGCATCGCCTTTTACAAGAGTGCCTGGATAGACAGCCTGTTCCGCGATGCTCCCAACCATATTTACACTTATACAGGCTTCTTCTGCGCCTATATCCTTATGGCTGTCGCCAACGCCTTTAATGTGCGCAGCGAAGGGCTGAACCTGCTGGAGAACATCGGCCGCAACAAGGGCTTTTTGCAGGTGATGGCTTTGATTGTGGCTATACAGGTGCTGCTGACATTTATTGGCGGCCGTCTGCTGCGCACCACGCCGCTGAACGCCTCTGAATGGGGTGTGGCCGTGCTGGTGGCAGTGAGCCTGCTGGTGTTGGATTTGCTGCGCAAGCTGCTTTTTGGCGGTAAAAGTTAAGCACAGCTGTTAATAACTCTGTGGATAACCTGTGGGTAAGGCGGTATATTTGTGGATAAGTACAAGCGCACACACAGGCAGGAAGGAATCCACGCCAGCTGTATATGCTGTTACAAGGGTTACAGTTAGTCAGAAAGAAAATATTTTTCAGAAAAGCTGTTGACAAATACGTTGAATGTGAGTATAATGACATTCAACGAATTAAATATCGTCCCTAAAAGACGGTGAAGGGAAGAAGATATGACCGGATAGGCCTAGAGAACTGCTGGCTGGTGTAAAGCAGTGCTGATGGTTATATGCATACTGATCCCGGAGTTGCCTTTCTGATATGTAGGAAAGGACGTGTGGTCACGTTACAGGCAAAGGCCTTGTTAGAGGCTGAGAGGGCAGTGCAACGGCGCATTGCTGAAATAGGGTGGTACAGCGTGGAGATTATATCCCCGCCCCTAGTTGTGTTATACACAAATACTAGGGACGGGGATTTTTGTATTAGGGAAAGAATTTAGGGAGGAAACAAAAATGCAGCAAGAAAAGAAATATATTCCGTTTGAGCGAGTGGCACTGCCCGATCGTCAGTGGCCCGAAAAAACCATCACCAAAGCACCGATATGGTGCAGCGTGGATTTGCGTGATGGCAACCAGGCCCTGATTACCCCCATGGGCATCCCGGAAAAGATCCGCTTTTTCCACACCCTCATCGATTGCGGCTTTAAGGAAATCGAAGTTGGCTTCCCCTCCGCCTCCGAGACTGAATATGAAATTTTGCGTACCCTCATCGAGGGCGGCCACATTCCTGACGATGTAACCGTGCAGGTGCTGGTGCAGGCCCGCGAGGAACTTATCCGCAAAACCTTTGAGGCTGTGCGTGGCGCTAAAAACGTCATCATCCATTTTTATAACTCCACCTCTACTTTGCAGCGCAAGGTTGTATTCCGCAAGGATATGGCAGGTATCACCGATATCGCCGTGCAGGGTGCGCGTCTTATCCGCCAGCTGACGGAGGAAGAGGTTGCCCGCAGCGGGATGAACATCCGCTATGAATATTCTCCTGAAAGCTTTACCGGTACCGAAATTGATTTTTCCATCGCTATCTGCGAAGCAGTAATGCAGGAAATGGGCGCTACCAAGGAAAACCCCATCATCCTCAACCTGCCATCCACCGTGGAAATGTGCACGCCCAACACCTATGCTGACCAGATCGAATACTTCTGCCGCAACATCAAAAACCGCGAGGCTGCCATCATCAGCCTGCATCCGCACAATGACCGCGGCACCGGCGTTGCCTCTGCCGAGCTGGGCCTGATGGCCGGCGCTGACCGTATCGAGGGCACACTCTTTGGTAATGGCGAACGCACAGGCAACTTGGACATTGTTACCGTGGCACTCAATATGTTCACCCAGGGTGTTGACCCCGAGCTGGACTTTAACAATATTTTGGACATCAAAAAGGTGTACGAGGAATGTACCCATATGCATGTACCCGAGCGTCAGCCCTACGCCGGCGAGCTGGCCTTCACCGCCTTCAGCGGCTCGCATCAGGATGCTATCCGCAAGGGCTATGAATATATGAAGGATAGCGGCACCGAATTCTGGGAGGTTCCCTATCTGCCCATCAATCCTGCCGACCTGCACCGCGAATACGAGCCTGTTATCCGCATCAACAGCCAGTCCGGCAAGGGCGGCGCAGCCTTCGTCCTGCAGCACGCAGTCGGCTACAACCTGCCCAAGGAAATGCATCCGGAATTTGGCAACATTGTCAAGGCCGCCGCTGATGAATACGGCGACGAGCTTTCCAGCAAGCAGATCGTCGATCTCTTCCAAAAGGAATACATCGACTTTGTGGGCAAATACCAGCTGCTGCGCCATCGCTTCACCGAGCTTAACGAGGCCGATGGCAGCATTCACACCCGCTTTGAGGGCACCATCACTGTGAACGGAGTGGAGTACAACGTAGTCGGCGCAGGCAATGGTCCTATCGATGCCTTCTTCCAGGGACTCACCGGTGTAGGCGTCAGCGGCTATGAATTTGTCAACTACCATGAGCACGCTATTTCTAAAGGCTCTGATGCCAAGGGCATCTGCTACATTGAGCTCAAAAAGAAGGATGACGGCCACATCTTCGGCGTAGGCATCCATTCTAACATCAACGTGGCAGCTTTAAGGGGCATTATTTGCGCTATTAACCGCGCCGAAAAATAGCAGACTGGCTAGAAGGCACCATCTGCAGCCTCACGGCTCCTCGAAACCAATATTATTATGTTAGAAAGCTGGCACTAGAAAAGATAAAAATAATAAGCCGGCTAAAGATAAACCTCCAAAAATAAGGGAAAGATTTTTTGGAAAACAAGGGAAAGACTCAAAAATAAGGGAAAGAAGCGAATGCCCGTCGGCCGTAAGGCTGGCGGGCTTTTGCGTAATTAAAAACAATTTATCGCTCAATAAAATTGTTGAACAAGCACTGCAGCGTTATCTTTTTGTTGAAAGTCATGCATAGGCTGAAGGTTATCCTATAACTGAATTATAGCAATTTCTCTTAGCCCCGTCTGTGTTGACGGGGTTTTTATATGCCGTAATATTATATGCACTTTTGCTTGACTGGGGGGGATACAATGATATAATTCTATTGAGAAAAATAATCAATTTTGTTAATACTAAAATAGTATTGCTTTAAAATTGTATTTGGTTACTAGTAAATAGTGCGCATATAGAGGGAATAAAGCTTGACGAGGTAGAAGTATAATGCTATAATCTCAGATGGAAGTATTCTCAAAAATCAAATAGCAAAAATAAGAAAAGGTTAAAATTTCGGGATGTTTTTCATAAAGAAAACTTAAAATACAGTTATGAATTCTAATTGAGAATATAAAATTATAATACGATATATTTGTTATCAAATTACAGAAAAATGAGAACCTACTGAGAAAACAAGAGAATAATTAGTGTATCAGGTGTAATTTTTTACTTAAAATGATAAACAGGTGCAATGCCTGTGCTGTCCCGCAGCTGTAATGTGGAGCAGGTCCTACAATGTCACTGGGAAACCGGGAAGGCAGGGCCGGCAATGAAGCAGAGCCAGAAGAACTGCCTGATATGAGGTGTCTACAACCTGCGATGGACAGGCTGCACTTGTGTGTGAGTGCGTCTTGCTGCGTCTTCGTGGTGAGGCGCTTTTAGTTTGCATAATCTCAGGCGGCCGGCGGAACATGGAAAGCAAGGCCGCAGGAGTTTATGATAGATATTTTTATTAGGGTACTCTCACAAATTTGAGGGAAAGGAGGAGCCATGAAGAAGGTATTTTTGCTGTTAACCCTGCTTTTGGCGCTGATGTGCCCAGCACTTGCCGGTGCTGCCGAAACATCCAGCGACAGGATGATTTTGGACTGGACCACGTCCAAGGTGTGGGTTGATGGTGGCGATTTGTGTGTAACAGGCACCTTTGTCAACAAGCGCAGTGATTTGACCATCACTAAGCTGAATGATTTTATTATGCGTGTTACCTACACAGACAAAAATGGCGAGAAAAAGCAGTTTACCGGCCGTCCGGTAAAGTTTCCGCTGTGTAAGATTGCTGCCAACGGGTCGCGCAAGCTGAATTTGAATTTTGGTAAATTTGCGGACGATACGGTTGGCAATTGGGTGACGGCGCAGATGTACACGTTTACGTATATCAACGGCGCCCGTTTTTGATGTTGTTTTTTGATGAGTAGTGAGCTATGGGTTTAGCTCCGAGTGATGAAGAAAGAAGTGTATGAGTAACATGAAGAAAAGATATACCGCCGCAGCTGCAATGGTAATGGTTATGGGGCTTTGTGCCAGCGCCAGCGCTGCCTTTGACGAAAACCTTAACGAATATACCCTGGATTCCATGGTGGTTGAGGCTGACGCCATTAAGAATAAGTTTGGCGACACCATTACCGAGCAGTCCTACTATCGTACCGGCGGTGACGTTAAGGTTATTACGCGTGAGGAGATTGAGAAGCGTCATTATACGGATCTGACCGAAGCAATTAAACGTATTCCTGGCGTAACCTTCCAAAATCCCGGCTATCGTGGCGGTGAGTATGGTTATCAATTCTATAACAATGGTGTATCTATTAATGGCGATACCCGTGTAATCGTTTTGGTAGATGGTCGTCGTGTGGATAACGCTGCAAGCACCCGCGTAGGCAGCAATACCAAATCCGGCACCAAATCTACTGGTGTAAACCTTGACCAGGTAACCAACATGGAAAACGTAGACAAGATTGAAGTTATCAAAGGACCTGGTGCTTCTGTTTATGGTAGTGATGCTACTGGTGGTGTAATCAACATTATTACCCGTAAGGGCGGCAATCAAAATGTTGGTACCATTGATTTGTCTACAGGCTCCTGGCATAAGCATAAATATGCTATCAGCTATTCCGGTAGTGCCGGTGATGACAATTCCTGGCATTACTTCATTTCTGCTAACCGCGATATGTCCGGCGATACCAAGTATAAAGACGGCATAGTTGGTGGTAATGGTACTCTTGGCGGTTCTAAATGGAAAGAGGATGGTGTCAACTTTCGTTTAGATAAAGACTTCAATGATAAGCAAAGCTTGAAGGTTTGGTACAACTTTAAAGAAGGTAAGGATGGATATCCTATCGCTGTACCTAACCTGAAATATTGGAATGAAAAAGACTGGAACGATATTATTTTTAAGGCTACCGTTGGCCAATTAGATGAAAACAATAAGCTGATAGGTGGCACGTTAACTGGTGATGCTAAGAACCCCGGCTATCACAATCTGTATGCATTAGATGGACAGGTATATGGTTCCTTCAGTAAATTTAAAAATAACGACTGGGACATTCAATATACATTTGATAAAGAAAACGGCATGGAAAGCTTTATCCGCGTATATGACCAAAACCACCGCTATGCACATCGTGACAAATACAAATGGTATGTCAATGGCAGAGGTGCTGCTGATGCCTACAATGCTGCCTTCCCTAACGGTGCTACTAATGAAGAGCTTTCTAAATGGATTAGTGACAACCTGGCTCCGTTCCCGGATGGAGATCAAGAGAAGGTTAAAGAATGGCTGGAAAAAACCGGTGGCGCTGCTCAGGAGCCTACCAGCTGGCACGACGAAAAGAACCGTGGCGTACAGCTGCAATATGCAAAGACTGTTGGTGTAAATGATATCATTGCCAGCGTAACCTATGATAAGGCAAAAAATTTCTCTAAGAGCTATGATAATACCGGCAAGCTGACTACAAGCTATGTAGAAAGAAAATCCATACTGGGTTACGTGCAAGACAAGATTCACCTGAGTGATAAGTGGGATATTACTCCTGCTCTCCGCTATGCTAAATACAGTGCTTTTGAAACAACAAACTCCAATGGCACAACTCAAGGCAAGGGCGATACCAATCTGCTGACGCCTGTAATCAACACACAATATATGTTTGATGATACCAGCAGCATGTACTTTGGCTGGACCAAGGTTTTCCGTCCGTTAAAGCAAGGCGACTACACCAGCGTTGATGGTGTATTTAATACTCCGCTTGATGATGAAAAGGGCGATGCCTGGACATTGGGTGTTCGCAAGGATTTGAGCGACAAAACCAGCATCGCAGTACATTATGATTGGACCCGCATGAGTAATGCTATTGCAACACTGCCTATTTCTCTCAATGGTGAAATTAAGAGCACTGCAGTTAATGCTAAGGAAGATAAAAAATCCTTTAACCTGACCTTGGATCATCAATTTGATGATCATTTCACACTGAGCGCTTCTTATTCTCATATGAAGGATAAATGGCTGGCTAAGAATGGCTGGGTACTTGATCCGAGTTGGGGATACAATAATTCCAGTGATATCAACACTGCAATTAACAGTCTGCGTCCGCAAAACCATTACTCCTTGAACCTGTCTTATGAAAATGGCAAGCTGTATACCGGCCTTTTGACTAACTGGTACACCGGCTGCAGCAGCTATGCCTTTACAAGCAACAGATTCCTGGTTCTGGATTGGAATTTGAACTATGAAATCAATAAGGATTTGACTGCTTATGTATTGGTAAGCAACCTGACGAATGAAGCTTATGAAACCTCTTATAACTCCTGGAATGGCGTTGGCAGCTCTGCAATGCCTGGCCGTTGCTGGATGGTTGGCATGAAGTATACCTTCTAACCACTAACTTTCTACATCATACTCCAATTAAATACAGCAAAGCACTACTGCCTGCGCAGTAGTGCTTTGACACGAAAGTAGGTTGAATTAATCCTATATTCTGCTATAATAGAAGCAGGAACGTAAAGGAGGTGCCTACTTATGAAAGTAAATACTCAAAACATGGTGTCTATTACCGATGCTAACCGTAATTTTTCCCGTGTAGCACGCATGGTAGATGAAAATGGTTCCGTTGTTATCTTAAAGAACAATACACCCAGATATCTTATTATTGAGTTCAATGCTGCTGAAGCGTATGAAACAGCAGCGGATGAAGATATAATGGATATATCGCGCAGACTCATAGAACAAAATCGTGAGGCCTACGAGGTATTAGCAAAATGATAATTCTCTCCAAAAAACAAATTCTGTTATTGCATACAGAGCTTTTGCAGGCAACTGGTGGTATTGATGGAATTAGGGATGAGGGATTATTGGAATCTGCGTTAAATGCGCCATTTCAATCGTTTGCCGGAGTGGATGCATATCCTTCGGTTCAGTAAAAGGCAGCAAGGCTTGGTTATGGTTTAATTAAGAATCACGCCTTCATTGATGGGAATAAGAGGATAGGTGCACATGCTATGCTGGTGTTTTTGGCACTTAATAAAGTTCAGTTATCCTATACGCAAGGGGAACTTATTGAAATCGTGTTAAATATTGCGTCGGGTAAAAATAATTTTCAAAATCTAGCTACATGGATCATAGAGCATCAAATATAGATGAAACTATGTAGCATGTGTTTCGGTAAAGCACTACTGCCTGCGCAGTAGTGCTTTGCCATATTCCGAATTAAACATTATGTTAATACACAAATATCCTACTATACAACTTTCATCCCAATTTAATTGCCTTAGCAAGAAAAGAGGTCGCTTATGCGAAAAACATTACTTGGCAGCGTTTTGCTGGTCGCCCTGCTGCTCGCCGGCTGTGGGCGCAACATTTTTATGCTGCCGGTGCAGGAAAACCCCGAGGCCTTGGTGCGTTTTAACAAGCCTGCGCATTACGACTATAACCCTGCACATTATCCTGTAACTATCGAAAACTTTAATACTCAGGGGGAGCCTGAGCTGTTGACATATACCAAACCGCCTGAGCGTGTGGTGGCCGTGTGGCAGAACAGCATCGAAACGCTGCTGGCACTGGGCGTGGGCGACCGCATTATCGCAGGCAACGGCGTGCCGGATAAAAAGTTTTTCCGCCCGCAGTACCAGCAGCAGTACAGCCAGATTTCCTACACAGGCCTGCAGCTTTTGGATTTGGAAACTACTATGATGCTTAAGCCTGATTTGATCGTGGGCTGGCATTCTACCTTTGGACCTAAGGTTTTGCGTGCTACCGAATTTTGGCACAGGCGCGGAGTGAACACGTTTATCGCCCGCTCGTCTATGGTGGACAGCAGACCGCGCACCTTGCAGAATGAATACAAGGATATATTGGATTTGGGCAAGATCTTTGATAAAAACGAGCGTGCCGGGCAGCTGGTGTCGCAGATGCAGCAGGAGGTGAGCTTCGCCACCAGCCAGACTGCCGGCTTTCAAAGGCGGCCACGGGCGCTGATTGTGGAGTTTATGGGCAAGGAGCCTACAGTTTATGGAGAAAGAACCCTTGCAGGCAACATCGTGCACGAGCTGCACGGCGATTTGCTGGCAGCGCAGCAGCGTTCCATCGGCATGGAGCAGATAGTAGATTTGGATCCTGACGTTATTTTTGTGGTGGTGACAGAATTCCACTACGGCCACGAGCAGGATATGGTGGAACGCATTACGCAGCACAAGGCGCTGAAGCATTTGCGCTGTGTGCAGGCAGGAAGGGTGCTGCCGCTACCGTTATATGCCATTTATAGCGCCGGTGTGCGCAGCTACGACGGCATCAAGATCATCGCAGGCGGGTTGTACCCGGATTTATATAAGGAGAAATGAGCATGGTTAAATTTTTAAAGCAACAGGGGTATCTATTTATCTGCATGGGATTACTGGCTGCGCTTGCAGCGGCTATCTTTTGGGCGCTGTCCATTGGTACGGTCAAGCTGCCCTTGGCCAGCATTTATAACGCCATTATGCAGCAGCTGACTACATGGCAGCCTATTGAGGCAGCAGGCTACGGCCCTGTGCACGATATTATCTGGCTTTTGCGCCTGCCGCGTTTGGTTTTGGCGGCCTTTGTCGGCATGGGACTTTCGGTCTGCGGCGTTATTATGCAGGCCGTGGTGAAAAACCCCTTGGCCGACCCTTATATTTTGGGTATATCATCGGGTGCGTCGTTGGGCGCTACGGCTGCCATCCTTTTGGGCATCGGCGTGGCACTGGGAGAAAATTTCGTAGGCATTGCCGCCTTTGTCGGTGCCTTTGCCATGTCGCTGGGCGTGCTCTTTATTTCTAATCTGGGCGGACGCAGCAATTCGGTGAAGCTGCTTTTGGCAGGCATGGCGCTGAGCGCGGTGTGCGGTGCGTTTTCCAGCTTTATCGTTTATTTTGCCAATAACAAGGAGGGCATGCAGACCATCGCCTATTGGATGATGGGCAGCTTTGCTGGCGCCAAGTGGGAAACGCTGGCGGTTGTAGGACCCTTGGTAATTTTGGCGGTGCTGTTCTTCTGGAGCCAGAGCCGTATGCTTAACCTGATGCTTTTAGGCGATGAATCGGCGCTCACTTTGGGAACAGATTTGCACATTTACCGTCAAGTCTACCTGCTCGTCAGCTCGCTCATCGTGGGCTTTGTGGTTTACGCTGCCGGCATGGTGGGCTTTGTGGGGCTGGTTGTGCCGCACGTTATCCGTATGCTGGTGGGGACGGACCACAAAAAGCTGATTCCTGTTGCCGCGCTTACAGGCGCCGTCTTTTTGGTGATTGCTGACGGCCTCTGCCGTATAATTATTCCCCGCACCGAGCTGCCGATCGGCATTTTGATTTCGCTGATTGGCGCCCCCTGCTTTGTATATTTGATGATTAAGAAAACCTATGGCTTTGGAGGTAACTGATAATGGAGATTTTGGCACAAGCAGTAAAGATGGCCTTCGGACCTAAGGAGATCTTAAAGGGGATAGATTTCAGCCTGCACAATAAGGAGTTTGTGGGGATTATCGGCCCCAACGGCAGCGGCAAGAGTACGTTTTTAAAATGTGTGTACCGCGTGCAAAAGCCCACTGCAGGTAAAATCAGCTTTAACGGCGTGGCCATAGACGAGCTTTCGTACCGCGAATCGGCCCTGCAGCTGGCGGTGGTGGCGCAGCACAATGTTTACAGCTTTGACTTTTCGGTGCTGGAGGTGGTGCTGATGGGACGCTCGCCGCACAAAAAGCTGTTGGAGCGTGATAACCTGGAGGATTACCGCATCGCGCGCGAGGCCTTGGCAACGGTAGGGCTGGCAGATTTTGAAGAGCGCAGCTTTGCCACGCTCAGCGGCGGTGAGCAGCAGCGCGTGATTTTGGCGCGGGCGCTGACGCAGCAGACGGAATGCCTGGTGCTGGATGAGCCGACGAACCATTTGGATATTAAGTACCAGCTGCAGATTATGGACATAGTAAAATCGCTGGATTTGACGGTGGTGGCAGCGGTGCACGACCTTAACATAGCGGCAATGTACTGCGACAGGCTGGTTGCCATCAAGGACGGGCAGATTGTGGGTATGGGGACGCCGCGCGAGCTGCTGACGGAAAGGTTTATTTATGATATGTACGAGGTGCGCTGCCGTGTGGATGAGGATGCGAGCGGCAGGATTAATATTGTGTATTTGCCTCAGCACTGGCAGCAGTAACGGCGGTGGATAAAGCACCATCTGCGGTTTCACGGCTCCTAGACGTACTAAAAGTACGCCGTCGTCGCCATTTGACCACATCTGGCACTTTCTGCACCGCCTTTTGTTCTGGCGAAGGTTTCGCAGTAACGGCGGCGGATAAAGCAGTATCTGCAGCTTCACGGCTCCTAGACGTACTAAAAGTACGCCGTCGTTGCCATTTGGCCACATCTGGCACTTTCTGCACCGCCTTTTGTTCTGGCGAAGGTTTTGCAGTAACGGCGGCGGATAAAGCAGTATCTGCAGCTTTGTGGCTAATGTTTTGCTTTTTAGTATAATTTTGTACTTCACAAGGAGGGTTATTGATGAAAAAGCTTGTATTATGTTCTGCACTCACAGCGATTTTAGCATTTAGCGTACTACCGCAGGCAGGTGCTGCGGCAGTCCCTGCTCCTGGCGCTCCTATGCAGGCAGGCCAACTGCTGCCGCCACCGCCGCAGGATGGCAAGCCCATGCCGCCACCGCGTATGCGCCGTCCGCAGTTGTCTAATGCGGAGGCAGCGCAAAAGCTGCAAAATGCTTATGGCTACCGTTATTCGGACATGCTGTGCCTGCTAAATAACGGGCACAGCTATAGTGACATGAATACTGCCTGCCTATATGCATATCTTGCCGAGGTGCCGGTGGACAAGGTGCTGCAGCTGCGTCAGCCTGCTACCTGGGGCAGGGTGCGCGTACAGCTGGGGCTGACGCCGAAGCTGTATGCCGAACGATATATGCAGTACCAGGCAAGCTATCTGCCTGCTGACAGCTTGGTTGACAGCAGGACAGCGCTGAAATATCTGCAGCAGGGTTATCCCTTGGATGACATCCAAAAAGCAGCAAGGCTGGCGCAGCAAAACGGGCGGACCTTGGCCGAGGTGCTGCCTTTGCGTACTGTTACCTGTGACTGGCAGCAGGTGGAGCAAAAGCTGGGTCTTGCACAGGAGCAAAAGCAGCCTGCCCCAAAATTCCGCGGACGCGGGCAGCGTAGCGGCGCTGGCTTTGCCGGTTTGCATGTGCGCAACATGACGGCGCAGCGTGCTGCCAAAATTTTTCATGCAGATTATCTTTTCCCGGAGGCAGAGCTGCTGCCGCTTTACGACGAGTATGGCTACGAGGGGTTGGAGGATATCTGCCTTACAGCCTATATGAGCAAAAAATCTTTGCAGGAGATTATTGACCTGCGTGATAAATATTCCTGGGAGCGTATGCGCTACGTGCTGGGACTGACGCCCGAGGTTTATTTTGACCGCTGCGTGGCCTACCAGGCACGTCGTCTGGAGGAACGGATGGATATTCCGCAGAAGGTGACGAAGAAATATATGCGTTTGGGTTACGCTATGCACCACATCAACAGCTCTTATCTGCTGGCGCAGCTTGCAGGGCGTGATATTGGCGAGGTTATCGAAATGAAGACTCCCAAAAATTCCTGGAAGGACGTGGCGCTGCGGCTGGGGCTGACGGAAGCGGACAGCAGACAGGTTAAGGACAAAATCAGCAGGGACTTTGGGAGGCACGAATGAAGCGCATAACAATTTTGCGCTGCCTGCGCTCAAACGATGTGTGTACGGGGGCAGGCTGCATGCAGGCCTTTAATAAAAAACAGGGTGCCTTTGCTGCCTATGGCGATGAACCCTTGGAGCTATTAGCTTATTGGAGCTGTAACGGCTGCGCGGACTGCCGTTTGCAGAACCAGCAGGGTATTGAAGAAAAGCTGGAGCGCATCATCAGGCTGCAGCCGGACGCGGTGCATGTGGGCGTATGCACCAAGCACCGCACCGCCCGGGGAGAGATGGTCACCTGCAGGGTTATTGCAGGACTGTGCGAACGCCTGCGTTCTGCAGGTATTGCGGTAGTAGAGGGAACGCATTAAAAAAGGATACGCTTACCAGCCAGTTAGAGCTGACAGTGGGCGTATCCTTTTCTTCTTGCGATACCATTTCCCTAATGCAACGAACTTTACAAAATAACCAGGTAATTTTAGCCGCCTGATTTTTTCGTTGCCATTTAGCAAACTAAAGAATATAATAATATTATAATATTATTATATTAAGAAAGGCGTGATTTTCATGGAGCAGGTTAAGCAGCTGGCGCTTGCTGACGCGGATTATATTCTGAATCTGAGAAGGCATATCCACCAGCATCCGGAATTATCGTTTAAAGAGATAGAAACAACAAAATTGATTGCAGATGAATTAGCAAAATGTGGCATAGAGGTAACCACCTGGCCGGGAAAAACCGGCGTCCTTGGCGTACTGCACGGCGGTAAGCCTGGCAAGACACTGGCTCTGCGGTCAGATATCGACGCACTGCCTTTGGTAGAAAAATCGGGATTAGATTTTCACTCTGTCAATGAGGGAGTAGCGCATTGCTGCGGGCACGACATCCATATGTCGGTGCTGATGGGCGCTGCCAGGGTGTTAGCCCGGCTGCGTGAGCAGATTTGCGGTACGATCAAATTTTTCTTTCAGCCTGCAGAGGAAACCCTGGGCGGCTCCAAGGACTTTGCTGCCCGTGGCGTTATGGAAAACCCTAAGGTTGACGCCATCTTTGCCCTGCACTGCTGGCCCGATATTCCTGAGGGAACCATTGGAACGCGCGCAGGCTCGTTTATGGCTTCGTCCGATTCTGTAGATATCAAAATTACAGGTAAGGCAGGTCACGCCGCCCACCCGCACAGAAGCATAGACCCCATTGTTGCCGCTGCCGCAGTCGTGCAGGGTATCCAGACGATAGTTTCGCGCGAGACTGCGCCTATTGACCCCACGGTTATCAGCTTTGGCAGCATTCATGGCGGCACGGCGCGTAATATTATTGCGTCCGAGGTTGTGCTGCAGGGAACTATCCGCACTGCGTCCAACGCCGTGCGTGACAAAATGCCTGAGATGGTGGGGCGTATTGCCAATAATATTGCTGCTGCCTACCGCTGCGAGGCTGCTGTAGATTACCAAAAGGGCGTTCCTGCCGTGATTAACGACGCCGGCCTTACAGCCAGGGTTACCCGTGTTGGCGGCGAGGTGCTGGGAGCTGATAAGGTGCTGCCGCTGCCTGCAATTTCTATGGGCAGTGAGGACTTTTCTGTTTATATGCAGCAGGCGCCTGGCTGCATCTTCCGTCTGGGAACAGGTACAGACGAGGCGCAGAGCCATCTGGCGCTGCATAACCCCGAAATCCGTTTTGGCGAGAAGGCACTGCTGACGGGTGTGGAGGTAGTCAGCTCGCTGGCCTTGGATTATTTGAGCGAATAAAAGCAAGTTATAATTGTATTTTGTGAGGAATTGTTATAATATGTAATAGTGAAGATTTTATAAATGGAGAACGTGGATGTCAGAGCTATTACATGAAAAAATTTATAACGATTTATTAAGCAAGATCCGTGCGCACCAATACGAAGAGGGTGACGTACTGCCTACAGAAAGCGAAATGGAACGCATTTACGGCGCCAGCAAGGCTCCCATCCGCCAGGCGCTGACGCGTCTGCATAAGGAGGGCTTCATCATCCGCAAGGCCGGCAAGGGTACCTTTGTTTCCGGCAGGGTAAACTGGCCTTATGCCAACATGGGCGGTCATGGCGAGGAATTTGCGGCCAAGGGACCGCTGCTGTATTGCAAAACCCTGCAGATTGCAGATGTGACTCTGTCATCAGCTGAATCTGCCTATATGCACAGGGAAGCAGGGTCTGCCGCACTGTATGTGGAGCGCGTGCGTTATTACAAGGATAAACCCATCCATTACCTGCAGCATTATATTCTTGATCCCGGTATTATGCTCAAGGAAAGGCTGCAGACGGAAGGTCATTTTTCGTCATTGCTGGCGCTGTATGATAAATATGGCATCAAAATCGGCAAGACGGAGGATGTGCTGGAGGCTGTTGCCGCTTCTGGCAAGGTGGCAGAGCATTTGGGCGTGGCCAAGGGAGCGCCCGTGCTGCTCATTAACAGGTGTACCTTTAATAGCGATGGCACGCTGCTGGAATTTGTGCGCTTTTACATTTTGACCAAAAATTGGAAGTATAGGGCGCATTATAGCGAAAATTATATTTAGACAATGGCTCCGGGTTAAGCCCGGGGCTTTTGTATTAATAGTGTAACAAATTTTACGTTGTCTATCTGAGCGTTACAAAAATCATGTATACATGGAAAAATCCTTGCCAAGAATGGCTGTAACATGTATTATAATATTA
>CAVBQX010000019.1:0-44508 GCA_963597755.1 Segatella copri
AGGCGGCCGTACCGTTGGCGCCGGCGTTGTTTCCGAAGTAGAAGAGAAATAATTTTAGTTAGATCCCTGGAATATGAGGGGGGCTACATTCCCCCTCTATTCTTATGTTTGTTGGTATGGCCCTGCGATGATGTGAAAGGTTGCTTGCCTGTTAGACAGGGAGATTTTCACGGAGTATGTCCGTTCATAGAAACTGGGCGAATTTAGGAGGATATTTTTTAATGGCTAAGTCTCAAAAGATTAGAATACGCCTGAAAGCGTATGATCACAAAGCACTTGACCAAAGTGCTTCTAAGATTGTAGAAACTGCAAAACGTACCGGTGCGCAAGTTTCCGGTCCGATTCCCCTTCCTACAGAGAAAAACATTTACACCATTCTGCGTTCCCCGCATGTAAACAAAGACTCCCGTGAGCAATTCGAAATGCGTACTCACAAACGTCTGGTAGACATTCTGGAACCTACTAGCAAGACTGTAGATGCTCTGATGCGTCTTGATCTGCCTGCTGGCGTAGATATTGAAATTAAACTGTAAGGAGGAGGTGCAATAATGGCTAAAGGTATCTTAGGCAAAAAACTGGGCATGACCCAAATTTTTGAAGCTGATGGCAGACTGATTCCTGTAACTGTTGTAGAAGCAGGCCCCTGCGTTGTACTTCAAAACAAAACCGAAGAAACAGACGGTTATAATGCTGTTCAACTTGGTTTTGGTGAAATTAAAGAAAAACATACCACCAAACCGATGAAAGGCCATTTTGACAAAGCTGGTGTAGCACCGGTTAAATTTGTCAGAGAGCTGCGTCTGGCTGCTCCTTCCGAATATGCAGTAGGCGACAAAATCGCTGCTGACATTTTTGCTGCAGGCGAACTGATTGACGCAAGCGGCGTTTCCCGCGGCAAAGGCTTTGCAGGCACTATTAAGCGCCACAATTTCTCTCGCGGACCTATGAAACATGGTTCTAAGTCTCACCGTGAGCCTGGTTCTATGGGCCCCATGCATTCCGGTCCTGGCGGCCGTGTAATCAAAGGCAAAAAACTGCCTGGCCGTATGGGCAATGCAAACGTTACCGTTCAACGTCTGACCATTGCTAGAGTAGACGCAGAACGTAATCTTATCCTGGTTAAGGGTGCTATTCCTGGTGCTACTGGTTCTTATGTAGTACTGAAGGAAACCGTAAAACCGAACAAGAAATAAGATAAGCGAAAGAAAGGAGGATGCTTCTAATGCCGAAGTTATCAGTATATGATCTTTCCGGTGCACAAACCGGTGAAATAGAATTAAATGATTCCGTATTTGGCGTTGAATTCAACGAAGCTGTAGTACACCAAGCAATCGTAATGCAGCTGGCTAACCAACGTCAAGGAACCTCCGCTACCAAAACCCGCGGCCTTGTTCGCGGCGGCGGTCGCAAACCCTGGAAACAAAAAGGCACCGGCCGTGCCCGCTCTGGTTCCAACCGTTCTCCTGTATGGGTTGGTGGTGGTACCACCTTTGGTCCTCAACCCCGCAGCTATGCAAAGAAGATGCCCCGCAAAGCTCGTCGTTTAGCTCTGTGCTGCGCACTGTCTGCTAAGGTTGCAGCTGGTGAACTGGTAGTAGTTGAAGGCCTGGCCTTTGACGCTCCGAAAACAAAACAAGTAGCTTCTATGCTGAACGCTTTCGAAGCTGCTGACAAGAAAGCTCTGCTCATCACTGATGGTTCCAACGAAAACGTTGCTCTTTCCGCACGCAACATGCCGAAAGTAACCACCATCACCAACATGGGTCTGAACTGCTTTGATATCCTGAACAGCAAGAAAGTATTCCTTGCTAAAGATGTTGTAGAAAAAATTGAGGAGGTGCTCGCATAATGGCTGCTAATCCTCGCGATTTACTGATTCGTCCTATCATCACTGAGAAAACTTCCCAAATGATGCAGGAGAACAAATACACCTTCCAGGTTCCTCTGGAAGCAAACAAAGTAGAAATTCGCCAAGCTGTTGAAGCAGTATTCGGCGTAAAAGTATTGAGTGTAAACACTATCCGCGTATTGGGCAAAACCAAGCGCATGGGTAAATATGTTGGCAAACGTTCCGATTATAAGAAAGCTATCGTGAAGCTTGCTGAAGGCAATACGATTCCCCTTTTCGAAGGAATGTAATTGACGTATAGGAGGTAAAATTAAATGGCTATTAAAAGCTTTAATCCGTATTCTCCTTCCAGACGCTTTATTACTGTGTCTGCCTTCGAAGAGATTACGACTGATAAGCCCTACCGCCCGCTTGTTGAAAAATTAGTTAGACATGCTGGCCGTAATAATACCGGTAAAATGACTGTCCGTCATCAAGGCGGCGGCCACAAGAGACAATATCGTATCATCGATTTCAAACGCACCAAAGACGGTATTCCGGCTAAGGTTGCTACTATCGAATACGATCCTAACCGTAACGCCCGCATCGCTCTGGTTAACTACGCAGACGGCGAAAAACGTTACATTATCGCTCCGCTTGATTTAAAAGTTGGCGATACCATTGTAAGCGGTCCTGACGCAGATATCAAAACCGGTAACTGCCTGCCGCTGAAAAACATTCCTCTTGGTACTACCGTACACAATGTAGAAATGAAAATCGGCAAGGGTGCACAGATGGCCCGTAGTGCTGGTACCAGCGCTCAGCTGATGGCTAAAGAGGGCGACTACGCTCTGCTGCGTCTTCCTTCCGGTGAAATCCGCAAAGTACACATCAACTGCCGTGCAACCATCGGTCAAGTTGGTAACATTGATGCTGAAAACATCTGCATCGGTAAAGCAGGCCGCAGCCGTTGGCTGGGTATCCGTCCTGCTAACCGCGGCGTTGTAATGAATCCTAATGACCATCCGCATGGTGGTGGTGAAGGTCACTCCCCCGTTGGTCGTAAGCGTCCTGTTACTCCGTGGGGCAAGTGCGCATTTGGTACCCGTACTCGCAGAGATAAGAAAGCTTCTACTAAGTTAATTCTGAAACGTAGAACCAAATAATAGAACAGGATAAGGAAAGGAGGCTAACCTAGTGTCCAGATCAGTTAAAAAAGGACCTTTCGTCCATGCAAGTCTTTTGAAAAAGATTGACGCGCTTAATGCCGCTAATGATAAAAAAGTTGTTAAGACCTGGTCTCGCAGCTCTACTATTATTCCGTCTTTCGTTGGTCACACCATTGCGGTTCATGACGGACGCAAACATGTTCCGGTATTCATTACCGAGGATATGGTAGGCCACAAATTGGGAGAATTCGCTCCCACTCGTACTTACAAGGGTCACGCAGATAAGACCACTGGTTTGAAATAAGGGGAAAGGGGGCACAACAGCATGGAAGCAAAGGCAATTGCAAGATATGTCCGCATTGCGCCGCGCAAACTGCGCATCGTTATTAATCTGATCCGCGGCAAGTCCGTTGGTGAAGCATTCGCGATCCTCAAACACACCCCGAAGGTTGGTTCTGAGGTAATCGAAAAGGTTCTGCAAAGTGCAGTAGCAAACGCAGAGCATAATTTTGACATGAACGTGGATAACCTGATCGTATCTTCCTGTTTCGTAGATCAAGGTCCGACCATGAAACGTATTCATCCTCGTTCCCGTGGACAGGCTTTCAAGATTCTGAAACGTTCTAGCCACGTAACTGTAGCAGTTAAAGAAAAATAATATCCCGTCAGAAGGAGGGAAAAGATAGTGGGTCAAAAAGTTAATCCGCATGGTCTCCGTGTTGGCGTTATCAAAGGCTGGGATTCCAAATGGTACGCTGATAAGGACTATGAGAAATTCTTGTTAGAAGACATTAAAATCCGTGAGTTCATTAAAGAAAAGCTGTTCCTGTCCGGTATCTCTAAAGTAGAAATCGAACGTGCATCCAATAAAGCCCGCATTTCCATCTATACTGCAAAACCTGGTATGGTAATTGGTCGCCAGGGCAGCAACATTGAGCTGCTCAAATCCGACCTGAAGAAGATGACTGAAAGCGGTATTGAGATCAACATTGTAGAAGTAAAAACCCCGGATATGGACGCAACCTTGGTTGCAGAGAACATTGCAGCTCAGCTGGAACGCCGTATTGCTTTCCGCCGTGCTATGAAGCAATGTGTTGGCCGTACCATGCGTATGGGTGCTAAAGGTATCAAAATTACCTGCGGCGGTCGTCTGGGCGGTGCTGAAATTGCCCGCAGCGAATCCTATCGTGAAGGCAGCATTCCTCTGCACACCCTGCGTGCTGATATTGATTATGGCACTGCAGAAGCACATACCACTTATGGCCGTATCGGCGTTAAGGTGTGGATTTACAAAGGCGAAGTTCTTCCTGAAAGCAAAGAAGCAGCAAAAGCTGCTCCGGCAAAGGAGGCATAATCAGACATGTTATTACCGAAGAGAGTTAAACATCGTAAACAACATAGAGGTCGTATGACTGGCCGTGCTATGCGCGGTAATAGAATCGCTCATGGCGATTTTGGTCTGGTAGCATTGGAACCCGCTTGGATTACCAACCGCCAGATTGAGGCAGCCCGTATTGCTATGACACGTTACATCAAACGTGGCGGCCAAGTATGGATTCAAATTTTCCCGGATAAACCGATTACAGCAAAACCTGCTGAAACTCGTATGGGTTCTGGTAAAGGTTCTCCGGAGTACTGGGTAGCAGTAGTTAAACCTGGTCGCGTATTGTTCGAAATGAACGGCGTAAGCGAGGAAGTTGCTAAGGAAGCAATGCGTCTTGCAAGCCACAAATTGCCTATCAAATGCAAATTTGTAACCCGCGCTCAACAGGAAGCAGAAGCTGCCGCACAAGAAAAGGGTGGTGAAGCTTAATGAAAACAACAGAAATTCGTGAATTGTCTGCTGCTGAGTTAGACACCAAATTGGCAGATTTGAAAGAAGAGCTTTTCAATCTGCGTTTTCAAATGGCAACCGGTCAATGTGAAAACCCGATGAAAATCCGTGAGGTTAAAAAATCCATTGCCCGTATCAAAACAATCCAGCGTGAACGTGAGCTCAAGGCTTAACTGTTTTGAAGTATAACAAGGAGGAAACAGTCGTGACCGAAGAAAGAAACGCACGTGTTACCCGTATTGGTAAAGTTGTCAGCGATAAAATGCAGAAGACTGTCGTAGTTGCAGTAGAACGTTTCGTTCAGCATCCGCTGTACAAAAAAGGCGTACAACATACTATTAAATTCAAAGCTCATGATGAAAATAACGAAGCTCATATCGGCGACGTAGTGCAAATTATGCAAACCCGTCCGCTGTCCAAAGATAAATGCTGGCGCGTTATTGAAATCTTAGAGCGTGCTAAATAATTATTGCCGAAGGCTAGTCCGGCAAGGGAGGGAAATCCATGATACAACAACAAACTATCCTTAATGTTGGTGATAACACCGGCGCTAAGAAGGTTATGTGTATCCGTGTATTAGGCGGTTCTTACCGTAAATATGCTAATATCGGTGACGTTATCGTATGTGCTGTTAAAGATGCATCACCCGGTGGCGTTGTAAAAAAAGGCGACGTAGTTAAAGCAGTTGTTGTTCGTTCCGTAAAGGGTGTCCGTCGTGCAGACGGTTCTTACATCCGTTTTGACGAGAACGCTGCTGTCGTAATCAAAGACGACAAGAGTCCGCGCGGCACCCGTATTTTTGGGCCTGTTGCCCGCGAACTCCGCGATAAAGACTTCATGAAAATCATTTCTCTGGCACCGGAAGTGCTGTAAGAAATTAGATAACGCACTGTAAGGAGGTGTTCTTGACATGGCAAATGCTGTAAAGCTGCATGTTAAAAAAGGCGATACCGTTCTTGTACTGTCCGGTAAGGATAAAGGCAAGCAAGGTAAGATCGTTGAAGCTCTGCCTAAGAAAGCCAAAGTGGTTGTTGAAGGCGTAAATAAAGTAAAACGTCATACCAAACCGTCTCAGGCAAATCCTCAAGGCGGCATCATTACCAAAGAGGCTCCGCTGTCTTCTTCCAAGGTAATGCTGGTATGCCCGGCTTGCAAAAAAGCTACCCGTATTAAAAAGACCGAAGTTGCCGGTGCTTTCGTAAGAACCTGCAAAAAATGCGGTGAAGTAATCGATAAATAATTTTCCGGGAAAGGAGGAAATATCTGAATGGCAAAGACCAGATTGCAAGAAAAATATTTGTCTGAAGTAGTTAAGGCTCTGCATGACAAATTCCAATATAAAAACGTAATGGAAATCCCTAAAATTGAGAAAGTTGTAATCAACATGGGTGTTGGCGAAGCAGTTGGCAACAGCAAGGCTTTGGAAAGCGCAGTTGCTGATATGACCCAGATCGCTGGCCAAAAGCCGGTTATCACCAAAGCTAAAAAATCCATCGCAGCTTTCAAAGTACGTCAAGGTATGCCTCTGGGCGCAAAAGTTACCCTGCGCGGCGACCGTATGTACTATTTCCTTGATAAACTGATGAATCTCGCTCTTCCGCGCGTACGTGACTTCCGTGGTGTAAGTGCTTCTGCATTTGACGGCCGTGGTAACTACGCTCTGGGTCTGAAAGAACAATTGATTTTCCCGGAAATCGAATATGACAAGATCGATAAAGTTCGTGGCATGGATATCATCATTGTGACTACCGCTAAGACAGACGAGGAAGCTAGAGAGCTGCTCAAACTCCTCGGAATGCCGTTCGGCGCATAAGTGAGGAGGGAACACATTGGCTAAAAAAGCCCTGATCGAAAAATGGAAAGGCGAACCGAAATTTGAAGTCCGCCATTATAACCGCTGCAAGGTTTGCGGCAGACCTCATGGCTATATGCGTAAATTTGGCCTCTGCCGTATCTGCTTCCGTGAATATGCTTACAAAGGAGCTATTCCGGGCGTAACCAAAGCAAGCTGGTAAGACAGACAACAAGGAAGGAGGGTACAAAAGTATGGTAATGACCGACCCGATTGCTGATATGCTTACCCGTATTCGTAACGCAAATTCAGTTCATCATGATAAAGTTGAAATCCCCGGCAGCAAGATTAAGGTTGCTATTGCTGAAATCCTGAAAGCCGAAGGTTTCATTAAAGATTTCGAAGTTATCGCTGACAGCAAACAAAATGTTATCAGCGTCAGCCTGAAATACGGTGCTAACAAAGAGAAGGTTATCTCCGGTATTAAACGTATTTCTAAACCCGGTCTGAGAGTTTACTCTCAAAAAGACCAACTGCCTAGAGTCCTCGGAGGTCTGGGTATTGCATTAATTTCTACTTCCCAAGGCTTGATGACCGACAAAGCTGCTCGTAAAGCAGGCTTGGGCGGCGAAGTTCTTGCATACGTATGGTAATACTAAAAAGATAGGAGGTGCTCGTACGTGTCTAGAATTGGTAAGATGCCAATTACTGTTCCCGCTGGTGTAACAGTTACTATTGAAAGCAATTTCGTGACCGTTAAAGGTCCTAAAGGCGAATTAAGCCGCCAAATCAATAAAAACATGAAACTGACCATGGACAACGGTGTTATCACTGTTGAACGTCCGGATGATGAAAAAGAAAACCGTTCCTTGCATGGTCTGTCCCGCACCCTGATCAACAACATGATCGTTGGTGTTACTCAAGGCTTCAGCAAAACTCTGGAAATCAATGGTGTTGGTTACCGTGCTGCAAAGCAAGGCCAAAACATTAACTTTACTCTGGGTTTCTCTCATCCGGTTGTAAAAGAGCCGCCTGCAGGTATTACTTTTGAAGTTCCCGCTCCGAACAAGATCGTTGTTAGCGGTGCTGATAAAGAGGTTGTAGGTGCAGTTGCTGCTGAAATCCGTACTTTGCGTCCGCCCGAACCTTACAAAGGTAAAGGTATCCGTTATGAAGGCGAACATGTTCGTCGTAAGATTGGTAAGGCCGGCGCTAAAGGCAAGAAATAATTTCTAAAAGAAGGGAGTGAAACTCTTGCTTAACAGAGTTGATAAAAACGAGAAACGTCAAAAACGTCATCTCCGTTCTCGTAGATATATTATCGGTACAGCAGAAAAACCTCGTCTGAACGTATACCGTTCCCTGTCCAACATTTATGCACAGGTGATTAACGATGAGACCGGCGAAACCATCGCTGCTGCTAGCACCGTACAAAAAGATCTGAAAGAAAACTACGGCGGCAACATTGAGGCTGCCAAAGCTGTAGGCAAAGCAATCGCTGAAAAGGCACTGGCTAAGGGCGTTAAAGAAGTAGTATTCGATCGTGGTGGCTACCTGTACCACGGCCGTGTTGCTGCCCTGGCTGAAGCTGCTCGCGAAGCTGGCCTTGTATTCTAAGAGAAGGAGGAAATAAAGTGGCGAACTTCGAAAATAAAGAAAACGAATTACAAGAAAAAGTCGTTTTCATCAACCGTGTTGCTAAGGTTGTTAAAGGCGGACGTCGTTTCTCCTTCGCTGCACTTGTTGTTGTAGGTGATGAAAATGGTCATGTAGGTATGGGCCTGGGTAAAGCTGCAGAGGTTCCTGAAGCTATCCGTAAAGGCGTTGAAGACGCTAAGAAAAACCTGGTTACCGTTCCTCTGGTTGGTACCACCATCCCTCATGAAATTATTGGTGTATTCGGCGCAGGCCGTGTATTCCTGAAACCGGCTGCAGAAGGTACCGGCGTTATCGCCGGCGGCCCTGTTCGTGCCGTATTGGAGCTGGCAGGTGTCCGTGACATCCTGACCAAATCTCAAGGTTCTTCCAACCCGAACAACATGGTTCGTGCAACCATTGAAGGCTTGAAATCCTTGAAGAGCGCTGAAGCTGTTGCAGCTCTGCGTGGTAAGACCGTAGAAGAATTGTTGGGTTAAGGAGGACTTTGTCATGGCACAAATTAAAATCACCCTGACCCGCAGCCTGATCGGTTACCCGAAAGATCAGCGTGCAACCGTTAAAGCTCTGGGCTTAGGTAAAATCAATACTAGCGTTGTTAAAGAAGATACTCCGACCATTCGCGGTATGGTTCACAAGGTTGAACATCTCGTGAAGGTTGAAGAAGCGTAAGACAAGGAGGTGTACTGAAGATGAATTTACATGAATTGTCTCCCGCTCCGGGATCTAAACGTGAAGCAGTCCGCGTAGGCCGTGGTCTGGGCAGTGGCCTGGGCAAGACCTCCGGCAAAGGCCAAAAAGGTCAGAAATCCCGTTCCGGTGGCGTTAAGCGCCCTGGTTTCGAAGGTGGTCAAAGACCTTTGTACCTGCGTCTTCCGAAACGCGGTTTCTACAATAAATTTGGTAAAGATTATGTTGAAATCAACGTTTCCGTACTCAACCGCTTTGAGGACGGTACCGTTGTTGAGCCGGTTATGCTCATTGAAGAAGGTATCGTTAAGAATGTTCGCGACGGTATCCGTATTCTCGGCAATGGCGAATTAACCAAAAAGCTTACTGTTCAAGCAATGGGCTTCAGCAAATCCGCTGAAGAAAAAATCGTAGCAGCTGGCGGTAAGATTGAGGTGATCTAAAGTGTTAGCAGCCCTCGCAAACATATTTAGAATAACAGAACTCAGGCAGAAAGTTATATTTACTCTAGCCATGTTCATAGTATTCAGGGCTGGAACACATATCCCTGTTCCTGGCGTCAATGCTTCTGTCATCGAACAGCTTTTCCGCAGTGGTAACCTCTTCGGACTGCTTGATATGTTCAGCGGCGGCGCCTTGAGCAAATTCTCAATTTTTGCTATGAGTATTACCCCATACATTAATGCTTCAATTATTTTGCAGCTTTTGAAGGTAGTTGTACCGACCTTGGAACAATGGTCCAAGGAAGGCGAGGAAGGCTTCAAGAAAACGACCAAGCTGACCCGTATGCTGACGGTGGGCTTGGCGTTCATTCAGGCCTGCGGTATGGCCTATGGCCTGAAGATGGCGATCAATAACCCCGGGATTTTTTCCATCCTGCTTATCGCTATCACGTTAACCGCAGGAACAGTTTTCCTGATGTGGATAGGCGAGCAGATAACTGCCCGCGGTGTCGGCAACGGTATCTCCCTGATAATCTTTGCCGGTATCGTATCCAGACTGCCTGACGGGCTCAAGGTAATTTTTCAATATCTGCAGGCTGGCACAGTCAGCATCCTGAATGTTATTTTGTTCGCGGCTATTGCCCTGGCGATGGTGGTTTTCGTAATTATCATCTCCGAGGGTATTCGCAAAATCCCCGTTCAGTATGCCAAGCGTGTTGTAGGTAAAAAGGCTTATGGCGGTCATACGAGCTATATTCCCCTGAAGGTCAACCAGGCAGGCGTTATCCCCATCATCTTCGCATCTTCGGTGCTGATGTTCCCGGTGACTATTGCCCAGTTTGTTGACGTTCCCTGGGTGAAATCTATGGGCAAGCTCTTTGAATGGGGCAGCCCCTTGCAGACCACCCTGTACGTTCTGATGATTTTGTTCTTTACTTACTTCTATACAGCAGTAAGCTTGAACATCGGAGATCTTTCCGATAACATCAAAAAGAACGGCGGCTTTATTCCGGGCTTGAGACCTGGTAATCCTACTACCGATTATCTTGACAGAGTGATGTCCAGAATAACTTTGGCAGGCGCCATCTTCCTCTCATTAATCGCGCTCATGCCTCACGTTATCGGCTGGATAACCCGCATTGAAGGTGTGTACTTCGGCGGTACGGCTCTCTTGATCGTTGTCGGTGTTGCATTACAAACTATGAAGCAGATAGAGTCCATGGTACTGATGCGTCACTACCACGGCTTTATGAAATAGGAGGAGTTCAGAATGTATATTCTATTAATGGGACCTCCGGGTGCCGGCAAAGGCACTCAAGCAGAAAAACTCATTGAAGAATTCAAAATCCCTCACATCTCCACAGGAGACATGTTCCGTGCAGCAGTAAGTGCCGGCACCGAACTTGGTAAAGAGGCAAAAAAATATATGGACGCCGGTGGACTTGTTCCCGACGTTGTAACCATTGGTATCGTTCGTGAAGGCTTGTCCAAACCAGAATGTGCAAATGGTTTCATCTTAGATGGCTTCCCGAGAACAGAGGAGCAGGCTGTTGCTCTGGACGGAATCCTGAAAGACCTGGGCATTAAACTGACCGGTGTTGTTAATATCTCTGTTCCTGATTCCGAGCTGGTTGCCCGCGTGGTTGGCCGTCGCATCTGCAAGGCTTGCGGCAGCACCTACCATGTAAGCTTCAACCCCAGCAAGGTGGAGGATGTTTGCGATAAATGCGGTGGTAACCTCTATCAGCGTAACGATGATAAGGAAGAAACCGTGGTAAATCGCCTGCATGCTTATCATGAACAAACTGAACCGTTAATTGAGTACTACAAAAAGCAGGGCCTGTACAAGGATATCGACGGCTTACAGCCTATCGATAAGGTATATGCCGATGTTAAAGCTAGTCTCGGATGTAGCAAATAAGGAGGTACAAAGGTGTCCAAACAGGATGTTATTGAGGTTGAAGGCACAATCTTAGAAGCACTTCCCAATGCTATGTTCCAAGTTCAGCTGGTTAACGGCCACACAATTTTAGCACATATATCCGGTAAGATTCGTATGAACTTCATCAAGATTTTGCCTGGTGATAAGGTTACCGTGGAGCTTACTCCGTACGACCTCAATCGTGGAAGAATTACTTATCGGTATAAATAACCAAGACAGGCAAAGAGGAGGTTTAAGTTATGAAAGTAAGACCGTCTGTTAAGCCAATATGTGAAAAATGCAAAGTCATTAAACGTAAAGGCCATGTAATGGTAATTTGCGAAAACCCGAAACATAAACAAAAACAAGGATAAGAAGGAGGTGCACATTAATGGCACGTATTTCTGGTGTCGATTTACCGAGAGATAAACGTATTGAGTATGCTCTGCCGTACATTTATGGCATCGGCCTGACTCTCTCTCGCGAAATTTTAGCTAAAACTGGTATTAATCCGGACACTCGCGTTCGTGATCTGACCGAAGAAGAAGTTGCTAAGATCCGTGAAACCCTGGATCATGGCTATAAGGTTGAAGGTGACCTTCGTCGTGAGGAATCCCTCAACATTAAACGCTTGATTGAAATTGGCAGCTATCGTGGCAGAAGACATCGTGCTGGTCTGCCTGTTCGTGGTCAAAACACTAAAAACAATGCCCGCACCCGTAAAGGTCCGAAACGTACGATTGCAGGCAAGAAGAAATAATTAGCGAGGGAGGGATAAACCAGTGGCTGGCAAAAAAGTTGTTCGCAACAAGAAAAAAGTTAGCAAAAATATTATCAACGGTGTAGCACATATCCGCTCCACCTTCAATAACACTATCGTTACCATCGCTGATACCGAAGGTAACGTTTTGAGCTGGGCCTCCGCAGGCGGCCTCGGTTTCCGTGGCAGCCGTAAGAGCACTCCGTTTGCTGCACAGATGGCTGCTGAAGAAGCAACCAAAGCTGCTATGGAGCATGGCTTGAAACAAGTAGAAGTATATGTAAAGGGCCCTGGCGCCGGTCGTGAAGCTGCTATCCGTGCACTTCAGGCTGCAGGTCTCGAAGTTAACTCCATTAAAGACGTAACTCCGATTCCGCACAATGGCTGCCGTCCGCCGAAACGTAGAAGAGTTTAATTGGAGGTGTAGATAGATGGCAATTGATAGAACGCCTGTCCTGAAGAGATGCAGATCTTTAGGCTTAGCTCCGGCATTTCTGGGCATTAGCAAGGAATCTAAACGCCAGGTTAGACGCCAAAGAGGTAAAAAGAGCGAATACGGCATTCAGTTAACTGAAAAACAAAAAGCTAAATTTATCTATGGTGTCCTGGAAAAACAATTCCGTGGCTACTATGATAAAGCTAAAAAGATGGAAGGTATCACCGGTGAAAACCTGCTGATCCTCCTCGAGAGAAGAATTGACAATGTTGTTTTCCGCCTGGGCTTGGCTAACACCCGCCGTCAGGCACGCCAAATCGTAAGACATGGCCACATTGCTGTTAACGGCAAGCGTTTGGACATTCCTTCCGCACTGGTAAGAGTTGGCGACGTTGTAACTGTTATGGAAAACAGCCGTGCTAAAGAATATTTCAAAGGCATGGATGAGACCTTGGCTACCAAAGCTGTTCCGGCTTGGCTGGTACTCGATGCTGCTAACCTCAGCGGTAAGGTAGACCGTTTCCCGACTCGTGAGGAAATTGATGTTCCTATTGAAGAGCACTTCATCGTTGAGTTGTACTCTAAATAATTAGTGAATATCTTGTGCCACCCACTTATGAGACGTATTGTGGTAATACGCGAAAGAAGGAGGCTTTCCGAATGATTGAAATTGAAAAACCTAAGATGGTTACATCTGAGGTCAGTGAAGATGGTCGTTATGGCAAATTCGTTTGGGAGCCGCTCGAGAGAGGCTATGGTATTACACTGGGCAATTCCTTGCGTCGTGTATTGCTGTCCTCCCTGCCGGGTGCTGCAGTAACCTACGTCAAGATTGACGGAGTCCTGCACGAGTTTGCTACTATCCCTGGTGTTCGTGAGGATGTCGCTGACATCATCCTGAACATCAAGGCTTTGTGCCTGAAAATGGAAGGCGAAGAGGAAAAAATCCTGCGAATTGAATGCTCTGGTGAGCAGGAGGTTACAGCTGCAAACATCATTGCTGGCAGTGATGTAGAGATTTTGAACCCTGAGCTGCACATTGCGACTTTGGATAAAGACGCAGTTTTCAATATGGAAATCCATGTTGATAAGGGCCTTGGCTATGTACCTGCGGATAAGAATAAACAGCCTGATCAGCCTATCGGCATTATCCCGGTAGACTCCATCTACTCTCCGATTGCGAGAGTAAAGTTTGCTGTTAATGATACCCGCGTAGGTAATGTTACCAACTATGACAAGCTTACTTTGGAAGTTTGGACCGATGGCAGCATGAAGCCTGATGAAGCTGTTGACATGGCTTCCAGTATTCTGATTGACTATCTCAAGCTCTTCCAGACCAGTGACAGCAAGGAATCTGTTATCACTGTTGCTGGCGGCAATGAGCCGGCAGTTGTCGAAACAAGTAAGCAGGAAGGTCAGAATACAATGTCTATCGACGATCTTGATCTGTCTGTACGCAGCAATAACTGCCTGCGTCGTGCAGGTATCAATACCGTCGAGGAATTAACCCAGAAAACCGAAGAGGATATGATGAAAGTTCGTAATCTGGGCCGCAAGTCCCTGGAAGAAATCAAGAAGAAGATTGAAGATCTGGGCTTGCATTTTCGCAAAAGCGATGAAGAATAATTAAGGGGGTCAGAAGTACATGGCATACAGAAAACTGGGTCGTAACTCCAGCAACCGTAAGGCTCTGTTTCGCAGCATTTTAACTTCCTTCTTCAAATATGGTAAGATCGAAACCACCATCACCAAAGCTAAAGAAGTTGCAAAGCAATCCGCTCAGCTGATCACTTTGGCTAAACGCAATGACCTGCATGCTCGTCGTCAGGTTATGGCTGTTCTGGTTGACGAAACCGTTACCAAAAAATTATTTGAAGAAATTGCTCCGAAATATGAAGGCAGACAGGGTGGCTTTACTCGTATTTACAGAGTAGGTCCCCGTCGTGGCGATGCAGCTGAAATGGCTATCATCGAGCTCGTCTAATTTAAGAGCTTTTCAAAGCAGGAACTTTTGTTCCTGCTTTTTTTGCTTGCAAAAAGTTCTGTTTTGCTATTTAATAAGAATGTAATAGCTAACAAGGGAGATGACAGCATGCTGACTAAAAGTTTTATAGAATTTTTGTATGATGCAGCGCATATCCAGCGCTGGAACGAGCATATACGACCCAGCGGCTTTACCGAGCTTGATAAGCAGGCACATAAGATGATGATAGTATACGTGCTGGCCCGCCACGAGGAGGATGACCATGGCGTGCGGGTAAACTGGCGGCAGTTGATTGAGGGTGGAATCTTTGAATTTATGCAGCGCAATGTGCTGACAGATATCAAGCCGCCGGTTTTCCATGAGATGATGCGTGTGTTTGGCGCGGAGCTTAATGCTTGGGTGTATCAGGAGCTGCGTCGCCGCATCCCGGATGTGCAGGAAGATTTTATGGAAAAAATGCAGCGCTATTTTGAGGATCCCGGCTATAGTGTGCTGGAGAAAAAGCTTTTGCGCGCGGCGCATTACCTGGCAACCAAGTGGGAGTTCGAGCTGATTTATCATTTTAACGAGGGCATTTATGGCAGTGAGGAAACTAAGGCAGTTATAGAAAGTGAGCTGGAGGACCATTACGACCTGGCGGCGGTCAAAAAGCTGGCACTGAAGGGCAAAAGCAGTAAGTTTATCGACCTGGTGGGGCAGCTGCGTTTTCAAAAGCGGTGGGCGCAGTCGCCGCGTGTGCCGGAGACATCGGTTATGGGGCACGTGCTTTTGGTGGCCATCATGGGTTATTTTTGTGCTGTTAAGCTAAATGCCTGCGATGAGCGCATTGTCGGCGACTTTTTGTGTGGACTCTTCCACGATCTGCCGGAGGTGCTGACGCGGGATATTATTTCACCCGTCAAGCGCAGTGTGCCTGGCTTGGATGATCTTATTAAGCGCATTGAGGAGCGCCTGGTAGCAGAAAAGATTTTGCCACTGTTGCCCTATACTTGGCACGAGGATATTTTGTATTATACGCAAAATGAATTTGCTGACAGGGTAAAAATTAACAACAAAATTATTTATACATCTGTTGATGAAATCAATAGAAAATACAATCAGGAGGGCTGTCATGCTATTGATGGCAGCGTGCTTAAGGGCTGTGATAACTTAGCCGCTTTTGTAGAGGTGTGGCTGTCGCGGCGTTATGGCATATCCTCCAAGCATATGGAGGACGGCGAGCTCGCTATCCGTGAGCAGTATAAGGGAAAGGTAATCGGCGGCATAGATTTTGGCAGCGTTTACGATGAGTTTCCTATAATCGAATAAGTATTAAGCAAAGAGCGTTGGCTGCTGTCAACGCTCTTTTTGTAAGTTAATAAACTTCTGAATATAACAAATTTTACACAAAATCTTGTGGACAATTTATAGTATACACGTTATAATGTGAGTATAGAAATAGAGTACACTCTATTGCACAACAAGGAGGCAAAAGTTATGAATATTTTTGAAATGGCACATATTCCACTGAATAAAGCTATCGAAACTATGAAGCTTGATGCTGGCGCTGCAGCTATTATTGCAACCCCGGAGCGTACCTTAGAGGTTTCTATTCCTGTAAAAATGGATGATGGCAGCACAAAGGTATTTACCGGCTACCGCAGCCAGCATAGCACTATCCTTGGACCTGCAAAGGGCGGCGTGCGCTATCATCAGAATGTTTCGCTGGATGAGGTAAAAACCCTGGCCTTTTGGATGACCTGTAAATGCGCGGTTGCCGGCTTGCCTTATGGCGGCGGTAAGGGCGGTATTATTGTGGATCCTGCCAAGCTGTCTAAGCGCGAGCTTGAGGCGCTGACACGTGGCTTTATTGATAAAATTGCACCGATTATTGGTGAAAAGCGTGATATTCCTGCTCCCGATATGAATACCAATGCTCAGATTATGGGCTGGATGATGGATGAATACAGCAAGCTGACCGGGCAATATGAGCCTGGCTTTATTACCGGCAAGGCTATCAGCGTGGGCGGCTCGTTGGGACGCACTGCTGCTACCGGACGTGGCGTCGTAGTGGCTGCCTTGGAAGCGCTTAAGCTGAAGGGCATAGCTCCTGAGCAGGCAACTGCAGCTGTGCAGGGCTTTGGTAATGTTGGCAGCTGGACGGCTAAGCTTTTCTGTGACGAGGGCGTAAAGGTCGTTGCTTTGAGTGACATCAACGGTGCCGTTTATAAGGAAGACGGCTTTGACTGCTATGATGTAGATGCTTACGTAAAGGAGACCGGCAGTGTTGTCGGCTATCCTGGCAGCAAGGCTATTACCAATGCAGAGCTATTGGCAATGAAGGTTACCGTGCTGGCTCCGTGCGCTATGGAGCTGCAGATTACTGCTGATAATGCTGCTGCGGTACAGGCAGAGATTATTTGCGAGGGAGCTAACGGACCGACGACTCCGGAGGCAGACGAGATTTTGGAAGGCAAGGGCGTTATGGTTGTTCCGGATATTCTGGCAAATGGCGGCGGCGTAACCGTAAGCTATTTTGAATGGGTACAAAATCTTTACCGCTATTTCTGGACAGAGCAGGAGGTCATCGAAAAACAAAACGCTATGATGCGTAAGGCCTTTAAGGCAGTTTATGAAAAAGCGCAGGCGTACAAGGTGCCGCTGCGTGTGGCTGCTTATATTGTTGCCCTGGGCAGCATTGAGGAAGCAATGAAGATTAGAGGCATGATATAGGAATCTCCCCAAAGGGTTTTAAATGATATGCTGTTCCGTAAGGAGGAGCCATATCAAAAAGGGTGCTAATGCAGACAGCCTGTTGCGCAAGCGCAGGCTGTTTGCATTTGTAAAGCAAAAAGGCTATTGCGCCACCTTCTGCTAAGACAGATGTCAAACGCAATAGCCTTTTTAGTTTGCCTGATTACTTTTTGTAAGCTACCATCTTCTCGATGAGCCGCCGCCGCCACCGCTGCCGCCGCCGAAGCCGCCACCGCCGCGACCGCCGCCGCTGCGGAAGAGGAGCAGCAGTAATAGACTGGTGAAAAAACCGCCCAGGAAAAGATTATCAAAGATCAAAAATGCAATTATGCCGATGGCATAAAGAATGTCACCAAAGCCTGAGTCGCTGCTTTGCTTGGGGGTGCTGTTTTGCGCCAGGGTCTGCACCTGCGCACCCGTAAGCTGCACGCCTGCATCCTTGGCGATGGTTGCGGCAACGGCGCTGTAACCCTGCACGATACCCTTGCTGTAATCGCCCTTTTTGAAGTAGGGGAGCATGTATTCATCCTGGATGCGGCCGGTGAGACCGTCAGGGAGCACGCCCTCCAAGCCATAGCCAACCTCTATGCGCGAGCGTCTGTCGCTGATAGCGACAACAATGAGGGCACCATTATTTTTTTCCTTGGTGCCTATGCCCCATTTGCGTAGCACTGCCAGCGCGTAATCCTCAATTGGCTGGCCGTCAAGCGTATCTAGGGTGATAACTGCAAGCTGCGCTGTTGTTTTGTTATCCAGCTCCTGCCCCAGGCTGAGCAGCGTCTGCTTGTCAGCGTCAGACAGTACGTTGGCATAATCCTGCACATAGATGCCGCTGCCTGCCGCCGGGCGTGGCGGTATGGTGGGAGCGGCAAAAACTGTAGCAGCCCAAAATGTCTGCAAGAGCAGCAGCAGAAAAATTATAAATCGCTTCATAAACATTCCTCCATCAATGGGCCGGCGTCAGCTGTGCGTGCGGCCTGGGGGAGCGGGTTTAAAATTTAACCTGTGGCACCTTTTGTGCTGCCTCGTCCGCTTTAAAGTAGTCGCGGGCGCTGAAGCCCAAGGCACCGGCGTAAAGGGAAGCAGGCAGGGATTTTATTTTGGCGTTGTAAGCCTGTACTGCTTCGTTATAATCCTTGCGGGCAACGGCAATACGGTTTTCGGTGCCTGCAAGCTCGTCCTGCAGCTGCTGAAAGTTGCTGTTGGCCTTAAGCTCGGGGTAATTTTCGGCAACGACCAAAAGACGGCCCAGGGCAGCAGTCATTTCGCTGTTGGCTGCACCGGTTTCGGCAACGGTTTTGGCACCGCCTAATTTGGCACGCGCGTCGGAAACAGCCTTAAACACCTCTGTTTCGTGGGCAGCATAGCCTTTTACTGTATTTACCAGGTTGGGGATTAGGTCATTGCGGCGCTGCAGCTGGTTTTCTACCTGCGCCCACTTGCCTGTAACGTTTTCATTCATGCTTACAAGGCCGTTATAGCTGCTGAAAACCATACCGATAACGATAATGATTGCGGCGATAACGCCTAAAAGAGCTTTATTCATTTGACATCTTCCTTTCGTTGTCAGATATAAATGTTTAGTATGCTTAACTAAGTTAATTGTAAGAGATAGCTTAGCAGGTGTCAAATGTATAAAAGTCAAAAAGGCAAATAGTTTGCAAAAATTTTGTGACTGCGGGGTATTCTGTTTCAGATGATACACAAAAAATATAAAATATATCTATAAAACTGCTATGAGTTTATATATCATAGAATGATTGGAATAAGAGAAATGTTTGTAGGCATTATTATTGCCTTAAGATATTTAGTATTAAACTTGCATAATGGCTTAAAGAGGTGTAATATATAGGTAGATTAATTAGTTTAAGCCACCATTAAAGAATTGACAAACAATACATAAGCCGGACGTGATTTTAGCAGGAGAGGAGGTTTGTTTCTGCTTTTATAGGGATATAATCCAGCGATGCTTGTAAATATATACATTAAGTCTGGCTATATATAGAAAAAGGGGAAAATGCATTTATAAAATATAATGTTAGGGGATGAAGAATATGGCAAAGCAAGTGGACTATAAGGCGGTAGGCTTGCGCATAAAAACGCTGCGCTTGAAGAATAATATTTACCAGACAGAGCTCGCTAAAAGTATTGGTGTTTCGCAAACACATATGAGTAATATAGAAAGTGGTCGTGCCGGTCTGACGCTGGAAAATTTAGTGAAGATGACGAATATTTTTCATTGTAGCATTGATGATATAGTTTTTGGCAATGGAGATGTTCTGAAAAATAATCAGACGGTATCTTTGGAAAGTTATTCTGTGCAGGATATTATTCAGGCTCTGCAGATGCTTAAAAGTATAAAGGGATGAATATTGTGGTACTGAAAAAGGCCGCTACGCCGGACGTGCGTAGCGGCTTATCTGTATTTTGAGGGTGTGTCATAGATTTTTCACTTGCCTAAAGTCGAAAAGTCAAATATAATAAAACTGATGTATTGGTAAATTTTTAAATACAGCTTTACAGTTTCCGCATTGAGCGGTCAAAGGGTGATACACATGAAGAATTTAGCAGATGCTATTGAAAGCTTTATTATGGGTGAGCTGTTGCGCGAGCATGAAGACACCATACTTGTGCAGCGCAACGAGCTGGCAGAGCGCCTGGAATGTGCCCCATCGCAGATCAGCTACGTTTTAAGCACACGCTTTACGCCGGAAAAGGGCTTTATGGTGCAGTCGCGGCGCGGCAGCGGCGGCTTTGTGCGCATTGTCCGCATGGAATCAGCCGCCCGGACGCCACAGGCGCCCACATCGCTGGAGCTGGTGCAGCACCTGCAGCAGCAAAAGGTGATTACAGAGCGTGAGGGCGCGCTTTTACAATATATGCTGAAGATTATCGACGCAGATGAAGCGAAGAAAAAAGAGCTTCTGCAGCAGGCTGTGTCTTTAATGCAAGGCACTGTACGGAGGTGAGATAGATGTTATGTGATAACTGTCATAAAAAAGAGGCCATCATGCACATGGTGTGCCTGGCCGGCGACAAACAAATTGATAAATGGCTGTGTGCTGACTGTGCTAAGGAATATATGCCTAAGGGAATAGATGAGCTGCCCTTGACGGCGGATGCTGCCAAGCGCTTTTTTGAAACCCTGATGCAGGCCAGCGGGGCAAGACCCAAGAAAAAAATTACCCGCGAGGGCTTTAGCGAGGCGGCCGCCAAGGTGTTGGAGCTGGCGACGAGCAAGGCATTGGACTTGGGAAGCGACCATATCGGAACGGAGCATATTTTGTGGGGGCTGCTGAATATTGATGACTGCACAGGTAAGAAAATTTTACATAAGCTGCATGCTGCTTTAGACGAAATTAGCAAAGAGCTGGATGAATGGTTTGATAAGGGCAGCAGGCAAAAGCAGCTGCCGCAGTTCAGCCAACGCGCGCAGCTTGTTATGGAAGCAGCTGCTGCCAACGCACGTGAGCTGCATCAGGAATATGTGGGCAGCGAGCAGCTGCTGCTTGGACTTGTGGCAGCAGGTGAGGGCATGGCCAGCCAGGTGCTGCATAAGTTTGGCATTACCGCAGATAACGTGCGTCAGCTGGTGCTGGCCCTGGACGAGCAGCGCAAGCCCGTGCCCGGGCGCAACCCGCAGCGCCGCAAGCAGCAGACTAAGCAGGATGTGGATGTGCAGGAGGTGCTGTCGGAATACGGACGTAATTTGAATATAGAAGCCAGCCATGGCAAGATAGACCCTGTTATCGGCAGGGAAAAAGAGGTGGAACGCCTGATCCAGATTTTGTGCCGCCGCACCAAAAATAACCCTGTGATTATCGGTGAGGCTGGCGTAGGCAAAACTGCTATTGCCGAAGCCTTGGCGCAGAAAATTATCAAGGGCGATGTACCTGAATTTTTGCAGCGCAAAATTATCTTTTCCCTGGAGCTGGGGATGCTGGTGGCAGGCTCCAAGTACCGCGGCGAATTTGAGGACAGGATGAAGGAAATCCTGCAGCTTTTGCGTGATGATAAGCGCATCATCCTCTTTATAGATGAATTGCACACGATTATTGGTGCAGGCAGTGCTGAAGGCAGCATTGACGCCGCCAACATTATCAAGCCTGCCCTGGCAAGAGGAGAGCTGCAGATTATCGGTGCGACGACAATTGATGAATACCGCAAGCGTATCGAAAAGGATGCTGCCCTGGAGCGTCGTTTTCAGCCTGTAATGGTGGATGTGCCCTCGGCAGCTGACTGTGAGGCTATGCTTTTGGGCCTGCGCAAGCGCTATGAAAAGTTCCATAAGCTGAAAATCCAGGAGCAGGCCGTGAAGGCAGCTGTGGAGCTGAGCGACCGCTATATTACTGACAGAAATCTGCCTGATAAGGCGATAGACCTGATGGACGAGGCTTGTGCCCGTCTGCGCATCAAGCTGTATAAAAAATCTGCACCGGCGCGCGCATTGCAGGAAAAACTGGAATACGCACAGCTGGAAAAGGAAGAGGCCGTAGAAAAGCAGGATTATGAAAAGGCGGCCGAGCTGCGTGATAAGGAAACCAAGCTGCAGGGAGAGCTGGCTGCGGCCCTGGCAGATGTAGCGAAGGCTGTGCCTGTGACGGCAGAGGATGTGGCTGAGGTGGTTTCTTCGTGGACGGGTGTGCCGCTGGCTAAGCTGACGGAAACAGAAAGCAGCCGCCTTTTACAGCTGGAGCAGCGTCTGCATCAGCGCGTTATCGGTCAGGATGAGGCTGTAAGCGCGGTGAGCAGGGCTGTGCGCCGTGCCCGTGCAGGCTTTAAGGATAAAAACAGGCCTGTCGGCTCCTTCCTCTTTTTGGGACCCACGGGTGTGGGCAAGACAGAGCTGGCCAAGGCGCTGGCGGCGGAGCTGTTTGGTGATGAGCGTGCCATGGTGCGCTTTGATATGAGTGAATATATGGAAAAGCACACTACGGCAAGACTGCTTGGCGCGCCTCCCGGCTATGTCGGGTATGATGAGGGCGGCCAGCTGACGGATGCAGTACGGCGTAAGCCTTACAGCGTAGTGCTGTTGGACGAAATAGAAAAAGCACATCCTGATGTGTTCAACCTCCTGCTGCAGATTATGGAGGACGGACGCCTGACGGATGGTAAGGGACGTACGGTTGATTTCCGCAATGCGGTGGTCATCATGACGAGCAATGCAGGAGCGCAGCAGCTGGCAAGCTCCAAGCCGTTGGGCTTTGCTGCAAGTGTCGCAGCAGCAGCCAAGGGACGTAAGGAGCAGGTTTTGGCAGAAATCAAGCACGTTTTCCGCCCGGAATTTTTGAACCGTGTGGATGAGATTTTGGTGTTTGATGCCTTAGGCCGCAGGGAGCTGGAGCAGATTGCCGATAACATGCTGCAGGAGCTGAACAGCCGCATGGCGGCAAATGGCCTGAGCATCGAGCTGGCGCCTTCGGCACGCGAGCTGCTGCTGGCCGAGGGCAGTGACAGCAAGTATGGCGCACGTCCGTTGCGTCGTGCATTGCGCAAGCTTGTAGAAGACCCTGTGAGCGATTTTTATCTCGCAGGCAAATTTGCGGCGGGGGACAAGATTATCGCCGAAGCGGCGGCTGACAAAAAGCTGCAGTTTCATACTGCAGTGGAGGGAGCGCAGTTTTTACTGGAACTGCCAATAGCGCCGCAGCCTGCAGCCTGCGGTAGCGGGAAGGAGCAGCAGCATGGCGAAGAGTAAAAGCCGTTTTGTCTGCCAGGAATGTGGCTATGTGGCCACCACCTGGCTGGGACGCTGCCCGGAATGTGGCAACTGGAGCACGCTGGTGGAGGAGACCGAGGTGACGGCCAAGGCCGGCAAAAGCTACCTGCAGACAGATAACAGCAAGCTGAAGCCTCGCACCATTGCCAGTGTGGCACAGACCAAGGTGCAGCGTCTGGCAACAGGCATCCGTGAGTTTGACCGGGTGCTGGGCAGCGGCATAGTGCCCGGCAGCCTGGTGCTTTTGGGTGGTACGCCCGGTATTGGCAAATCTACGATTTTGCTGGATGCAGCGCTGCGCTTTGCCAGGCAGGATGTCAAGGTGCTGTATGTGAGCGGCGAGGAATCGGAGGAGCAGACTGCTATGCGTGCTGTGCGCCTGGGCGGCGGCAGCGCCGGCGACAAGCTGCTGATTTTGACGGCGACTGACCTGGACGCTATTTTGCTGCAGGCAAAGGCTATCAAGCCGCAGCTTTTGATTATTGATAGTATTCAGACAATGTACAACCCGGAGCTGCAGACTGCGGCAGGTAGCGTGGGCCAGGTGCGCGAGTGTACTGCCAAGCTTTTACAGTTTGCCAAAACCTCGGGCATAGCAGTCATCGTCATCGGCCACGTGACCAAGGACGGCACTATTGCCGGCCCGCGTCTTTTGGAGCATATGGTGGACGTGGTGCTGCAGTTTGAGGGCGACAGGTCGTATTCCTTCCGCGTGCTGCGTGCGCTCAAGAACCGTTTTGGCAGCACCAGCGAAAGCGGCATCTTTTCTATGGAGGCCGGCGGCTTGGAAGAGGTTGCCAACCCTGCAGGCCTCTTTTTGGAGGACAGGGATGGCGAGGCGGCAGGCAGCGTGATTGGTGCCTGCATGGAGGGCAACAGGCCGATTATGGCCGAGATCCAGGCCCTGGTTGCCAAAACGCCTTATGGCATGCCGCGTCGCACGGCGGTAGGCTTTGATTATAACCGCGTGAATATGCTGCTGGCGATTTTGGAAAAACGCTTTGGCCTGGATTTTGGGATTTATGATGCCTATGTCAACGTGGTGGGCGGCATGAAGGTGAGCGAGCCTGCCGTGGACCTGGCGGTGGCAGCGGCACTTGTTTCCAGCTACCGCAACAGGCCTGTGCCTAAGGGAGTGCTGGTGTTCGGCGAGGTGGGCCTTACAGGCGAGGTGCGCCGCGTCAGCGCGCCCGAGCGGCGTATTAGCGATGCCATAAACCTGGGCTTTACTAAATTTATCATCCCGGACTGCAGGCTGCAGCTGCCTGCGGCCAAGGCGCAGATTGTGCGGGTAAAAACGCTGGAGCAGGCGATGGCGGCGATATTTGCCTGATAAGCTTGATGAATATAGCTTGGAATTTTTGATGGGGGTACACTATGCTTACAGATGCAAAACGTAAAAAGCTTTTGGCCGGTGTGCTGGCGGCGGTGATGCTTACCGGTGTGGCCGGCTGCGGCAGCGACAAGGACAGCGAATGGAAAAATGACAACGCGGAGCAGGAAAAAAAGGATGATGAGGGTAGCAGTGGCTTTTTCCACGGCTTCTTTCCCTGGTTCTTTATTGGCCGCACCTTCGGCGTGGGGCCTGCAGCAGGCATGTATAACACCCAGCGCCAGCAGACGCAGACGCCCTCGCAGCAGCAAACACCGCAGCAGGGAGCAGCTAAGCAGGATGCCGCTAAGGGCGCAGCAGGCCAGACCATGCAGCAGGGCAGTGCGGCAGGAGCGCAAAAGTCTACGCTCGGCAGCACAGGCACAAGCGGCAAGAGCGGCATAGGCAGCGGCCTGAGCCGTTCTAGTGGCTCTGCTGTATCCTAAGGAGAACAAGATGACAAAATACCGCGAAGATAACACCTGGATAGATGAAATTGACAGGCAGGTAATGCCTTATGTGGATGCGCCTGAGTGGGAGAACCGTTATCCCACGCTGAGCGCGATGCTGATGAGCGCTGAGGAAAAGCGCAGGCTGCAGGATATTAGCGCCGCTCTGGTGGCGGCGCTGTCGCGTCTGGTGGAGGCACTGCGCACAGGCAACGGCAAAATGCCGTTTAACCTGCTGAATATGACCGATAAGCTTACACCCTATATTTTGGGGGATACTTCTAGCTGCGTCAGCTACATCAGCCGCCTGGATTTTGTTAAGGATGCCGGCGGCAATTATAAGCTGGTGGAAATTAATTCGGATACCCCCTGCGCCTTGCCTGAAACCTTTTATGCCAATAAGGTTGCCGAGGCCTACTTTAGCAGGCTGCACAATTTGCAGCTGGCACCGCGCTCGGACGGGGCAGAACTGGCAGAGCCGTTTATCACGCTTTTGCAGCAGAGTAAATACGCAGGCCGCGAGCTGGTGCGTATTGCCTTTGCTGCTGACCGCAGCTACAGCGAGGACTGGGCCAACGCCAGGTTTTTGTTTGAGCGTGTAAGAAGCGTGCTGCGTGAGCGCGTGATGGATAAGCTGCCTGTTTCCTGCCGCCTGCTGGGGCTGGAGGAGCTGGTGGTGCATGATGATGGCGTTTATGCTGCCAATGAGGTGTTCAAGAATAAGGAGGACAGGATCGACATCCTTTACCGCCTGCATCCATTGGAGCTGTTAATGGATGACGAAAGTGCTGATGGTTATCCTGTGGGCCTGAAGCTGATGGAGCTGGCAAATTTTGGCGCTGTAGACCTGGTAAACCCGGTAAAGTCTATTGTGCTGCAAAACAAGGCATTGCTGGCGCTGGCCTGGTATTTGTATCAGCACCGCCTGTTTTGGACACCGCAGGAGGAAGAGGTGATAGGCACTTGCCTTGCGCCTACATATCTGGATAGCAGCGCGCTGCGGGGCAGACGTTATATTAAAAAGCCTATCTTCGGCCGCGAGGGTGCAGGCATCGCCATAGTGGAGCCTGATGGTAATTGCAGCTATGAGGCGGAGGAATGTGATGACTGCGATTTGATTTACCAGCAGTTTATCGCTTCGGCTGACGGGGAGCAGGATGTAGATAATGGCACTGCCAAGGGTAAATACACCTATTCCTGCTTTGTTATCGATGGCAAGGCGTCTGAAACCTTTGTGCGCTTGCAGCCCGGGGAGATTACCGGCATGGATGCTTACTTTGTCCCTATATTGGACGAAAAATAAGAGTAAGAAATAGAAAATAGTGGAAAATACCGCAGAAAATGGCGTTATATGTCTGACTGCGGTATTTTTTCTAAAAAAAGACTTGACAAAATTGACTAGCTATGATAACATACCATACTACATCATTAGTTTTTGCAGGTGTATTTTTGACAACAAATATTGCCGGGTCAGTGGTTGAACGGCGTATCTTGCTTATAATGAAAGATGAGGCTCATCATCGAAGACAACAGACAAGGTCCTTGTGGTAAGAACCTTGTTGTTTTTTTGTCGCAGGTGATTGCGTCCAATTTTTGTGTGCTCAATATAAAGAAGGGGTGAGGAATTACATGTTTAAACCGGTTGCCGTGGGTGATAGGACTCGGTATAGTTATGCGAGAATCAATGAAATCCTGCCGATGCCGCATTTGATTGATATCCAGAGAAAGTCCTACGAGTGGTTCATCAAGGAAGGCCTCGTGGACATTCTGCATGACATTTCTCCTATTAAAGATTTTACATGCAATTTGGAGCTTTCTTTTGAAAACTTCGATTTGGGAACTCCTAAATATGGTGTTGAAGAATGTAAGGAAAGAGATGAATCCTATTCTGCACCGATGAACGTAAAGGTTCGCCTGCTCTACAAGGATACGGGCGAGATTAAGGAATCATCTGTATTTATGGGTGATTTCCCACTGATGACAGACACCGGTACCTTCGTTATCAATGGTGCTGAACGTGTTATTGTCAGCCAGCTGGTGCGTTCTCCCGGCGTTTATTACAGCGTTACCATGGACCCGAGCGGTAAAAAGATTTATGGTACTACCGTAATTCCTAACCGTGGTGCCTGGATTGAATACGAAACCGATATCAACGATGTGATTTCTGCCCGTGTGGACCGTACCCGTAAGGTGCCTGCAACTGTACTGCTGCGTGCACTGGGCTTATCCTCTAATGAAGAAATTATAGCCTGCTTCGGTGAGCATCCTGCTTTGATGACCACATTGGAAAAGGATACCACCCACAACAGGGATGAGGCTATGCTGGAGCTTTACAAAAAGCTGCGTCCCGGCGAGCCTGTTATTTTGGAAAACGCTGTACAGCTGATTGAAAACACCTTCTTTGATAACAAGCGCTATGACCTGGCAAGCGTTGGCCGTTACAAGCTGAACAAGAAGCTGGGCTGGAGAAGCCGCCTGAGTGGCTGCGTCCTGGCAGAGCCCTTGGCAAACAAGGAAACCGGCGAAATCATTCTGCCGGCAGGCACCAAGATGACCGATGAAAACCTGGATAAGGTTGAGGAAAGTGGTGTTTACGCAGAGCAGGGCCTGCGCGGCATTAAGGTGCTGCATCATGATGAGCCTATGCTTATGCTGTTCACTACCGGTATAGAAGAAAAGCAGCACACCGTAACTGTTGAGGATGTGCTGGCCTCCTTCAACTATCTGCTTAATTTGATGGATGGCTTCGGCACCGGCGATGATATTGACCATCTGGGCAACCGTCGTGTGCGCTGCGTAGGCGAGCTGCTGCAAAACCAGTTCCGTATCGGTCTGGCCCGTATGGAGCGTGTGGTTAAGGAGCGCATGACTATTCAGGATACCGAGGCTATTACGCCGCAGGCATTGATTAATATCCGTCCTGTCGTAGCTGCGATTAAGGAATTCTTCGGCAGCAGCCAGCTGTCCCAGTTCATGGACCAAAACAACCCGCTGGCAGAGCTTACCCATAAGCGCCGTCTGTCGGCCCTCGGCCCCGGCGGTCTGTCCCGTGAGCGTGCAGGCTACGAAGTCCGCGACGTACACAACTCCCACTATGGCCGTATGTGTCCTATCGAAACGCCTGAAGGTCCTAACATCGGCCTGATCGGTTCCTTGTCCACCTACGCTGTAATCAACAAATACGGCTTTATGGAAACCCCGTACCGTGTTGTTGATAAGGAAAATAAGCGTGTAACCGAAGAAATCCGCTACATGACTGCGGATGTTGAGGATAGGTACGTAGTAGCACAGGCCAACGAACCGTTGGACGAAGATGGTAAGTTTTTGGGCGAGCGTGTTACCGCCCGTAAGAAGGACGACGTACTTTCTATCACCCCCGATAAGGTTGACCTGATGGACGTTTCGCCTAAGCAGGTAGTATCCATCGCAACCGCGCTGATTCCGTTCCTGGAAAACGATGACGCTAACCGTGCTTTGATGGGTGCGAACATGCAGCGTCAGGCAGTGCCGCTTCTGTGCACCCAGGCGCCGATTATCGGTACCGGTATGGAATATAAGGTAGCAGTTGACTCCGGTGTCTGCGTCCTGGCTAAGCGTGCCGGCGAGGTTATCCGCGTTGTTGGTAACGAAATCCGCGTGCGTGCCGAAAACGGCGAGGTTGACGTTTACCCGCTGCTCAAATTCAAACGCTCCAATCAGGGTACCTGCGTTAACCAGCGTCCTATCGTCTTTAAGGGCGACAAAGTTGAAGAAAAGCAGGTTCTGGCAGACGGCCCGGCAACCGATCATGGCGAGCTGGCCCTGGGCCACAACGTAATCGTTGCTTATATGCCTTGGGAAGGCTATAACTACGAGGATGCTGTTTTACTGAATGAGGACTTGGTAAAGGCTGATATCTTTACCTCTATCCATATAGAAGAATATGATTGCGATGCCCGTGATACCAAGCTGGGCAAGGAAGAAATCACCCGCGAGATCCCCAACGTTTCTGAGGAAGCACTGAAGGATCTGGACGAGCGCGGCATTATCCGCATTGGTGCGGAGGTGCGCCCCGGTGATATCCTGGTAGGCAAGGTTACTCCTAAGGGCGAAACCGAGCTGACTGCTGAAGAGCGTCTGCTGCGCGCCATCTTTGGTGAAAAGGCGCGCGAGGTGCGTGACAGCTCGCTGCGTGTACCGCACGGCGAGGCTGGTAAGATTGTCAGCGTTAAGGTGTTCAGCCGCGAAAACGGCGACGACCTGCCGCCGGGAGTAAACGAGCAGGTGCGCGTACACATCGCCCAAAAGCGTAAGATTTCCGAAGGCGATAAGATGGCAGGCCGCCATGGTAACAAGGGTGTCGTTTCCCGCATTATGGCGCGTGAGGATATGCCGTTTTTGCCGACAGGCGAGCCTGTGCATATCGTGCTGAACCCCCTGGGCGTACCTTCCCGTATGAACATCGGTCAGGTATTGGAGAACCATTTGGGCTGGGCAGCACGTGCCTTGGGTATGGAAATTGATACCACCAATCTGGTTACCAAGCTGCAGGTGGCACAGGAAACCGGCGCTGCTGAAGGCACTCCGGAATTTGAAGCTGCCTACAGGGAAGCACTGGCCAAGACCGACACAGCCAAGAAGCTGGAAAGCTATGGCTATAATTATGACAAGTACGGCATGCCCGAAACTGTGGAAATAGATAAGTTTGGTGGCAAGAGCATTAAGGCAGTACAGATTTCCGTACCTGTATTCGATGGTGCGCATGAGCAGGATATTGCTGATGCTCTGGAAATGGCTAACATCGACAAGACTGCTAAGACCACATTGTATGATGGTCGTACCGGCGAGCCGTTCGATAATCCTGTTACTGTCGGCCTCACCTACTACCTCAAGCTTCACCATTTGGTTGATGATAAGATCCATGCCCGCAGCACCGGCCCGTACTCCCTTGTTACCCAGCAGCCGCTCGGTGGTAAGGCACAGTTCGGCGGTCAGAGATTCGGCGAGATGGAGGTTTGGGCGCTGGAAGCATACGGCGCTGCCTACACCCTGCAGGAGATTTTGACCGTTAAGTCCGATGACGTTGTCGGCCGTGTTAAGACCTACGAAGCAATCGTCAAGGGCGAAAACGTACCTGATCCCGGTATTCCTGAATCGTTCAAGGTTCTGGTTAAGGAGCTGCAGTCCATTGGCCTGGATATCAAGGTGCTCAACGAGGATGAGGAAGAGGTTTCGCTGCGCGATGACGACGATGACGATATTGCAACCACCGCACGCGATGTTGATTTGGACATCAACGGTCAGGTAGTGGAAAATGCTCCTGAAAAGCCTGCTGATGACTATGCTGATAATGACGCTACCGAGGATACTGATGATATCATTGCGGATTTGAACAATTTCACTATTAGTGATAATCCTGACGGTGATATTGATGACCCTGAGAATATGTAAGAGAAGGGAGCGAAGATTTCTTGATTGATGTAAATAATTTTGTATCTATGCGTATCGGTTTAGCTTCCCCCGACCAGATTAGAGCCTGGTCCTATGGCGAAGTAAAAAAACCTGAAACCATCAACTATAGAACCTTAAAGCCGGAACGGGACGGCCTGTTCTGCGAAAAAATCTTTGGCCCTACTAAGGATTGGGAGTGTCATTGCGGTAAGTATAAGCGTATCCGCTATAAGGGGATTATCTGCGACAAGTGCGGCGTAGAGGTTACCCGCAGCAAGGTTCGTCGTGACCGTATGGGTCATATCGAGCTGGCTGCACCTGTTTCCCATATCTGGTATTTTAAGGGTATCCCCAGCCGTATGGGTCTGATTTTGGATATTTCCCCGCGCAGTCTGGAAAAGGTTCTGTACTTTGCCAACTTCATCGTACTGGACCCGGGCGAAGGCACTGACCTGGTGAAAAAGCAGCTTTTGACCGAGCCCGAATACATGGAAAAGCGCGATAAATACCCCGAAGCTAACATCCGTGTAGGCATGGGTGCCCAGGCTATCAAGGAGCTGCTGGAGGAAATCGACCTGCAGGCCTTGACTGACGAGCTGCGTGCCGAAATGAAGGAAGTAAGCGGTCAGCGCAAAATCCGTGCAGTCCGCCGCCTGGAGGTTGCCGAAGCCTTCTTAAAATCCGGCAACCGCCCCGAATGGATGATCATGGACGTTGTGCCTGTTATTCCGCCTGAGCTGCGCCCGATGGTACAGCTGGACGGTGGCCGTTTTGCAACTTCCGACTTAAATGATTTGTACCGCCGCGTTATTAACCGTAATAACCGCTTAAAACGCCTGCTGGAGCTGCATGCGCCCGATATCATCGTGCGTAATGAAAAACGCATGCTGCAGGAGGCAGTTGATGCCCTGATTGATAATGGCCGTCGTGGCCGCGCTGTTACCGGCCCCGGCAACCGTCCGCTGAAATCCTTGTCCGATATGCTCAAGGGCAAGCAGGGTCGTTTCCGTCAGAACCTGTTAGGTAAGCGTGTTGACTATTCCGGCCGTTCTGTAATTGTTGTAGGTCCTGAGCTGAAAATGCATCAATGCGGCCTGCCGAAGGAGATGGCTTTGGAGCTGTTCAAGCCGTTCGTAATGAAGCGTTTGGTAAACAGCGGTGAAGCAACCAACATCAAGAGCGCTAAGCGCATGGTAGAGCGTGCAACCAACGTTGTCTGGGACGTTCTGGAAGAGGTAATCAAGGAGCATCCCGTACTGCTGAACCGTGCACCGACCCTGCACAGACTGGGCATCCAGGCCTTTGAGCCAATCCTGTCCGAGGGCCGTGCTATTAAGCTGCATCCTTTGGTATGTACCGCTTATAACGCCGACTTCGACGGTGACCAGATGGCTGTCCATCTGCCGCTTTCTGTTGAGGCACAGGCCGAAGCACGTATGCTGATGATGTCTGTAAACAACATCCTGGCACCGAAGGACGGCAAGCCTGTTGCTGTTCCTACGCAGGATATGGTTTTGGGCTCCTACTACCTGACTATTGTCAAGACCAAGGAGGACGCCCGCGTAAACGGCCAGGAGCTGATTGGTGAGGGTAACCGCTATAGCAGCGTGGACGAAGCGCAGATGGCATACTTCCACCATGCAGTATCTCTGCAGGCGCAGATTGAGGTTTATATCCCCAACAGCGAAATTTATGACGAGCAAAAGGGTGCGGCAGTTGGCGACAGCGGCGTATCCTTAGTAGTTACAACAGTAGGTAACACTATTTTCAACGGCGAGCTGCCCTTGGAAATGCGTTACTATCATAAAGAAAAGGACCAGGTCGTTAAAAAGCATGTTGATGCTGACGGCAAGGTTTATGAAACAACCGAAGAGGTTGAACGCTGGCATTTAGGCAAGCTCATCGACAAGAAGGAGCTGGGCAAGCTGGTAGCCAAGGCACACAAGCTGTATGGCAACCTGCGTACTGCAGAAATCCTGGATATCGTCAAGAAAATGGGCTATGACAATGCCTGCAAGTCCGGTATTTCCATCGCAACCTCTGATATTCAGATTCCTGCTGAAAAGAACGAGATCCTGGAAGCAACCGAGCATGAGGTAGATAAGGTAGAGCGCCTGTTCCGCCGCGGCTTGATGAGCCCGGACGAGCGTTACCGCAAGGTTATCGACCTGTGGAACGAAGCAACCGATAAGGTTACCGACAAGCTGATGAAGTCCACCATGAACAGATTCAACCCTGTATCCATGATGGCTGATTCCGGTGCCCGTGGTAACAAGCAGCAGATCCGTCAGCTGGCCGGTATGCGTGGCTTGATGGCCGATCCTTCCGGCCGTATCATTGACCGTCCTATCAAGGCAAACTTCCGTGAGGGCCTGACCATTTTGGAATACTTCATTTCGTCCCATGGCGCCCGCAAAGGCTTGGCCGATACCGCTCTGCGTACTGCAGACTCCGGTTATCTGACCCGCCGCCTGGTAGACGTTGCTCAGGATGTAATCGTACGTGAGGACGATTGCGATATCGTGGGCATGAACCTGGTGAAGGAGCGCAACCGTCTGAGTAAGGTTGTTTTGGGCGCAAGCCAGAACAAGATCCGCGAAAAGGTTATGGGCCGCACCTTGGCCTCCGGCGTACTGGATGCAGAGGGCAACCTGATTGCCGAAGCAGATACCAATGTAACCGAGGAGCTCTTCAATAAGCTCAATGATGCTAAGGTTGAAGAAATCAACCTGTATTCCACCGAGGATATGGATGGCGAGGACGTGGAAACTGTCCGCATCAATATCAGCGACAGCTTTGCCCATAATGTTTTGAAGGAAGCTATGATGCACAACTTCAACAACAAGGAGGTTGCAGCTGATATCGTCAACGGCGCCGGCGAGGTTATGGCCCACACAGGCGATACCATGACGGAGGAAACCATTGACGCAATTTTGGCTGACGGTACTGTTAAGGAGCTGCGTATCCGCAACAACGAAATTGCCGGCATTGAGGTTGAGGCAATCACCGAGGGCAAAAAGGAAAAGACCATTATCGAAACCCTGCATGACCGCATCATCGGCCGTAACCTGGCAGAGGACATCAAGGACGAAAATGGCGAAATCCTTTACCATATCAATGAATATATTACCGAGCCTATGGCAGAGCGCATCTGCCAGCTACGTGAAAAGGTAAGAATCCGCAGCGTGCTCACCTGTAAGGCTAAGTTTGGCGTCTGCCGTAAGTGCTATGGCCGCAACCTGGCAACCGGCAAGAACGTTGACGTGGGCGAGGCAGTAGGCACAATTGCTGCCCAGTCCATCGGCGAGCCTGGTACCCAGCTGACCATGCGTACCTTCCATACCGGCGGTGTTGCAGGTGCTGACGATATCACCCAAGGTCTGCCGCGTGTCGAGGAGCTGTTCGAAGCACGTAAGCCTAAGCATCCGGGCATCCTGTCCGAGCTTTCGGGTCACGTACACATCACCCAGGAGGGCAACAGCCGCAAGGTTACTGTCCTTGGCTTTGATGGCCTGTCTGAAGAATACCAGATTCCTTATGGTGCTAAGCTGTCCGTCACCGAGGGCGAGGAAATTACCAAGGGCGACCGCCTGACCGAAGGCTCGCTCAACCCGCACGACGTACTGCGTATCAGCGGCGTTAAGGCTACGCAGAACTACTTGGTATCCCAGGTTGTAGGCGTTTATAAGTCCCAGGGCGTTGATATCAATAGTAAGCATATCGAGGTTATGGTGCGTCAGATGATGCGCAAGGTGCGCATTGAAGAATCCGGCGATACCACGATGCTGCCCGGCGAGTACGTAGATGTTGCTGAATACGAGCAGCAGAACGCCGAAATGCTGGAGACCGGCAAGGAGCCTGCCGAGGGCCGTCCGATTCTTTTGGGTATTACCAAGGCATCCCTGGCAACAGATTCCTTCTTGTCCGCCGCATCCTTCCAGGAAACCACCCGCGTGCTCACCGATGCCGCTATCAAGGGCAAGGTTGACCCGCTGCTGGGCCTCAAGGAAAACGTTATCATTGGTAAGCTGATCCCGGCTGGTACTGGTATGAGCCGCTACCGTGATATCAAAGTAAAATACAACATTCCTGTTGAGGAGACTGCAGCTGCCGATGAAGCAGAGGCAGAGGCTGCAGAGCCCGAAGCTACCGAGCAGGAATAATAGCTTGACTGACTGAGAGCCGCTGTGCTGCACCCGTCCTGCCTGCTGGCAGGTGGGGCGGCGCGGCGGCTTTCTTGCTATAAGGAGAAGAACAATGCTGATAAAGAAATTTCCTGTTCCCTGTCGCGTGGATTACGTACCCTCGCCTTACGAGCCGGATGAGGATGGCGTGCAGGACGTGGGCTATTACAACGGCAAATTGTGCGACGGCCGTCCCTACCGCCTGGAATGCTGGCGCATGGACGATATGCTGATGCTGACAGTGATGTTTTCGGACGCAGGCCTTGCAGGCTACAGGCGTGAGGACATGCCGCTTTTGCTGGAGCTGGAGGAGATTGTGCGCTTTACAGGCAGCAATCGCAAGCTGCAGGCAGCGCGCACTACAGACGATGCCGGCAAGCCGATGTGGGCAGTAAATTTGCAGCTGGCAAACAAAAAAGCCACGTATGCCGAGCTGCTCGTAAAGCTGAATAGATATATTGTGTGATACTTGCAGGCTGGGACAAAACTAACTTCACGAATTAAAGAATCTCAATAATTTAAGTATTTTCTAAAATTCTTGTACTAAAAAACCAGTGGAAATTTACCTGACGGTAAACCTCCACTGGTTTTTCTGTTTAAGCTTGGGTTTTGTCCCAGCCTCTTTTTACGTGCGTAAGCAGTATATACTTGCTTGTATGCTGTTTTAACAAATCACTATATCATTTGTGGGTTAAAATTTGCCAGAGTTTTTTGTTTATAAAATATTTTTCTCTGCCTCTGTTTATTTCTTCCAAAATACCGATTTCACAGAGCTGCTTAAGGTATTTGGAAGCAGTTTGATGTTTTGCTATATCCCTGCTGACAAGAAAATCAATCTTGCAATAAGGCTGTTCGAACAATAATTCTACAAGTTCCTTGGAATAAATTTTCGGTAGTTGTTGCTTTATGAATTTTCTGCTAGATTCTTGGGCGTTGTGAATTGCTTTTATAAGATTAAGTGTTGTAATAGCTGTAATTTCGACAGCATCTAACATATAAATAATCCACTCTTCCCAAGCTCTCTTTTCGGTGACCCCTTTTAGTGCTTTATAATAGTTTGTTTTATTTTCAATTATATATTTTGATAAATAAAGAATAGGGAAATTTAATAATTGTTTCTGGATTAAGTATAAAACATTGATAATCCTGCCGACGCGGCCATTGCCGTCAGGGAAGGGATGTATGCACTCAAATTGATAATGAATTACAGCCAGTTTGACTAATATATCAACATTATCGTCGTCAATATTTATGTATTGTTCCAAATTGGATAAAAGCCTGAGTATATCTCTTTCGTTATCGGGGGGCGTATATACCACTTCACCAAAACTGTTTTTTAAACATGTCCCTGGCACCTTTCGGATTCCGTCGGATCTTCTTTTCACCACGTGGAATAAATCAATAAACATATTAATAGTAATAGGATAATCTTTTTTTATAAAAGTATAACCTTGCCATAATGCTTCTTTATAGTGCAATACTTCCTTGGCTGATGCTGAAATATTGGCTGAGTCTGGCGCAGATAAAGCTTGATACAATTCGTCGTTCGTAGTTACCACATTTTCAATTTCACTAGATGCTTTTGCTTCTTGTAATGTTATTGACTGAAGCAAAAGAAAAGGGTTTGCTTGAGTGAAGGACCAGCCTCTTAATTCTGCTAATGCTTTGTTTGCAGAAATAGCTTTTTTTAAAACGGTTTTTGTTTCAATATCTTCAATAGGTGGAAGCGTTGGCAATTCATTATATGGCTGAGTATGATTGTACATTTTTATCACTCCTTGTAGCTTTATACGCTGAATACCTTTAAAAAAAGCGAAAAATTAAATGTATATATATTATACCTTTACGCAATAAAGGTATCAAGAGAACACCTTTAAAAAAAGCAAAAAAATAAAGGTATGTATATTATACCTTTATTGCTAACTCCTGCACTTTTTCAGCTAAAATTAATTTTTCACCGCTATACTCTACTATGGTAGAATATAAACACGGAGGTAGATAGCATGAAGATTCTTTTAGCTGAAGATGATATAAATTTGGGCAAGCTTTTGAGCATGCTCCTAAAAAAGCAAAATATTGCCGTAACCTGGGTGCTAGATGGCGAAGCTGCCTACGAAAAGGTATATGCAGACGGGTACGATGTTTTGGTGCTGGACTGGATGATGCCTAAGCTCGATGGCGTGCAGCTGTGCGAGCGGTTGCGTGACGAGGAGTACGAGGGCAGGATCCTGCTTTTGACGGCCAAGGATACGCTCGCCGATAAGGTGCAGGGTTTAAACAGCGGCGCCGATGATTACCTGGTGAAGCCGTTTGAGCTGGAGGAGCTGGTGGCGCGCCTTTACGCCCTCTGCCGCCGCCAGGGTCAGTACAGCGCCGACAATCTGCACTACGGCGATTATACGCTGGAAAGCTCCACCTATTGCCTGGTGTACGGCCAGCAGCGGGTGGAGCTGCGTCCGCGCGAATTTAAGCTGCTGGAGCTTTTGCTGCGCAACCGCGGCCAGGTTATTCAGCTTTTTGCTTGTAAGGTTAGTTTTTTCAGGCACCGTGCGCAAAGCTGCGCTCGCTTGCCAGGTAACAGGGCAGGGCCACAAGCTGTGCTGCTACCGAAATAGCAACAAAGGCTGTGAGCGAATAGTCGTAGATGGCACCCAGCGCCCAGCTGCCCAAAAACCAGCTGAGGCCGAAGAAAAATTCGAAGGCACCATAGCTGCTGGCGCGGTGTTCCTTGCTCGTCATGGTGGCAACAGCGGCCTTCATGATGGATTCCTGCGCGCCCATGCCCACACCCCACAGTGTTACGCCCAGCATAACCATCTCAGGCGAGCTGTTGCCGAAGGCCAGCAGGGCAAAGAAGACGGATATAGCGGTGGAAATGATCAATGCCTTGGTGCGGATTTTATCCACCATGCGCCCAAACAGATAGCGCAGGCCGTAGCCTAAAAGCTCGCCTACGCCGGAAATAAAGCCAATTGTTGAAGCGCTGGCTCCCAAAATCAAAAGATAAGCACCCTTGATGCTGGTCGCTGCCTCGTGCGTCATGTCGCTGAACAGGCTGACCACGCCCAAAAGGACGATAAACATCATTGCGGAATTTTTATTGTGCATTATAAAGCCTCCTCTATTCAATTATAAGATACAGAGTCAAGTATAGATAGTGTAGCTTAATTTTAGTTTAATTTTGCCCTGGCTATATCGTTTTGTAACAAAATTAATAAAACAGCATGTATACCTGTATACATGCACAAAGGTACAAAAAAAGCTTGCAATTATAATTGAATGTGTTATAATAGCACACATAAGTAAATAATGAGTGGATGATGTATATGGGAGAAGGCAGTTATGCCTACCGAAGGAGCAAAACTCTCAGGTGCTTTCTAAGCAGGAACCGTATGCTGACACAACTCTGGAGAGTCCCTTAAATGGGCGCCGAAGGTGCAAAGATGCGTAAAGCGCATCCTTATCTCTCAGGCCAGTGGACAGAGCAAAGCTTATGTGAAGGCGTTTCGCCTATCATATGTCATTGACTTTTACCGGAGTGTAGTATTTATACTTCGGTTTTTTATTTGCTTATAGCGTATTTTTGAGGGAAAAAAGGGAGATGTTCAAAAATGTTGGAAACTTTAAACGCGATTGATTCGTTCGTCTGGGGTCCGCCGCTGTTGGTGCTTTTGGTGGGCACAGGTATTCTGCTGACTATCCGCCTGCAGCTTTTGCAGGTGTTCAAGCTGCCGCAGGCACTGCATTTGATCTTCAGTGCCAAAAATGACGGCAGTGGTGACGTTAACAGCTTCAAGGCTTTGTGTACTGCTCTTGCTGCTACCGTTGGTACCGGTAACATTGTTGGTGTTGCTACCGCTATCAAGGCCGGCGGTCCGGGCGCATTGTTTTGGATGTGGATGGCTGCCTTCTTCGGCATGGCTACCAAATATGCAGAATGTCTGCTGGCTGTAAAGTTCCGTACCGTTGATGCCAACGGCAATATTTCCGGCGGTCCGATGTATTATATTGAAAATGGCATGGGCAAAAAATACAAACCGCTGGCAGTTTTGTTTGCTGCCTTTGGTGTGCTGTGTGCTTACTTTGGTATCGGCACTTTCGCCCAGGTAAACTCCATTGTAGAAATTACCCAGATTTCTGCCGGTATCCCGGTTGTTTACACCGGTATTGCTCTTACTGTTGTTGTTGCTGCTGTAACCATCGGCGGCCTCAAATCTATTGCAACTGTTGCTTCTAAGGTTGTTCCCGGCATGGCAGTGCTCTACTTCCTTACTACGGTTGGTATCCTGATAGTTTTTGCTGACCAGGTGCCTGGTGCTATCGCTACTGTTTTGCATGATGCCTTCACTCCGACTGCTGCTCAGGGCGGCTTCTTGGGTGCAAGCGTTATGCTGGCAATGCGCAGCGGTGTTGCCCGCGGCGTATTCTCCAATGAATCCGGCTTAGGCTCCGCGCCTATCGTTGCTGCTGCTGCTAAAACCAAGTGGGCGGCAGAGCAGGGTCTTGTTTCTATGACAGGTACCTTTATTGATACCATCATCATCTGCACGCTGACAGGCCTGTCCCTGGTTGTTACCGGCGTATGGACAGGTCCCCTGAACGGTGCTGCTATGACCGATAGCGCCTTTACTATGGCCTTCCCGCAATTTGGCAGCCTGCTGCTGTTGGTCGGCCTGGTGCTCTTTGCCTTCACTACTATCCTTGGCTGGAACTATTACGGTGAGCGTTGCGTAGAATATTTGGTAGGCGTTAAGGCAATTTTGCCGTACCGCATCATTTTCATTCTGCTGGTTGCCTGCGGTCCCTTCCTCAAGCTGGAAGAAATCTGGGTGCTGGCGGATATCGTTAACGGCCTGATGGCTATACCTAACCTGATTGCGCTCCTGGCGCTGTCCGGTGTGGTTGTTGCTGAAACCAAGGCCTACCAAAAGCACTTGGCTGAACAAAAGCACAAATAAGCTACCCTAATATTATTTTATACAGCAAGGCGGCGTTGTGAGACTCTCCTGAGAGTTCCCACAGCGCCGTCTGCATTTTTGCTTGCGTAAACCACTTAACTATGCTAAACTGTCTGTGATAATAGCAACACTTATTATTTGTAGATAAAGGCGTAGCCAGGTTAGCGAAAGGAAGTGCACAATGAGTATAATTGGCAACATTCTCTGGTTTATTTTGGGAGGTGTTTTTGCCGGTATTGTCTGGTATTTTGTGGGTTTGCTTTGGTGTATAACTGTTATTGGCATACCTGTGGGCCTGCAATGCTTTAAGCTGGGACGTCTGAGCTTTTTCCCCTTTGGCAGGGATGTGGAGCTGAGCGGTAAAACTACCTCGCTGCTGCTGAATATCTTTTGGCTGATCTTCGGCGGCGTGGAGCTGGCAATTACGCATGCTATTTTCGGCCTGATCTGTTGCATTACGATTATCGGCATCCCCTTCGGCCTGCAGCATTTTAAGCTGGCAAAGCTGGCACTTTTGCCCTTTGGTGCGGAGATAGTAAGCAGATAAAAATATAACTGAGACCGCAGATGCATTGTCTGCGGTTTTTTTGTTGCGCAAACGAAAAGCAGCCTGCAGGGGATATTGCAGGCTGCCTCTCTTAGGAAAGCTGTTTATGATGAATTTGATGGGAAGGGTGTAGCAACTCCTTGCTACACCTATAATATAACATAGTGCTATGACAGAAAAAGGGCAAAGAATTGAAAAAATAGTGAAATTGTATAGATAATTTATAGGCGTTGCCTGGGTCGCACAAGCTGTGAGATTGGTTTACTTACACACAAAAGTGGTTAACCGTTTTGCACAGGCGGTTGACTTATTTTTTTAGCTTATATATAATTAGTAGGTACACACAAAGTATTGGAGGCTCTGCTGTGATTAGTATAGAGAATTTAAAGCATTATTATACAGACGCTGATGGCAACGAGGTAAAGGCCTTAGACGGCGTCAGCCTGGAGATTGCAAGGGGTGAATTTGTAGCAGTCATCGGTGCCAATGGCAGCGGCAAGAGCACGCTGGCGCGCCATATCAACGGCCTTTTGTGGCCGACAGAGGGCAGGGTGCTGGTCGATGGTATGGATACCGCGGATGAAGAAAAAATGTGGGATGTCCGCCAAAGAGTGGGCATGGTGTTCCAAAACCCTGACAACCAGATAGTTGCTGCTATCGTAGAGGAGGATGTGGCCTTCGGACCCGAAAACATCGGCGTACCGGGACCGGAGATCCCCAGGCGTGTGCAGGCTGCGCTTGCTGCTGTAGGCATGACGGAATATGCCAAGCATGCACCGCACCTTTTGAGCGGCGGCCAGAAGCAGCGCGTGGCGATTGCAGGTATTTTGGCGCTGCAGCCTGAATGTATCGTGCTGGATGAGCCTACGGCGATGCTGGACCCGCAGGGACGCAAGGAGATTGTGGGCACAGTGCGCAGGCTGAACAAAGAAAAGCAGATGACGATTGTTTATATTACGCATTATATGACGGAGGCCTTGGCCGCCGACCGCGTGGTGGTGATGGAAAAGGGGCACATCCGTTTTATGGGTACTCCGCGTGAGGTGTTCAGCCGTGTGGATGAGCTGGAGCAGCTGGGACTTGAGGCTCCGCTGGCGGCGAAGGTCGCCAGCGAGCTGCGCAAGGGTGGCGCCAAGCTGCCGCAGGATATTATAACGGATGAGGAGCTGGCACAGGCATTATGTCAATAAAACTTTCTAACGTATATCATACATACTCCAAGGGTACACCCTTTGAACGTCTGGCGCTTAAGGATGTATCACTTAATATTAATAAGGGAGAAATTGTTGCCATCATCGGGCACACGGGCAGCGGCAAAAGCACGCTGGTGCAGCACCTTAACGGCCTGCTGAAGCCGGATACGGGCCGCGCTGAGATTGACGATGTGGATATCACTGCCAAGGGCGCGCAGGCCAAGAACGCACGCCAGCAGGTGGGCATGGTATTCCAATATCCTGAGCATCAGCTGTTTGCTGAAACTGTTTTTGAAGATATTGCCTTTGGTCCCCGCAATAAGGGCTTTGCCGAGGATGAGGTTACCAGGCAGGTAAAAGAGGCGATGGCCTTCGTCGGCTTGGATTATGATACCTTCGCCCAGCGCTCGCCCTTTCAGCTTAGCGGCGGCCAGATGCGCCGCGTGGCAATTGCCGGCGTGGTGGCGATGAACCCGGATTACCTGGTGCTGGACGAGCCTTCGGCAGGATTGGACCCGCGCAGCCGTAACGCAGTGTTCCGTGAGATTATGTCCCTGCATCAAAGCAGGGGGATAGCTATTGTTTTGGTTACGCACAGCATGGAGGAGGCGGTAAAATACGCTGACCGCCTGCTGGTTATTAATAATGGCGCAGTGCTTTTTGACGGCGCGCCTGCCGCAATTTTTGGCGAGCATGCTGACGAGCTGGTGCGCGTGGGCATGGACGTGCCGCAGGTGTACAAGCTGGCTGCTCTGCTGCGTGCGCAGGGGTTGGCACTGCCTGAGGGGATTAAGGACGACGCGGCGCTGGTTAAGGCGATCCGCAAAGCAAAGGGGTGGAAATGATGCTTAGTGATATTACTTTAGGACAATATTTTCCGGGCAGCTCCTTCATCCATCGTCTGGATCCGCGTACCAAGCTTTTGGCTACTATGATTTATATCGTGGCGATATTCTTTGCAACTACGCCCTTGGCCTACGGACTTTTGACAGCCTTTGCCGCTGTAGTGATTTTGATCTCCCGCGTACCCTGGCTGTTAGTTTTTAAATCGCTGAAGCCTATTTGGATCATCGTTATTTTGACCATGCTTATCCATATGTTTACCGCTCCGGGTGAGCACATTGTCTTTACCTGGAAGTTTTTGAGCGTGACGGCCGAGGGCATCGACATGGGCGTGAAGATGGCAGTGCGTTTGATTTTGCTGCTGCTGTTTTCCTCCGTGCTCACCTTTACCACCTCGCCGATTGTGCTGACCGACGGCATAGAAAGTCTTTTGCGTCCCTTTAAAAGCTTGGGCGTACCTGCGCATGAGCTGGCGATGATGATGACCATCGCCTTACGCTTCATCCCTACGCTGTTGGATGAAACCGACCGTATTATGAAGGCGCAGACCGCGCGTGGTGCCGATTTTAGCAGCGGTAATCTGTTTGAGCGTATGAAAAACATGCTGCCGCTTTTAGTGCCGCTCTTTATCAGCGCCTTCCGTCGTGCAGACGAGCTGGCCGTGGCTATGGAGGCACGCTGCTATCGTGGCGGCGAGGGCAGGACGCGTATGCACGAGCTTGTCTATACCAAAAGTGATTATCTGGCGCTGGCTTTGGTGATTATACTTGCAGCCGTTTTGGCAGTGCTGCGTTGGGGAAATATATGCGGACAATAAAGCTGGTAGTAGCCTATGATGGCAGTGGTTATCATGGCTTTCAAAAGCAAAAGAACGCGCAGACGGTGCAGGGAGTGCTGGAGGAAGCGCTGGCGAAGCTGTGCGGCGGCAGCGTGGTGACCGCAGGCAGCGGCCGCACGGACGCAGGCGTGCACGCTCTGGCGCAGACGGTGACCTTCGCCACGGCAGGACGCATACCCTGCGCCAACCTGGTGCGGGCGGCGGCAAGCCTTTTGCCCAAGGATATAGTGATCATAAGCGCCGGGGAGGTGGCAGAGGGTTTTCATGCGCGCTTCAGTGCCAGGTGGAAGACCTATCACTATAAGCTGCTGGTGAATGAGCACGCTAACCCCTTCATGGTGCGTTACGCCTGGCAGCTGCGCCAGCAGCCGGATGTGGCAGCTATGAACGCGGCGGCGGCACTGCTTTTGGGTACGCACGATTTTAGCGCTTTCCGCAGCAGCGGCAGTGTGGACAGCTCGCCTATAAAAACAATTTATGAAGCAAAATGGCAACAGCAGGGGCAGGAGCTGCTCTTTAGCATCAGCGGCGACGGCTTTTTGTACCACATGGTGCGCAACCTGGTTTGGTCGTTGGTGCAGGTGGGACTTGGCAAACGTACGATGGCAGATTTTGCGGCCGAGCTGGCAGCACAGCGCTGTGAGTTTTTAAACGAGCCGGCGCCACCGCAGGGCTTATACCTGGCGCACGTTGGCTACGATGAGTACCCAAGATTGTAAAAATAATTACGTTTTCCCTAAAAACTGCTTGACTTAAACTATAGATTTGCGTATAATATATCTACGTGATTTTCCGCTTGATTTCACTAGCCCCGAAATACGGTGAGAAGATCGCAACGAACTGTATATTTGGAATTTATCTAGGAGGGACACAAGCGATGAAATCTTTTATGGCTAATCCGTCCAACATCGAACGTAAATGGTTCGTTGTTGACGCAGCTGATAAAACTCTGGGCCGCCTGGCAGCAGAGGTTGCAAAAGTCCTGCGCGGTAAACACAAACCTACCTTTACCCCGCACATGGACACCGGTGATCACGTAATCATTATCAATGCAGATAAGGTTGTTCTGACCGGCAAAAAACTGACCAAGAAAATTTACTTCCATCATTCCGGTTATCTCGGTGGCGACAGCTATGTAAAGGCTGGCGACATGCTGAAGAAGAACCCAGTAAAGATGGTAGAGCTTGCTGTTAAGGGCATGATCCCGCACAACAGCCTTGGCGCTAACATTTTCTCCAAGCTTCACGTATATGCAGGCAGCGAGCATCCGCATGCTGCTCAAAAGCCTGAAGTTATGGAACTCAACATTAGATAACATCCGGGAGGGAACAATAAATGGCAGTAGTTACTTATAACGCAACCGGTCGTCGTAAATCTTCCGTTGCTCGCGTTCGCCTGGTTCCGGGTGAAGGCAACATCGTAATCAACGATCGTGAATTAAACAAATACTTTGGTCTGAAGACCTTAGAGCTGATTGTTAACCAACCGCTCGAAGTAACCGAGACCAAAGGCAAATATGATGTACTCGTAAACGTAAATGGCGGCGGTATCTCCGGCCAAGCTGGTGCTATCCGTCACGGTATTGCCCGCGCATTGCTGAAGGTTGACGCTGAGTTCCGTCCTGCTCTGAAAAAAGCAGGCTTCCTGACTCGCGACCCGCGCGAAAAAGAGCGTCGTAAATACGGCTTGAAGAAAGCTCGTAAGGCTAGCCAGTTCAGCAAGCGTTAAT
>CAVBQX010000020.1:0-42105 GCA_963597755.1 Segatella copri
AACAGCCTTACTAAACGTTAATAAAGACCTTTACTATAAGTATTCGCATATTCAAGAACACTATAGCAAAGGTCTTTTAATCTGTAAAGAGTAATTTAAGTAAACTTTAGAGCCCTAAAATATTAAAGACCCCAAGACTTGACAAAGAACCCAAAAAGCTCCCGCCGCAAGGGACAGGAGCTTATTAGCACAGACAAAAGAGCTTATTTGACTTCGCTTTCTACGCGACCCAAAATAAAGCACAAATCAGACAAACGGTTCAGGCAGACCAAAACATTAGGGTTGACCGGTTCAGTCTCTGCCAGGCGCAACACGCAGCGCTCCGCACGACGGGTGGTTGTGCGGGCAATGTCAAGAGCAGCAGCGCCAATGGTATCGCCGGGAATGATAAAATGACCCAGCGGCTGCAGCATAGCGTCGAACTTGTCGATTGTTTCTTCAAACAGCTTTACATGCTCTTCCTTAATGTAGGGTTCGGGCAGGTTGAGGCTGGCAATGTCAGCCATCACAGACATGAGCAGCTTTTGTACATTAAAAATGGTTTCGCGCACATCGTCACGTGCAACCTGGGCACGTGCCAAGCCCAAAGCGGAAGAAATTTCATCCACAGTACCATAGGCTTCAACCCTCAGGCTTTGCTTGGGAACACGTTCACCAGTGTACAAACCGGTAGTACCTTTATCACCGGTTCTGGTATAAACAGCAGCTTTCTTCATTTCTGCATCATCCTTTCCGTGAGAGTGTAACGATCCTGCCAAAAACGTCGGCAGGCATTTTTATAAATTAGTAAATTTCTTCGGGAGCGAAGAAGTTGTTGATTTCGCGCTCAGCAGCTTCCGGGCTGTCAGAGCCATGAACAATGTTTTCGCCAATGCTCAGAGCGAAGTCACCACGGATGGAGCCGGGAACAGCTTCGATCGGGTTGGTAGCACCATTCAGTTGACGTACAGCCTTGATTGCGTTTTCGCCGCGGATTACAGCGCAAACCAGCGGAGCGGAGGTGATGAAGTCAACCAGTTCGCCGAAGAAGGGTTTGCCTTCATGCTCAGCATAGTGGAATTTAGCTTGAGCTTCAGTTACTTTAACCAGCTTCAGAGCTGCAACCTGCAGTCCTTTGTGTTCAAAACGGGCGATAATATCACCAATCAGGTTTTTCTTTACTCCATCGGGTTTTACAAGTACCAGTGTTTGTTCCATGTTTAAATCTCTCCTTAAAGTTTAAATTAATTTTTATACTAAATCGTCAGGACGATTATAGTTAATGGTAAATAGCGTGCTATAGCTTCCTCTGCTTCCAGATAAGCTAGAGTGCGTCAGATTCGCGAAAGGGCGACGACGTCGTACATTTAGTACTACCAGGAGCCATGACAAAGAAGATGGCGTGCTCTAGCTTCCTCTGCTTCCAGATAAGCTAGAGTGCGTCAGATTCGCGAAAGGGCGACGACGTCGTACATTTAGTACTACNAGGAGCCATGACAAAGAAGATGACGTGCTATAGCTTATCTGATCCCCATCTTGCGGGCCTGCTCGCGCAACAGCTGCACCCTCTCCTGCGTAGAGGGGTGAGTGCTGAAAAGCTGCTTAGCGTTCACACCGGAAAATGGATTAATGATAAACATATGCGCGGTTGCTTCGGTAGCACCAGGCATTACACGGCGATTGGCAAAGGCTTCAATCTTGAGCAGCGCGTCTGCCAAGGCGTTAGGATTGCCGCAAAGCTCGCCGCCGGATTTATCTGCCATATATTCGCGCGAGCGCGATACTGCCATTTGGATCATTGCTGCCGCCAGCGGCGCGATAATCATAACCAAAATTGCAGCGATGGGGTTACGGCTTTCGCCGTTTTCATCACGGCCGCCGCCCAAAAACATACCCCATTGGGCAATGGTGCTGATTGCGCCTGCCATCGAGGCTGCCACGGTGCTGATTAAAATATCGCGGTGCTTAACGTGACTCAGCTCGTGACCCAGCACACCTGCCAGCTCATCCTTGTCCAGGATATCGGCCAGGGCAGTGTTTACTGCCACAGCGGCATGCTCCGGATCGCGGCCGGTAGCAAAGGCGTTAGGCACAGGACTATCAATAATATAAACCTTGGGCATAGGGATGTTGGCCTTTTGCGCCAGCTTTTCCACGATGCCGTACAGCTCAGGGGCGCTGCTTCTATCCACCTGCTTGGCATTGTAGTGCGCAAGCACCATTTTATCACTATTCCAATAAGTATAAATGTTCATTGCCACACCTATAAAGAGCATAAACGTCATGCCTTGCAGGCCGCCGAAGAAGTCACCGATAAGCATCAGCAGAGCAGTCATCAAGGCCATCAGCATAGCTGTTTTCATATGTAATGTTCCTCCTCAAAAAAATAAATATATTCAACAAAGAGCGGACTATTGCCGCCCGCTCTTTATATTATAACAATTATTACATTACTTTTCAATTTGCGCCTTGATAGAGTTTAACATATTTTCACTGTTTTCACGAACTTTTTTCTTTAAGATCGGATTTAAGAGGCCGGCGATCATAGGAATGCCAAATTCAAAATCCACCGCCAGCGTCACCTCGCAGCCATCTGCCTGCGGTACAATCAGCCATTGGCCCTCCATGCGCTTCAAATCGCCCTCGGTCTGTGCGTAGGTAATCTTTAAATCCTGCGGATAGAAGCTGTCGCGCTCCGTCCAGACGATTTTACGGCCGTCGACATTGCTCACCCAATGCGAGATGGTGTAGTCTGCGCCGCGCTCTAAGATTTCTACGCTCACCAGATCGTGCATAAACTGCGGATAGGCAGCCATATCCTTGACAATATCATAAATTTTTTTGCCATCACCCTTGATGGTAGTTTTGCTTTCTACGTAAGGCATATTCTTTCTCCTTTTATAAGTCCTCTATTACGTCGGCTGTTTCCTTAACAGCTGTGCGGAAGGCCTCCAGCACGTGGTCAATGACCTCCTTGGGCATAATCAGCGGCGGCTCCATACGGATAACCTTAGGATTGTTAAGCGTATAGGCAACGATAATATGCTGGTTGATCATCATGCTCATCAGCATACCGCCTGCGCCCTCCTTGGTCAGCTCTATGCCAAGCATCATACCGCGGCCGCGCACCTCTTTAATAACGCCGGGGAAGTCGGCAGCAATCTGCTCCAGACCTGCCTTAAGATAAGCACCTGCCTCGCGTCCGCGGCGCAGCATATCCTCCTCCTTTATGGTCTTGATAGCAGCCACACCTGCAGCGCAAGCCAGCTGGTTGCCGCCAAAGGTGGAGGTATGCAGAAAAGGCGCTTCAATAAGTCCTGCCCAGGCGCGCGGTGTACCGATAATCGCACCGACAGGCATCACGCCGCCGCCAAGGGCCTTAGCACAGGCCATCAGGTCAGGCGTCACGCCATCATGGTTTACGCCAAACCATTCGCCGGTGCGTCCCATGCCTGTCTGCACCTCGTCAGCGATAAGCAGCGCGCCCTTAGCCTCACAAATTTCCTTAGCCTGACGCAGATAACCTGCGGGAGGAACGATAATGCCGCCCTCGCCCTGCACCGGCTCCAAAATAACAGCAGCGGTCTCGTCATCCACCACATCTGCCAGTGCTGCGGCGTCACCATATTCCACATGGGTAAAGCCCTCAAGCAAGGGTTTAAACGGGTCACGGTACATATCGCGGCCTGTTGCGGTAAGGCTGCCAAAGGTTTTGCCGTGGAAGGCGTTTTTCGCAGCAACGAATTTTTTGCGCTTGGTTGCCAAACGTGCCACCTTCAGGCAGCCCTCAACGGATTCTGTACCGCTGTTGACAAAAAAGCTGTACTGTAAATCACCGGGTGTGATTTCGGCCAAAGCCTCTGCCAGATCGGCCATAGGACGGTTAAACAGCACCTTGCCGCACATCGGCATAGCATGCAGCTCGCGCTCTACTGCCTCCACCACCTTGGGGTTGCGGTGTCCCAGGGCAAACATGCCGTAGCCACCCAGGCAGTCGATGAACTCCTGTCCCTCGCTGTCAGTAATTGTCCAGCCCTCAGCATGACCCTCCACGCTCGCCAGACCCATGAAGCGAAAAAGCTTGGCCTGCGCAGGATTGATGTACCTTTCATATTTTTCAATGGTTTCTTCTACGTAATTAGACATTTTACTACCTCTTTTGTTGAAATCAGAAACTCCACTGTAATTATGTATCATTTCAGTCCACAATACAACAATTACTTATAAAATTTAGTATCAATATCAGCCTTAGATGATTTTAGTACAGCAAGGCCGTCACGGGAACGAAGGTCACACCCGTACGCTTAAATTCTGCGGCATATTTTTCCCAGCATTTGGCTGTATTGGTGCGCGCATGGCAGATAGCGATAACGCTGCCGTTTTTTTCGGCCATAGCAAAGGCCTTGTACACCTGCCGGCGGATTGCCTCGACATCACTGCTGTTGTCCAAAAAAATATCGTTGCGCGCTGTGCGTACGCCCAGTTGCTGCGCCATCTGGCGTGCTACAGAAGCAGAATTTGTGCGGCTGTCTACAAAAAACAGTCCCTGACGCTTCATTTCCTGCAAAACAACGCGCATGGTGTCCTTATCTGCTGTGGCCTTGGATCCCTGGTGATTGTTCACGCCCACGACTCCCGGCAGGCTGTTTAAGGCCTTACGCGTCAGCGACAGCTTTTCGCTGGCAGAAAGGCCTGTACGGATGGTGGCACTGCCCTCGCTTGCAGCACTGCCGTCAAGCGGCTCCATGGGCAAATGCAGCATGGGCACGCGTCCCTTGCTCTTGACCATTTCCAGCACATCACTGCTATAGGCCTTGTTAGGCAAAATAGCATAGCTAAACGGCAGTCCCGTATTAAGCAGCTTGCGCACAGACGCCATATCAGAGCCGCAATCGTCAATAATAATCGCTACCTTGCCTCTGTATTGCCTGACGGTCTCCTGCTGCTCCTTTTCCTCGGGCAGATTTTTGACATCCTTATCCTCTTTAGTCAGATTGCTGTTATGGAAAAAGGTTATCGTATCCGTCACAAAGCTTTTGGTGCCCTCGCCGGCCTTCACCTTAATACCAACCTCTACCTTGTAGGCATCCCATTTTTTATACTTGGCAGGCTTACCGCTGATATAGGCCAGGCCTGCAGCCTCCACCTTCTCCTGCAGCCAGGAGCCTGCACCGGTCAGGCTGGTGGTAGCAGGAACACCTACTGCCAGCTCACGCTGGTTAATCTGCACCATAGCGCCGGATTCCTCTACCTCTACGTCCTTTTTGGCATGCTCATTTTCGATAAGCTGCCAATTATTCTTTTGCAGCAAAATATTATCCACCAGGCGCTGCGCCTCTATAGATTCGTCCAAAAGGCTGACAGTTTTCTGCTCTTCGCCCTTGTCATTATCTAAAACGTCCTTTTTGCTTTGGCTGCTGGCATAAAACAGACCGCAGGCGATAGCCAGCACTGCCACCACTGCTACCAAAATCAGCACCGCGTACTTACTGCCGGATGATTTTTTTCTAGCTCGTCTTGTCATTAGAAGTTTTCCTCCTCTACGCCCGCGGATGCGTCTTATCGTACACCTCACGCAGCCGCTTTACATCAAGATGGGTATATATCTGCGTTGTCGAAATATCCGCATGTCCCAAAAGCTCCTGCACCACACGCAAATCTGTACCATTGTTTAATAGATGCGTTGCAAAGGAATGCCGCAGCATATGCGGTGTAACACGCTTAGTAAGACCCGCGCGCCTGCCATATTCAACAATAATTTCATAAAAGCGCTCGCGCGTCATGGGTCCGCCCCAGCCTGTCACGAAAAGCTCCTTTACCGCGTCCTTCCTGCCATGCAAAAGCTGTGGCCGCACCACCTCAAGATAATGCTCCAGATAGTGCAGCGCCGTACGTCCCAAGGGCAGCATGCGCTCCTTGGAGCCTTTACCCATGACGATGACGTATTGCATTTTCAAATCCACGCTCTGCACCGGCACATGCACCAGCTCCGACACCCGCATACCGGTAGCGTAAAGCAGCTCCAGCATCGTTTTGTCACGATAGCCGTCGGCAGTCCCCAGATTAGGCTCGTCCAGCAGCCTGTCCACCTCTTGTATGCTCAGCACCTTAGGCAGATGCAGGCCGCGGCTGGCAGCCTCCAGCACCTCGGCCGGATTACGATTGATATAACGCTCGGCCGTTAAAAAGCGATAGAAGGCTTTAATGGACGCCAGCTTGCGTGCCACAGTAGAGGCTGCACGCCCTGCCTGCCTAAGCTGCACCATATAGGCCAAAAGCTGCTGGCGCGTTACACCAAGAAGCTCTTCCTCTCTTTTTAGCTGCAGGCTCTGCATCAAAAGGCGCAGGTCGCGCAGATAAGCCAGCTGTGTGTTCTTAGCCAGTCCCAGCTCCACCAGCAGATATTCCTGAAATAATGCCAGATAGTCAAACATTTACACATTCTCCCAAGGCCTTACAAAGCTCTTTCATAAAGAAAAACAACGCTACCGCGCTGTTTTCCCATCAAGCCATTATCTTATTGCTCTCTTTTTTCAGGCTGCATAATCGTAATGTTGCTGGCAGGTGCGATAGTAGAAATCGCATGCTTGTATACGAGCTGCTGCTTGCCTTCGTTTTCAATAATCACAGTAAAATTATCAAAGCCACGTACCAGACCGCGGATCTGGAAGCCATTCATCAGATAGATGATGACGCCAAGGTTTTCCTTGCGCACATGGTTCAAAAAGCTATCCTGTAAATTCATTGCGGGTTTTGCAGATGCAATCATCAAAATCCCCTCCTAACCGTTTCTTTCTCTGACAGGCTGCAGGCAGCAAAGCCTACAACCCTATTTATATATATTCTACACCGAAAAGCCACTTTCCACAAGTATTTTGGCGATTGCCGCCACCGCCCTGTCGTAATCAGGCTCGGCCTCCAGCTGCAGCCAATGGATATAGGGCATTTTTTTGTACCAGGTTATCTGCCGCTTGGCAAAGTTGCGCGTAGCCTGCTTCAGCTTTTCAACAGCAGTATTGTAATCCATGCCGCCATTGATGTACCACACCATCTGCCTGTAGCCAATGCTCTGCATCGATTGGCAGCTTTCACTCACACCCTGCGCCAAAAGCGCACGCACCTCCTGCTCCAGCCCTGCCGCCAGCATCAAATCCACACGGCGGTTAATGCGTTCATATAACGCCTGCCGCTCCATCGTAAGGCCGACGACGATAGCGTCATAAGGACTTTCACCTGCAGTATATTGGTTCACCGCCTCCCCCTGCAGCGCCGATTCCAGCGCCCGGATAACGCGGCGCACGTTGTTGGGGTGGATGCGCTCTGCCTCCTGCGGCGCTAGCTGCGCCAGACGTGCGTGCAACGCCAGCGCTCCCCTTTCCTCAGCCTCACGCTCCAGACTTTGGCGCAGCTCACTGGAAGCGCTCACGCTGTTAAAGGCATAATCCTCGAGCAAGGCCTTAATATACAGACCTGTGCCGCCGGCGATAACAGGCAGCCTCCCCCGTGCGTTGATTTCTAAAATCAGGCGTGCGGCCTGCTCCTTAAAATCAACCACACTAAAGGCTGCCTCAGGCGGCAGGATATCCACCAGGTGATGCGGTGCAGCCGCCAGCTCCTCCGCCGTAGGCTTGGCCGTTCCTATATTCATATTTTTATATACAAGCATCGAATCCCCGGAGATTATTTCACCATTAAAGCTCTTGGCGATTTCTATCGCGCAATGGCTTTTGCCGGTTGCCGTCGGTCCCAGGATTACGAGCACCTTTGGTTTTTGCTTCATGCCAACTCCTGTAATAGCTATCTATGTATTATGCCATATTTTACCCTGCTGTATTTTCCGCCTACAAATTCACTGCAGCCAAGGCTGCGCAAAATATATTCGCTGCGCTCCTTAATAACTACACGTCTGCTCACGGCCAGCGCCAGCTTCAGCGTCCGTGCGTCCAGCGGTGCCTCGTAGGACAGCGGCCGCAGGGTCTCCATGCCCTTTGCCCCCTGCACCGGATGGCGGAACATCGGGTCAAAATAGATAACGTCAAAGCTGCCCGGCGCGCACTGCGCCAGGTAATCTGCCGCAATCGCCTGCACCGTCTGCACGCGGCGCAGCGCCGCCGTAAGATCAGCATCTGCCGCCACGTAATGCGCCAGCCCCCAGCTCACAGCAAAATGCAAAAGCGGCGAGGCCTCCAGGCCCACGACGGTGCCGCCACTGCCCACCATATAGGAGCTGATAGCAGCGTCCGCCGCCAGTCCCAGCGTCGCATCCAGCACCTTAGCACCAGGCTCAAGGCCTAAGGCCGGCACAAGATGCTCTGCCACTCCACGCTTAAGCTGCTGCAGACGCAGCACTGCCATTCCCGGATGGTAGGCAAAGCTGCCTGCCGCACTGTGAATACGGGGGCCATCGCTCTCCCCCACCACGAGAGCCGTCAAACCATAACGCGCCAAAATCTCGGACACGCCTGCGTTATGCGGTCGCCTGATATATTCTGCACCCAGCTGACGCGCCCAGGCCTGCGCCTGTAAAATAGCAGCGCTGCCTGTAGCATTGCGGGCCGTGGTCACAGCAATTTTCCCCTGCAGCATCAAAAGCCTGTCCTCTTAAACATTTTATACAGCTGGTCGCTGTCGATTTCTATCATGCAGGGACGGCCGTGCGGACAGGTAAAGGGATGCGTCGTATTGCACAAATCTATAATCAGCTGGCGCATCTGCCGCATATTCAGCAGCTGCCCGGCCTTGATCGCCGCCTTGCACGCCGTCATATGCAGCACCTCCTGCCGCAGGTCGCTGCCGCTTACTGCGCGCAGCTCACCTAACATCCTGCTGATAGAATTAACAAAGTCCTCAGCCGCATCTGCTTTGATATCTGCAGGCAGACTGCTGACGCGCAAAAGCGTTTCACCTGCTCTGGCCGCGTCCACACCCAAAGCCAAAAACTCCTCCCTGTGCTCCTCTATCTCGTCAATCTCCTCTGTGCGCAAATCCACGTACAATGGCATCAAAAGCTGCTGCGAGGGTATCTGCTCATGCGAGGCCACCAGCTTATCATATAAAATACGCTCGTGTGCGGCATGCTGGTCAATCAAATACAGCGACGTTTCACTCTGTGCGATAATAAAGGTTTTATCCACCTGACCGATTGGCCAGATGGTATCTATGCCGCTGTCGGTATCGGTAAAGGCTATAGTTTCCCTGTCCGAGTGCTTCGCTGCGCTCACAGCTTGTGACTGCTCTTGCTTTACCTCAGCAAATTCGCTACGCGCCTCATGTACTGCCAGCACTGTTTCCTGGCGGCCGCGGCCGTAGGGAACGTCAGCGGCAGCTCCTACAGCAGGCTCTGGCACCTGCCACATCGTCTGCTGCTCTGCCTGCGTCTTTGCGGTCTCTGCCGCCTGCGGCTGCACATTATCTGCCTCTGGCTGCGGTGTTTTAAAGATAGGCTCAGGTGCGCCTTTAAACACTTGCTGCACAGGCGCGGCAAAGCTTTTTGGCTGCTGCGGCAGCTGCACTGCCGGTTGCGGCTGACCCACAGGCGCAGCAGACTGCGGCTTTACAAACACGTTCAGTTCCGAATCAGGCAGCAGCTCCACCTGCGTCCTTTGGGCACTCATCGGCCTGGTCAGCGCATCCGTCAGCGCCTTATACATAGCCTTATAAATCAGGCTGTCATCACTAAATTTAATTTCACTTTTTTGCGGATGCACATTCACATCCACACTGGCGGTGTCCACAGTTATATTGAGCACAGCAAAGGGAAAGCCGCTTTTTGGTATCTGCGACTGATAGGCATGGTCAATCGCCTTGGCCAGCATCTTACTGCCAATGCTGCGGCCGTTGACGAAAAACGTCTGCCATTGGCGCGTGCCCTTGAGCAGCGTCGGCCTGCCGATGAAGCCTGTAATCTGCACCGCAGGGTCCTTCAGCGATACCTGCAGCAGATTTTCGGCTACACTTTTGCCGTACAGTGCGCGGATAGCGTGCGCTAAGTCGCCATCTCCAGGCGTGCTCAGCACCTCTTTGTCATTGTGTACCAGCTTAAAGCGCACGTCAGGACGCGACAGCGCCAGCTTTGTCAGCAGCTCGCTGATGTAACGCCCCTCAGTGCTCACTGTTTTCAAAAACTTGCGGCGGGCAGGCACGTTAAAAAACAGGTTTTCTACAATAACAGTAGTTCCTGCACTGCCACCTGTCTGGCTTACCTCGGTATTTTCGCCGCCGTCAATATGTACGGAGGTGGCAAAATCTTCGTCAGCAGGACGGGTAAGCAGGGTAAAATTAGAAACAGACGCGATACTCGGCAGTGCCTCGCCGCGAAAGCCCAGCGTGTGCAGGCTCAGCAAATCATCCGCCTTGGTAATTTTACTGGTGGCATGGCGCAAAACAGCCATCCTGGCATTGGCCTCGCTCATACCGCAGCCGTTATCCACAACGCGGATATATTCCGTGCCACCGGCGAAAATAGTCACTTCTATTTTATCCGCTCCGGCGTCCAGGGCGTTTTCCACCAGCTCCTTCACTACGGAAGCAGGCTTTTCTACAACCTCGCCGGCCGCAATCTGGTTGGCCGTATTGGTGTCCAAAAGCTGCACGGTATGTTCATCTGCCATTATTTACCCAACTCCTTTCTTGCTTCATCCTGCAATTTATAAAGCGTACTCATCGCCTCAATCGGCGTCATGCTCATTACGTCCAGCTGCAAAAGCTCCTGCGCCAAGCTGCTTGTAAAGAGCGAGCCCATCATATCCACCGGCTCTGCCGCCTTAGCCGCAGGCTGCACCTGACCATTACCGTCATCGTATTCCTGCAGCAACTCGTCAGCTCTTTCCAGCACCTTTTTGGGCAGGCCTGCCAGACGCGCCACATGCACGCCGTAGCTGCGGTCTGTACCGCCAGGCACTATGCGCCGCAAAAAGACAATATCCTTACCACGCTCCTTGACTGCCACAGAATAATTTTTTACGCCACTAAGCACATTTTCCAAAGCAATCAGCTGATGATAGTGCGTTGCAAAAAGCGTTTTAGCCTTTATCTTATCATGAATATATTCCATAACGGCGTGCGCAATACTCATGCCGTCAAAGGTGCTCGTACCACGTCCCACCTCGTCTAAAATAATCAGGCTGTTTTTGGTAGCATATTTTAAAATCTGCGCCACCTCGTTCATTTCCACCATAAAGGTGCTCTGGCCTGTAGCCAGGTCATCACTGGCGCCTACACGCGTAAAAATTTTATCCACGGGACAGATATCAGCCTGACGCGCAGGGATAAAGCTGCCCATCTGCGTCATCAGCACCAAAAGCGCCACCTGCCGCATATAGGTGGATTTGCCTGCCATATTAGGCCCGGTGATGACAATCATGCGCTCATCAGTATTATTCAGATTGGTATTGTTAGGAACAAAAATTTCCTTTTCTAAAAGCCGCTCCACCACAGGGTGACGGCCGTCGGTAATTTTTATTTCACCATTATTATTCAGCTTGGGACGCACATAATTGTACTTGTAGGCCGCCGTTGCCAGCGCCGCCAGCACGTCTGTGCAGGCAATAGCGCGCGCGGTTTGCTGAATCTCCCTGATTTTGCCACGGATAAGCGTGCGCAGCTCGTCAAAAAGATAATATTCCAGCTGCTGTATTTTTTCCTTGGCACCCAAAATTTTATTTTCAAATTCCTTCAGCTCGGGCACAATGTAGCGTTCGGCGTTAACCAGCGTCTGCTTGCGCACAAAATACGGCGGCACGCCGGCTGCCTGACCCTTGCTGACCTCAATATAGTAGCCGAAAACCTTGTTAAAGCCCACCTTGAGCGTCTTGATACCGGTTTCTTCCTTAACCTTCTGCTCAAAGTTTTGCATCCAGGTTTTGTTATCCGCAGCAATCAGCTGCAGCTCATCCAGCTCACTGTTATAGCCTTGGCGGATCATGCCGCCCTCACGGACAGAAAACGGCGGCTCGTCCACAATCGCCCTCTGCAGCACGCCAGCTAGCTCCTCATGCAGCTGCAGACCGCTCCACAGCCTGTGCAGCAGCCTGCTTTGGCAGCCTGCCAAAAGCTCCTTGAGCGCAGGCAGTGCCAGCAGCGAATTGCGCAGCGCCACAAGGTCGCGGGCGTTGGCACTGCCCACCTCGATGCGGCTTACAATGCGCTCCAAATCGGCCACGGCCTTAAGCTGCGCACCCACGGCGTCACGCAGCTCGCCACTGGTCAAAAGCTCTTCCACGGCCTCCTGACGTTCATGGATGCGCCCTAAGTCCAAAAGCGGACTTTCTATCCAGCTGCGCAAAAGGCGTGCGCCCATGGATGTCCCGGTAAAATCCAAAACAGCCAAAAGCGTTCCCCTTTTGCCACCATCGGCCATATTGCGCACCAGCTCCAAATTGCGGATAGCAGTAACATCCAGGCTCATAAAGCTGCCGACGACAATCTCCTTTAAGCGGTTGATATGGCTCAAATCAGCCATCACCGTGCTATGCAGGTAGCGCAGCAAAAGCTCCACTGCCTGCTGCACCAGCGGCGGCACCTGCTCTGCGCCAAAATGCTGCGCAAAATAAGCTGCCGCAGCATCTTCCTCTACGTAATTAGTCAAAACGCAGTCCGGCAGGCGCGCAGCAAGCCATTCGCGCAGATCCTTGGCAGCACCAAAGTCATTTGGCAGCACCAGCTCCGCCGGCTGCAGGCGGTACAGCTGCTCGGTAACCATCAAAAAACATTCACTGCCGCCCGCCTTATACCATTGGCACTCGCCTGTTGTTACATCAGCCGCCGCCAGACACAGCTCATCCTCCTGCTCCAGCAAAAATGCCAGATAACGGTTGTGCTTATCCTCCAAAAGCTGCTCGTTAAGCGCCGTCCCCGGCGTAATAATTTTGATAACCTTGCGTTCTACAATTCCCTTGGCCAGCTTGGGATCCTCCACCTGCTCACAGATGGCGATGCGGTAGCCTTTTTTGATGAGCTTGGCAATGTAGCCATCCACCGAATGGTAGGGAACGCCGCACATAGGAATATCCTCCACGCTGTTAGAGCGTTTAGTCAAGGTGAGATTCAGCTCACGGGACGCAGTCAGCGCGTCCTCATAAAACATTTCGTAAAAATCGCCCAAGCGGAAAAAGAGCAGCTCGTTTTGATGCTCCTTTTTCACTGCCTGGTACTGCTGTACCATGGGCGTAGCATTTGCAGCAGCCATTAATCTACCGCCTTACCTTTCACCAGCCAGGTTTGCGCAGTGTCAATCTTTACATTAACCTTCTGCCCAACCTCATACGTTTTATCCTCAATAGGCCACAGCACCAAAACACCTGTGCGGGTGCGGCCATTCCAAACTGTTTTCTGCTTGCTGGGGCCTTCGGCTAAAACCTCTACCGTCTGTCCCACCAGACGCTCATGGCGCTTTAAGCTATTGGCGTTCTGCAAGGCCATCAGGCGGTTCAGGCGCTCCTTTTTCACTGCCAGCGGCACCTGCTCATCCATCTTGGCTGCAGGCGTACCGCTGCGCTTGGAATAAATAAAGGTAAACGCCGACGTAAAGCCAACCTGGCGCACAATATCCAGCGTATCCTCAAAATCCTCTTCTGTTTCGCCCGGAAAACCCACAATAATATCCGTCGTAATTTCGGCCTCCGGCACATATTTGCGGATCATTTCGATTAACGCCAGATATTTTTCGCGTGTATAGCCACGGTTCATACGGCGCAGGATTTCGTTGCTGCCAGCCTGGAAGGGAACGTGGAAGCCCTCGCAGATATGCTCACACTCGGCCACAGCCTTAATAACCTCCTCGCTCATGTCACGCGGATGGCTGGTCATATAGTGGATGCGCTCCACGCCCGGGATTTGGTCCACGCGGCGCAGCAGCTTGGCAAAGGCATCCTTATCGCCAAACTCCTTACCGTAAGAATTAACATTTTGTCCCAAAAGGGTGAACTCCTTATAACCGTCACGCACCGCTGCTTCGATTTCAGCCACAATGTTATCCATGCTGCGGCTGCGCTCACGGCCGCGCACATAAGGCACAATGCAGTAGGTGCAAAAATTGTTGCAGCCATACATAATAGGAATCCAGGCAGCAAACGAGCTTTGACGCACCATCTGACCCTCAAACTCGCTTTGGTGGATGGTTAAATCAGTATAGGCCGCACCCTTGCGCGCCGTCAAAAACTCCAGCAGCAAACGCTTAAAATCATTAACGTAGGCAGTGCCCAAAAGCAAATCCACCTGTGGATGCTTTTGGCGCAGCTTTTCGCCATCCTTTTGCGCCATGCAGCCTGCCACGCAGATAACTACGTCAGGATTATTGCGCTTCACAGCCTTCAGCTCGCCAATCTTACCGGCAATTTTCTTTTCCGCACTTTCACGCACGCAGCAGGTGTTAACGATAATGATATCCGCCGTATGAAAATCGGGATTCGGCGCATAGCCAAGCTCCTGCAGCTGGCCTGCGTAATGCTCCGTATCCGACTCATTCATCTGGCAGCCATAATTAATCAGGCAATAGGTTTTATTTTTTTCTGTCATGTATGTTATACCTCCAGTAATTTCTTCTCCATATCATTATATTATACCCAATCAGTAGCCTTTACCGCAAGCTGTTTTCCATTATCAGCTACGCTATATACTCACCACAAAAAAATATTTTAGTAGCAGGTATTGAAATCTGCCCTTAAGGTGATTAAAATATATGCAGGCAAAGAATTGCTTTTATTGCTTTTGATAAGCTAATTTAGGAAGGTAAGAATTATGCAAAGCAAAAAGAAATGGGTTATCGTCATCATTCTGCTCGCTGCCATCTGCGGCGCAGCATTTTATTTTCTCTATTTTATCCGCACTCCGGCCTATGCCCTGAACGAAGCGCGCATAGCACTCAAGGAGCATGACAGCGCCAAATTTTCGCGCTACGTTGATGTGCCCTCGGTTATGGATAACGCCTTTGAGGATATCATCAAGGCCGAAAGCAAAATCAATAACGACAACATCTTCTCTAATCCCTTCGCCTTGGGCATTTTGCATATGCTCAAGCCGTCGGTTGTAGATTTGATGACCAAGGAGGCCATGGATAAGGTTGCCAATAAGCCTGAGGATACGACCAAGCAGGCCGCAGACCCTGTCCCCGACGCCATGAAGCGCAACATGGAGCGTCACATCCACGTCGGCAAGCTCACCGTGAAGGACCTGCAGCTAGCTAAGCACAGTGGCGAAACTGCTACGGCAACGCTTGTTGTACATGACAGCGATGTGGATAAGGATTTTGTAGCCGAGCTTTTGTTACAGCACAACGAAGCAGGCGACTGGCAGATCAAAAAGGTGAGCAACCTGGAGGACTTCATTGTCCATCTGGACGCCGCCAAACGCGCCAAGCAGGCCGCTGCCAATAAGCCGATTATCGAACGCCTGAACAAGGCATTGCAAACCACCAGCGAACGCCTGACCTTGAACAAGGACGCACAAGGCAAGGGTGGTATAGCTGCAGATGCTACGCTGACAGCCACCATCATGGCCAAAAATATGACGCAGGTTGCCATCAACCGCATGTATTACGATGTCACCATCTTAAACGACAAGGGCGAGCAGCTGTATTCCTATCCCGAGCATTACAAGGGCAGCATCGCTCCCGGCAAGGCTGTAGAGCTGACCACCACCAAAAAGCTTAATCCGCTTTTGCCGGATGACAAAAAGCTGATGGAGCTGGATGTAGCCAAGGAAACCGTCAAAATCCAGGTAACCTATATTGCCTTTGATGACGGTGATGTGCTGTCGCCCAACACCTTTGTGGAATAGTGAAATAGCAAAAATTATAAAACAGCATGAGCACTGCTGCCAGGCGCAGGTGTTCATGCTGTTTTGTGTTTAAGGTTTTTCTGTCTCTCTCTTTTATTAAATTTTCTCTCTATCTTTTTCTTGCCATAATCAAGAGGCTGGGACAAAACTAACTTTACGAATTAAAGAATCGCTATAATTTAAGTATTTTCTAAAATTCTTATACTAAAAAACCAGTGGAAATTTACCTGACGGTAAAACTCCACTGGTTTTTCTGTTTAAGCTTGGGTTTTGTCCCAGCCTCTTCTCTTTTTTGCAATCCTATTAATGATGGAAAAGGCGCAGGCCGGTAAAGGCCATAGCAATACCGTACTTGTCGCAGGTTTCGATAACATTATCATCACGGATAGAGCCGCCAGCCTGGGCAATATACTGCACACCGCTGCGATGCGCACGCTCGATGTTATCGCCAAATGGGAAGAAAGCGTCACTGCCAAGGGCTACGTCCTTAAGCTGAGCAACCCAGGCCTTTTTCTCCTCGCGGGTCAAAGGCTCAGGCTTTTGGGTAAAGAAGTTTTCCCATACGCCATCAGCCAACACATCCTCGTAATCATCCGAAATGTAAACGTCAATGGTGTTGTCACGGTCAGGACGGCGGATGCTGTCCTTAAACGGCAGTGCCAAAACCTTGGGGTTTTGACGCAGCCACCAGATATCTGCCTTGTTGCCTGCCAGACGGGTGCAGTGCACGCGCGACTGCTGGCCTGCACCAATACCAATGGCCTGGCCATCCTTTACATAGCAGACGGAATTGGACTGCGTATATTTGAGCACAATAAGGGAAATCAAAAGGTCGCGGGCAGCACCCTCAGGAATTTCCTTATTAACAGTGGGACGCTTTACCAGCAAATCAGCAGTGATTTTTGCCTCGTTGCGCTCCTGCTCAAAGGTGATGCCAAAAACCTGCTTATGCTCCAAAAGCTCCGGCTTGTAATCAGGGTCGATTTTGATAATATTATAGGTTCCCTTGCGCTTACCCTTTAAAACAGTCAATGCTTCATCGGTATAGCCAGGGGCAATAACGCCGTCTGAAACCTCACGCGCCAGCATTTTAGCGGTCTGCACATCGCACACGTCCGACAGCGCTACAAAATCACCATAGGAGCTCATGCGGTCGGCACCACGGGCACGGGCGTAGGCGTTAGCCAGCGGCGACAGCTCCAGGTCATCCACATAATAAATCTTCTTCAAGGTATCGCTCAGCGGCAGGCCGACAGCGGCACCGGCCGGACTCACGTGCTTAAAGGAAGCGGCGGCAGGCAGGCCTGTAGCCTCCTTCAACTCCTTTACCAGCTGCCAGCTGTTGAAGGCATCCAAAAAATTGATATAGCCGGGGCGGCCGTTCAAAACCTCAATCGGCAGCTCTGCGCCATTTTGCATATAAATACGCGCCTGTCCCTGATTGGGGTTGCAGCCGTATTTCAAAGCTAATTCTTTCATTACTTTTCCTCCTTGAATTCTAGAGTACCAGTATAAACAAAAAACCGACACACTGGTACCAGAAAATAATTCTGCCCAGACGGTCGGCGTCACCGGTCATACTCCCCTGTGGTAACCCACTTCCGTCAGTTATATGACCTACTACTAAAATTATAAAATTTCCTGCTATTTTTGTCAACTGCTTTGCGTTGTGATAGAATGAAAGCAGTGCGATGTTTAGCGATGATAACGTAGTATAGCAATTATTAATCTATGCAAAATATCATCCTTCATCGCCTTTAAGGAGGAATATATATGAGCCTATGTTATGTTTGTCCGCACCGCTGCGGTGTGGACAGACCGCAAAGTATAACCAGCACCGAAGGCTGCTTTGGCAGCTGCGGCGTCGGTCTTGCGCCCATCGTTGCCCGCGCCGGTCTGCATATGTGGGAAGAGCCTGTAATCAGCGGCACCCGTGGCAGTGGTACAGTTTTCTTTTCCGGCTGCAATCTGCACTGCGTCTTTTGCCAAAACTACGACATCAGCTGCAAGGGCTTCGGCAAGGAAATTACCATTGTCCGCCTCAAGGAAATTTACCACGAGCTCATTGCCAAGGGCGCGCACAACATCAATCTTGTCACTCCCACCCATTTCACTGAGGCCGTTTTGCAAAGCCTGGACGAGCCCCTGCCCGTGCCTGTGGTGTACAACACCAGCGGCTTTGAAACCCAGGACACCCTGCGCCGCCTCAAGGGCAAGGTGCAGATTTACCTTCCAGACCTAAAATACAGCGACGACATTGCCGCCATCAAGTACAGCAACGCACCCTACTACTTCCGCATTGCCACGGAGGCCATCAAGGAGATGCACCGCCAGGTTGGTGACTACCACATAAGCGATGACGGCATCATGACCAAGGGTGTCATCATCCGCCATTTGATTATGCCGGGAATGCTTGATAATACCAAGCGCGTTATTGACTGGGTTGCCGGCACCTTTAAGCCGGGACAGGTTATGTTCAGTCTGATGCACCAATACGTTCCCTGCGGCCGCGCCAATGAATATCCCGAAATTAACCGCAAGGTTACCGATGCGGAATATAACGCTTTGGAAGCCTACCTGATGCAAAGCAGTATCGAAGACGGCTTTGTACAGGAGGGCGACGCTGCCTGCGAGGACTTCATTCCCTGCTTCGACGGCACGGGAGTGTGAAAATATATTTGCATATTAAAGAATAAAATGATATAATTTTCGTAAGAGATAGTCGATGTCGGTTCCTGCTGGAAAGTGGGGTGATACTATGACAGTTTTTGAAGCACTTCAGTTAATGATTGGCTTTGCAACTCTCGTAGTTTTGATACTTACGTATCGCTCCAAATAAAGGCATGAAAAAAACCGCCTGATGTGTTCGGCGGCTTCCTTCAAACTCAAACTTTGCAGGGAAAGCCGACCCAACACAATCGGCTATCTCTGTTTTTATTATAGCATTTTTTTCCTGTTTGTCAATTAGCTTCACGACGCAGGATTTCTGCCAACACCTCTATAGCACAGCAGATGTCATCGTTTTTGGCGTATTCAGCAGGATTGTGGCTGATGCCTGCACGACAGGGAATAAACAGCATGGTCGTCGGGCAGATTTTGGTCATATGCATAGCGTCATGCCCCGCTCCGCTGTTCATGTGTAAAAAGCTGATGCCCTTTTCCGCACAAATCTGCTCGCTCTGCGCTGCCATCGCAGCATCCAAGGCTACAGGATTATCGGCTGTGAGCATTTCCTGCTCCACCTCCACGCCGTCAGCAGCAGCGACTGCTTCTGCCTGCTGGCGGATGCAATCCAAAGTACGCTCAATGCTGGATTTGTCTACGCCACGCACGTCCACCCACAGCGTTACCTCACCCGGTACGACGTTAATAGAGCCGGGGTCTATATCGACAACGCCAACAGTACCAACAGTGCCGTTGGCTTTTTCGTCTGTTGCTGCCTTGTTCACTGCCAAAATCAGCTTAGCTGCACTCACCAGTGCGTCCTTACGCATTCCCATCGGTGTAGCACCGCTATGATCGGCTACACCCTTAATATGCAGCTTAAAACGTGTCGGTGCGGCAATATTGTGCACAATACCCAGCTCGTGCTGTGTCTGCTCCAGTACCTTACCCTGCTCGATGTGTATTTCGCTAAAGCTGTGGTATGTCCCCGGTGCAATAATAGCCTCCTTGTAGGCAGCAGGGTCGCAGCCCCAGGCGCGCAACGCTTCAATAAAGCTGATGTCACCTTTTTTGGTGCCACGGCTCAGCTGCTCCGGCGTAGCACTGCCTGTTAAAAGCTTGCTGCCCATGGTCGCAAAGCCAAAGCGGCTTGATTCCTCAGCGCGGAAAATGATAACCTCTATGCTGCGCTCCAGTTCTTCGTCCTGCAGCATGTAGAGTGCCTCCAACGCGCCCACAACGCCGCACATACCATCATACGCACCGCCGTGGATGACACTGTCTAAATGCGAGCCGCTGGCGACCGGTGCCAGCTCGCCGTTTTTGCCCACGCGGCGCAAAAATACATTGCCAACAGCATCAGTACGCACACTAAGCTCCAGGTCCTGCACCTGCGTTAGCAGCCACTCCTGCGCTTTTTTATCCAATTCGCTATAAGCCAGACGGGTTACGCCCTCCTCGTTCGCCGTAAATTTGGCCAGGCCTGCAAGCAGGTTCGCAACGCGTTCTTTATTTACATTTAACATGCATAAGCCCCCTTCATAAAAACAAAATATAAAAGATACAACTACGACTCTATATTATACTTTTTTCTTTTTCATTAGGCAAGGCTGCAAGCACCATTAGGCAGCCTTCTGCCGCTATGTATTTTGTATTCAGGTATTTTTTTCTTGCAATTATCAGCATTTACACTTAAAATTACTAATAGCAAATTTAAGAAAAGAGGTTATTAATTTGGAACGCAAAGTTATTCAAGTCGAAGAACGTCCACCACTACTACTGAATATCCCGTTAAGTCTCCAGCATTTGTTTGCCATGTTTGGCTCCACCGTGCTGGTTCCTTTTTTGTTCAAGGTAAGTCCCACCACCTGCCTGTTTATGAATGGTTTGGGCACGCTGCTTTACATCTTCATCACCAAGGGCAAAATTCCTTCCTACCTTGGCTCCAGCTTTGCCTTTATCTCCCCTGTACTTTTGATCATGTCTAATTCCGGCTATAATCATGCACAGTCCGGCTTCATTGTTTTCGGTCTGCTCTTTATGCTCTTTTCCATCATCATTCACTATGTAGGTACAAAATGGATTGATGTCATCTTTCCGCCTGCAGCCATGGGTGCCATCATTGCCGTTATCGGCTTGGAGCTTGCCCCTGTTGCTGCCAACATGGCCGGTCTCACAGGTGACAAAATCGATATGACTAACGTAGCCGTTTCTATGTTCACGCTTGCCGTCGGCGTTATTGGCTCTGTTGCCTTCCGCGGCTTTATGAGCATCATCCCCATTCTTTTCGGCGTTATCTGTGGTTACGTATTTGCCGCCATCGTAGGTATCGTCAACTTCCAGCCTGTTTTGGAGGCACCCTGGTTCCAGGTTCCGCATTTTTACGCACCTGTCTTCGATCTCAACGCCATCATGATCATTGCTCCCGCAGCATTGGTTGTACTAGCTGAGCACATCGGCCACCTCGTCGTTACCGGCAACATCGTTGAACGCGATCTGATCAAGGATCCCGGACTTTCCCGTTCCTTGTTTGCTGATGGTCTTTCCAACGTCATCAGCGGCTTTGCCGGCGCCACCCCCAACACCACCTATGGTGAAAACATCGGCGTTATGGCCATCACCAAGGTATACAGCACCTGGGTTATCGGTGGTGCTGCCGTATTTGCCATCATCCTTTCCTTCTGCGGCAAGCTCAGCGAGCTGATTCACAGCATCCCTGTTCCTGTTATGGGCGGTATCTGTGTACTGCTCTTTGGCGTAATTGCCGCCAGCGGTATCCGCGTGCTGGTAGAAAGCAAGGTAGATTACAGCAAGTCCTCCAACCTCGTCATGACCTCTGTTATCATGATCATCGGTCTGTCCGGTGCCAAGCTTTCCTTTGGTGCCTTTGCCGTGCAAGGCATGGTGCTGGCAACATTGGTCGCCATCGTTATGAGCCTGGTCTTCAAGCTGTTTGAGCATTTACATATGATGAACGAATAAATATAAACTAAAACGGCCTGCGCCATATCCCTTGGATAGCACGCAGGCCGTTTTGTTATGTCCGCTTTATTTTTTCCCGCTCTTATAAAACCATTTCTTATAAACAAAGAAGATGACTCCGACAGCGATAATCAAAATCGTTAAGCGTTGGCTGTTTTCTTCAAAATTTACCACGTCATGACCAATCACAACCTCCAAAGCCGTAGACGGGAATTTGCCGATAAGGTTAGCAATAATATAATCACGCGCGCTGATGCTGCTCACTGCACCCACCGCTGTAAGGATGCCTGACGGGAAATAGGGCAGCGCCCTGGCGAAGGCCATCCATTCCAGACCGTGCTTGCCGCTGGCCTCGTCAATCGCCTTTAGGGAATTGCTTTTTTCAATAATCTTCTCTGCCGTATTGCGAAAGAAAAAACGCATTAAAAAAAAGCTCATAACCACGCCGGTGGTTTCGGCCAGCCAGGAAATCGTTATACCCAGTGGCAGACCAAAGATCAAACCATTAGCAGTAGAAAGAAAAATGGAAGGGAAAACACTGCCGGCATTAATCAAAACATCCAGAAGGAAGCTGATGAGTACGGCCCACGGCCCAAAGGAGCGTAAATATTCCACCAAACCGTTGACGTTGCCGCTGATGGCAAGCTTAAAGGTTTTGCTGAAAAAGCCATCGGCAAAGCAGTGAATCGCAAGCAGCAAAGCCACAAGCAACACTGCCGCCACCACCTTTGCACATATATCAGGATTTTTGAGCCAGTTTTTATTCATCTACCAAAGACCTCTTTACGTATTAAAAATCATGTTAAAGCGCTCACCGAACTGCATATCCACCAAGCGGCGGATTTCATCCCAATCCCCGGGTGTCTGCAGCTGTGCCTGCGCCAGCCGGCGCACCTCGGCAATCGTATCAATATCTCGCATTATATCAGCAATTCGCAAATCTGGCAAGCCATGCTGCTTAAGGCCGAAGAGCTGTCCTGCCCCTCGCAGCTCCATATCCTTTTCAGCAAGATAAAAGCCGTCCTCGCTTTCGTGCAGCACGCCAAGGCGTGCCAAGGCCTCAGGCGAATCAGCAGCAGTCAGCAGCACGCAATACGACTGCTCACTGCCACGCCCTACGCGCCCACGCAGCTGGTGCAGCTGTGCCAGGCCAAAACGCTCGGCATTTTCTATCACCATCAGCGTAGCGTTGGGCACGTTCACACCCACCTCTATAACGGTCGTGCTCACCAGCACCTTAATCTCACCTGCGGCAAAGGCCTGCATAATCGTCTCCTTTTCAGCTCCCCTTAGCCTGCCATGCAAAAGGGCGCAGGGGATATCCTGCAAAAAATCCCGTTTTAGCTCCTCGTATACATTTTCCGCACTGTGAGCCGCAAGCACGTCCGACTGCTCTATCAAAGGACAAACAACATATGCCTGCCGCCCTGCCAGCACCTGACGCACCAGGCCTGCGTAAACGTCATGCCGCCGTTCATCAGTATAGCACAGCGTCTGCACCGGCTTACGCTGCGGCGGCTTGCCCTTCATCACCGAAATATCCAGGTCGCCGTACACCGTCAGCGCCAGCGTACGGGGAATGGGAGTAGCTGTCATAACCAACACGTCGGGGGCATTGGCAGCTTTATTGGCAAGGCGTGCACGCTGCTCAACGCCAAAGCGGTGCTGCTCATCTGTCACTGCCAAAGAAAGATTAGCAAAGCGCACATCCTCCTCAAGCAGTGCGTGCGTACCCACAACCACGTCCACCAGCCCCAGCTCCAGGTTCAGCAGCAGCTCACGCCGTGCCTTGGCACGCATACCGCCTGTTAAAAGCGCAACGCGTACATTGAACGGCTGCAGGTACTGCTCCAGCGTAGCAAAATGCTGCGCCGCCAAAATCTCCGTCGGTGCCATGATGCATCCTTGGTAACCGTTTTCTACAGCCTTGGCCAATGCCAGCGCGCTGATGACCGTTTTGCCACTGCCCACGTCACCCTGCAAAATGCGGTGCATAGGCTTTTTATCCTGCATATCCTGCGAAATTTCGTGCCAGGCCTGCTTTTGTGCCGCAGTCAGCTCAAATGGCAGCGCTGCCACAACATCCGTCAGCAAAGTGCCGTCTGCGCCGTGCTTTATCCCCTCACGGCTGTCATGACTTTGCTGGCGGTAATACAAAAGACCGCACTGCAGTAAAAACAGCTCTTCAAAGACAAAGCGCCGCTTTGCCTGACGCAAGGCCTCCCAGCTTGCAGGAAAATGGATATTCTTAAGCGCCGTAAGCCTGTCAGGCAGGCCGCATTTTTTTACTATCTGCTCCGGCAGACTTTCCGGCAGCTCCTGCTCCGCCAGCTTCAACGCCTCGCCCACCCAGCTGCGCAAATTTTTCTGCGTCAGGTTACCACTCAACGCGTATACAGGCACTATCCCCGGCGTTTTGGCCTCCTCCTGCTCCAAAATCTGGATATCCACCTCGCTCACGCTTTTAGCCGTACGCCCCATGCGCACTCTGCCTGTAATCTGCAGCAGCGTATCTGCCTTCAGCTTTTGCGCCTTATAACGCTGACCGCCAAAAAAATACAGCATGGCGTAACCGGTTTCATCGCGCACCGTCACCGTCGTGTAGCTGCGACGCTTGGCACTATAGCCGTTTTGCACATGATACACGCTAGCCTTGAAAATCTGCTTGCTGTTATCGGTTGCCAGCTCCTTAATCGTCTTTAACTGTGCATAATCCAGATATGCCCCCTGCCGCGGATAAAATTCCAGTAAATCACCCACAGTAAAAATGTTTAAGGCAGCCAGCTCCGCCGCCTTTTTTACGCCGACCCCTTTAAGGGTTATCACGTTTTCTTTCCACCACATTTATATAATTACCTCGTCAGCCTAAATTTTCCTTGATTTTCTTTATTCTTTATGGTAAAATACTCATGTTAAATTTGAATGTGCCTTATGTCTTATCACGTTTAAGGAGGTGGGAAACAATGGCATCTATCTGCGAAATCTGCGGTAAAGGTAAACTCGCTGGCAACAACGTCAGCCACTCCAATAGACACACCAAACGTGCATGGAACCCGAATATCCAACAAGTAAGAGCAGTTGTTGAAGGTTCTGTTAAACGTGTAAACGTTTGCACCCGCTGCCTGCGTTCCGGTAAAGTTAACCGCGCAATCTAATCCGTTCGGATTTAAAAAGAAGCCAAATACCAATCGGTATTTGGTTTCTTTTTTATTTTTAGCTTAACACTAAGCTTATCTGATCTTGCAGCCACATTCCGGACAAAACTTGACTAAAGAACTGATTTTAGCTGTGCAATTGGGACACAGGATAAAGGCACGGAATTCCGCAAGCTTCTTTTCAAACAGCTCGTAGAACTGGTTAACCTCCTTGTCCTCGCGCTTCCAGTTATAAATCTGCAGGCGCTCCTTGGTAGAATCCATAATTACCTGCACGGTTTCTTCATCCAAATTCTGCATGGCCAGCTGCATTATTTTCTTTTTGTTATGAAAATGTACGCGATGCTCCGCATCGTTTTGCTCGTCAATGGTCACGCCCATCTCATTAATGCACAAAAGAGCAATATTCCAGGCCACATCAATATCAACCTCATAAAGACGGTTATCAAAGCAACCGCCGGCACCATCTATTCTCATGACTACCTCCAGGTAAAAATTTTCTTATCATTATTATAACACAGAGCTTTGCGCCTTCACAAGCTCAACAGCTACCTCTGTCACCTTCACCAGGGACTTTAGCGGTCAAGCACTTTAACCCTGACCTTTCAGACTTTCCTTTAGCTCGCTTATCGTCTTTTTAAGCGTAGGATGCAGCAAATCAGGTGCAATCTCAGCCAAGGGCAGCAGCACAAAATCCCTGTTTTGCATATCAGGATGCGGCAGGCGCAAAGCCGGCTCATTCATAATCACATCCTCATAAAGCAGCAGATCCAAGTCTATATTGCGCTCGCCCCAATGACGCAGGCGCACCCGTCCCATCTGGTGCTCCGTTGCCAAAAGCAACCGCAAAAGCGCCAGTGGCTCCAGATACGTGCGCACGCGACACACAGCGTTCAAAAAGCGCGGCTGGTCTGTTACGCCATATGGAGTAGTATCCCAAAAGCCGGAAACAGCCTGCACCTCCACGCCCTGCTGCCAAAGCAGCAGCAGCGCCTTCCGCAGGTTCGCTTCCCTGTCACCCAAATTACTGCCTAAAGCAATATATGCAGTAGCCATACGGCCCTCCTCACTACTTATTTACCTAAAATCGCTTCCAGCACCCTAATCGCACGTGCATTTTCCAGCACGTCATGCACACGCACCATCTGCGCTCCCGCATAAACTGCCTGCAGGCTCGTCGCAATCGTTCCCTCCAGACGTTCCTCAGCAGGCACACCGCCAAGCACTGCGCCAATAGTGCTCTTGCGAGATGCTGCCAAAAGCACAGGATAGCCAAAGCTCGTTAAGGTATGCAGATCACGCATCAAAAGCAAATTCTGCTGCACATCCTTGGCAAAACCAATGCCCGGATCAAGAATAATTTTGTCCGCACCCACGCCGCACTCACGCAAAAGCTGCGCCCGCTGCGCTAGGTACACGGCGACCTCTTCCACCACGTTTTTATATTCGCAATTTTGCTGCATGTTTTTGGGTGTTCCACGCATATGCATCAAGATAATCGGCGCGTTAGATTTTTGCACTACGTCCGCCATGCGTGCATCTGCCTCCATCGCGCTGATATCGTTAATAATATCTGCACCGGCAGCCAAAGCAGCCTCAGCCGTATCTGCGCGGTAGGTATCAACCGAAAGAACGGCTTTGGGATATTCCTTGCGCAATGCTTCGATTACAGGCAGCACGCGGCGGCGTTCCTCCTCGCCATCTACGCTGTCGCTGCCGGGGCGGGTAGATTCACCGCCAATGTCCAAAATACCTGCACCATCTGCCAGCATTTTGCCTGCACGCTCCAACACAGTCTGCAGCTTGGGCACACGCGACCCGGCGTAAAAGGAATCAGGCGTAATATTTAAAATGCCCATAACGCACAGCTTTTCATAGGTCAGCACCCTGCCATCTGCGAGTGTAGTTTTGAGCTCTGCCGGCTGCAGAGCCGCTTTTATATCCTCTGCCACGCGCGGCATGCCAAACCACGGCATCAGCTCCAGCTTGGCAAGCAGCGCATTATAGGCCTTGCACGTCCCCAAAAGCAGCACATCAACATATTTAGTAGCGCAGGTCACTGCCCCTGCAGGCGTCACAGCATCGCCGCCGGCAGCCAGCATTTCCTGCTTAATAATATTAGCGGCAGGCGTGCGCACCTCCAGCAGCTTGAGAGGAATAATCTGCGCCTTGCGTGCAAAAATCGGCAGACTATCCTTGTGTGCTCCCATTGCCGCCAAAGCGTCACATAGCATCTCCTGGTTAATTTTAATCAGCATTCAGCTCACCCTTTTCTACAACAGCAAAAGCATTATGATTATGAATGCTTTCCATGCTTTCTACCTCGGCACGATACCAGGTAATGCGTGCGTCCGCCTCCAGACGCAGCGCCACCTCGCGTACAGCGTCCTCTACAAAGCGCGGATTGTCATAGGCGTGCTCCGTAACAAATTTTTCATCCGGACGCTTCAAAAGACCGTAAAGCGGCGTGCTGGCCGAAGCCTCGGCAATATCCACCAGCTCCTCCAGCCAAACCATTTCATTGGCTTCAACTTCCAGCTTGGCAAAGGCCCGCTGGTTATGCGCACCATAGCTGCTAATCTCCTTCGAGCAGGGACACAGCGTCTGTACAGGCACCACGGCCTTAATGCGCCAGCGCAGCTTCTCGCCCTTTTCGGCCTTATACACGCAATCTATATCCATAGGTGCTTCCATACTACTTACAGGAGCCTTTTTCGTAACAAAGTACGGAAATTCCAACTTGATAAAGGCTCTTTCTGCCTGCAAATGCTCCTTAAGCTTGTCCAAAATACCTTCCACATCCGCCAGTCCCACAGGGCCGAGCGTCCGCAGGCACTCCACAAAACGGCTCATGTGTGTACCACGCATATCATGCGGTAAATCTACAGCCAGCGTCACCCTGGCCACGCTGTGCTGCGTACCACGGGTTTTATCGCGCAGCTCTATCGGCCAGCGCAAATCCTTAATACCCACGTGCTTCAGCGGTATATTGCGCAAATCCTTTTCACTCTGTACGTCCTTCATCATTCACCTCGATACACGCAGCCACTGGTGCGCGTCTCCCAAACCTCCACCTCATACAGATGGTAACGCTCATTTTGCAGCTTATCAGCCAACTTATCCCACACCCAAACACTAATATTTTCTGCCGAAGGTACAGGCAGGATATCATTCAGGCAGGCATGGTCAAGCTGCGCAAGTACCTCACTCTTTACCAAATTTTTTAATTTGATAAAGTCGATGACCATACCCTCGTGGTCAGGAGTCCCCTCCACCTTCACCACCAGTTTATAGGTGTGTCCGTGCAGATGCTCGCACTTGCCGTTATACGCAGGCAGATAATGCGCTGCGTCAAAATCAAATTCCTTAATAATAATCACTTGTATTCCCCTCCGTAAAGAGTCAAATCAGCAAAATTGTTCTGCCGCAGGGCCTCATAGGCCACTATTGCCACAGAATTAGACAGGTTCAGCGAACGCGCATCCTCAATCATCGGAATACGGATGCAGCTTTCGGGATATTCATGCAGCAGCGTTTCCGGCAATCCTGCTGTTTCCTTGCCAAAAATCAACAAACTGTCCTGTGCGTAATTCACGTCCGCATATGACGCATGTGCTTTGGTCGTCAAAAAGTATTTGGGATTGTCCTTATACTTTTCCAATACCTCGTATACGCTGTCATAATAATGAATATCCACCAAATGCCAATAATCTAAGCCTGCACGCTTTAAATATTTATCTTCAACTGAAAAGCCCAAGGGGCGCACCAAATGCAAATGGCAGCCGGTGGCAGCGCACAGGCGCGCAATATTGCCGGTGTTGCCGGGGATTTCAGGTTCAACCAAAACTATATGCAACTTTATGCCTCCTATTCTTTTCCTTGCAGAATTTGCTCAACACGTTTTTTCATGCTGGTTTTCTTGTGCTCCTGCTTTTTCTGCTTTACCTTTACAGGCTGCTTTTCTACCACAGGCTCAACCGCCTGCTGTGCCAAAAGCTTTTGGTAGGTCGCCATAATTTTTTCGCAGTACAGTGAGCCCATCGCCCAGGTACCATTTAAGCCATACCAAACATCAATCAGTCCACGCCCCAGGCGCAAATTATGTGCCAAATCGTAGCGTGGATCGATAATTTCTGTTATCGGCTGCTCCTTTCTTGCATAGGCCAAAAGATGCTGGATATGCGCCCGCACCCCCAGCTGCGGCGTAGCAAAGGCAGCACCACGCACACCGCCACCTGTGGTTCCCAAGCCACAAAAATTGTTTTGGTGATGCAAAACATCACCACCATAATAATAGGTGCCCGTTTCCACCAGCGATTGCGCCAGCGCCAAATCTGGGCGTACATTCTCGCGCTCAGCCTCCTGCCAATAGCAGTCAACCAGCTCCTCTACCGAGCAGGCCAGCTTCACATTAGGATTAACCAGCTTGATATAGGCCACAGCCTGTGCCTTTGTCACAACAGGCGCGCCAAAAATACTGATGCTGCGATAATCATCAGGCAGCTGCGTATCGGCAAAATAAAATTTACCGTTCCTTTCCTGCAGCAGCGAAGGCTGCTTCTTTACAGTTTGGCCTTTAATTGCGTCCGGTGAGGCTGCAGCTGCTGGTTTATTAGAAACGACTATCTTATTTTTATCAACCGAAACCTGAACATCGCGACGTTTTTTGGCTAAAATCTGCTTATCATTTTTATTAGCAGTAATCGTCTGCGATGCCTTTGTGGCAGTTGCTTCCTCCGTATCCTCCGGCACTGTAGCCGCACACACGGCGGACATTAGCGTCAGCCCCAAAAATGTACAGCCAAAAGCAAAATTTTTATAATTCATAGTGCAGTACTCCTATTTCTTTGCTTTATCAATTTTACCGCACATTAGGCAAAATTGTAAAGTTTTTCCCGTGTCTAAGCCAAAGAATTCACAAAAATGTGAAGATAGAATATGCTATAATACTTAATAAGCAATATTTGTAGTCGGTACATGCTCCAATAACCCACGGGAGCATTATTATATCGTCAAGACCAAAGGAGGTACATATCATGTCAGCAAAATTTCATTTTATCAACCATGCCTGCTTTACCCTGGAAAAAAATGGCTCTACCATCATTTTCGACCCTTATCTGGATGGTAACCCCGAGGGATTAACTCCCAAGGATATCAAGGCTGACTATATCTTTATCAGCCACGGTCATTTTGACCACCTGGGCAGCGCCTTTGAAATCGCCAAAAATTGCGATGCAACCATCATTTCCACTGCCGAAATCTGCGGTCTGGCGCAGGAAGCTGGCTGCAAGGCTCATGGTATGCACCTTGGCGGCACCTTCAAGTTTCCCTTTGGCAAGGTGCGCATCACCTTGGCCTTCCACGGTGCAGGCGTCCCTGGCGGCCATGCCTGTGGTATCGTCCTCGATTTTTACGGCACCAAGCTGTATTTTGCCGGTGACACCGCCCTCTTTAGCGATATGCAGCTGCTGCCTAAGCTAGACCCCTTTGACTACGCTGTTCTTCCAATCGGCGGCAACTTTACTATGGATCCTGATGACGCCCTCGTTGCCTGCAAGCTTTTACAGGCAAAATACGTCATCCCCGTGCACTACAACACCTGGCCTCCCATCGCCCAAGATGTGGAAGCCTTTAAGGCTGCGGTAGAGGAAGAAACTACAAGCAAGGTTCTGGTGGTTAAGCCCGGGGAAGCTATTGAGATAGAGTAAAGGTTACTATTTAGTGTAGACTTATGCAATAAAATATATCTAACTCATAACCTATATATTCAAAAATCTACGCCAGCTGGCGTTCTTATTCACGTCGCAGTTGCCGCAATGACCGCACTGCGACGTTGTTTTTTCGCCAAAATACTCCAGCAGCACCTTGCGCAGACAGCTTGAAGTATTGCAATAAAAAATCATTCTGTCCAGGCGCTTCTTCTCCTCGGCCTTCCACTCCAGATCAGGCTGATCGTGGCCGATAAAGTAATTATTTACCGCAATATCCGCTTTATCGTAAAGCAGCAGGCATTCCGCCTCCAAGCCGTCACGGCCGGCGCGTCCTGCCTCCTGGTAATAGCTTTCAATATCCTTGGGCATATTGTAATGCACAACAAAGCGTACATCTGCCTTATCTATGCCCATACCAAAGGCATTCGTCGCCACAATCAGCGGCACCGCACCGCCAACAAAGGCATTTTGGTTTTCACGGCGTTCGTCGCTTGTCAGCCCTGCATGATAGCGCAAGGCACTAAAGCCCTGCCGCACAAGCAGCTGCGTTACGCTCTCCACCCTATTGCGTGTAGCACAATAGATAACACCACATTCCTGCTTATGCTTACGCACAAAATCTAAAAGCGAACGGTCCTTATCCTGCGTCCGCTGCACAGCAAAATGCAAATTAGGGCGGTCAAAGCCAGTTACCACTATTTTCGCACCGGGAATTTCCAGGCGCTTAATAATATCCTGCCGCACCTCCGGCGTAGCCGTAGCGGTAAAAGCCGCCACCAAAGGATGCCGCGGCAGCGTGCGTATAAAGTCAGGTATAGCATAATACTCCTTGCGGAAGCTATGTCCCCACTGCGACACGCAATGCGCTTCATCCACCGCCACCATTGTGATGTTGGCCTGACGGGCAAAATCAATAAACTGCTGGTTAACAAGGCGTTCCGGAGCTACATACAAAAACTTGCACTGCTTGTTGAGCGCAGCATGCAGCACCCTGCCGTATTCATTTTTGCTCATGCTGCTATCTAAATACGCTGCAGGAATACCGCGGGCCGTGAGCGCCTCTGCCTGGTCCTTCATCAGCGAAATGAGCGGTGAAATAACCAGCGTCACTCCCTTTAGCACCAGTGACGGCAGCTGAAAGCAGATGCTTTTACCCGCACCTGTAGGCAGTACCGCCAGCACAGGCTGGCCGTGTAAAATTTCACTTATAATCTCCTCCTGCCCCGTGCGGAAGCTGTCATAGCCATAATAATATTTAAGCGCGCGGTGCAGAAAATCACTATCTATAATATGTATCATAAATGCTCCTAAGATAAAAAACAGGTACAGCCTTACTAGCTGCACCTGCGTTTTTACTTTAATCCAACTAATTAGTGCTTACGAGCGTTGAAGCAGTCACGGCAGTATACCGGACGGTCATTAGAGGGTTTGAAGGGTACCATGGTCTCTTTGCCACATTCAGCGCAAACTGCGGGGAACATTTCGCGTTGCGGACGCTCGGTTTGCACGCCCATGCGTTGTTTGCGTGCCTGACGGCAGGTCGGGCAACGGCGCGGCTCATTGGTAAAGCCTTTCTCTGCGTAGAACTCTTGCTCGGAAGCGGTGAATACGAAATCGTTGCCGCATTCGCAGCAGGTTAAAGTCTTGTCTTCTTTCATTGTTTGATCACTCCTAATCATAGATAGAACATACCCCAAAGAACGCATTAAGATGTTACCTTGGCTTCCCCCTGTCATCTATGATAGAAGAAGTTAGGAACTTAAACGGACCACTGAGATACACCATTAACAGTATATAGTAAGCAACTATAAAAGTCAATCAATGATTAATAAAAATGCGTAAAATTCTTATTAAGAATTTTTTTCGTTATTAGCGGTGCAGCCAGTTAACCGCATTGCCCTGGGCCTTGGCAAAATGTGCGTCGTTTACCGTTTCCACCACCATATTCCCCTGCCAGTCATTAACCGTGCTTACAGACACGTTATGCACGCTCAGCTTCCATAAATTATTGAGAGGCATACCCAAAATCATGCTAAGCTGTACGCGGATAATCCCACCGTGTGACACAATAGCAATATTTTTTTCATGCCCCTCACGCGCAAAGATATAATCAAAGGCCTCGCGGCAACGGCGCGCAGCATCATGAAAGCTTTCACCCTGCGGTGGAATCCACTCTCCCGGACGGGTTAAAAATGCCTCCATCTCCTTGGGCCAGCGCTTGGTGATTTCGCTATATTCCAAGCCTTCCCAGGCACCAAAGGAAACCTCCTGCAGAAGCTCCAGCGGATGGTAAGCAATATTTTTTTGCATAGCCAGCGGTGCTGCCGTCATGCAGGCGCGCAGCATGCTGCTGCAATATACGGCATCTACAGGCAGATGCTGCATGTACTGCGCCAGCAGAGCCGACTGCTGCATTCCCTTGGGGTTCAGCGGCAGATTCATTCGGCCCTGGAAGCGGTGTCCCTTGTTGCTGTCGGTTTCACCATGACGGATCAAATAAATCTTGCCCATCTCAAGCCTTCTCCTTCTTCGACTGCTCTGCTAAGGAAAACTCCTTCATTTCTGCATGCACGCCTGCTTCCTCAAAGGTTTCCATTTCCTTGAAGGCCTTAATGCCTGCATCAAACAGTGTAAAGCAGATGGCAGCACCCTCGCCTGCCCCGTCAGGGATGTCCAGGCGCAGCGGTGCCGTAAGTCCCAGCTCCTGCAGTGCCTCTTCAGCACAAGGTTCGGCCGATACATGACCGGCAAAGCAATAATCCAAAACATCAGGCGCAAATGCAGCTGCTTTTTTAGCAGCCCTGCAGGTAGCAACACCGTCCAAAATTACAGGCACCTTCATCGCCGCTGCCTGCAAAATACCGCCTGCCATAGCGGCACGCACCATAGCATTATCAGTCTTCGCCAGGCTGCCAAAGCCCAAAAGCCCCAGGCCGCCCTCATGCACCAGCTCCTGCACCAGCGCTGCACCCTCCTCCAGTGCATCTGCTTCCGTTTCGCTCGTCACCACCAAGGCCACGGCACGACCGCCTGTTTCGGCAGCAAGTACGTTTACCGGCCACTTGGCGTGCATAATCTTACCGGCCTGCTCCGCCTCGGCAATATCGCACCAAACCAGCAGGTCACGCTTTGGGTAATCCAAATCCTGCTTTTCATAGATCCCCAAAATACCGCAGTAGCGCGAGGTCATTTCTTCCAGCTTAGCCAGGCTGCCAACAGGCTTAATCAAATTATCAAAGCGTGTCTGTGCCAGCTTCATGCAGCCCTTGTCCGCAGGCACAATCTTTTGAATGATTTCTTCTATATGCATAATGATATTCCTTTCTATATGTTTAGAATTAAATTGTATTTATATTATTTGATCATCGCAATTATATATCGCGACGTGAAGACCTTTTTTAGCGAGTCGCCGATTATTTACAAGCTGTAGTGCAGTAAATAATCGTGACAGGGAGCTATATCTAAATTACGAGTGAATAACGAGTAATTTGGATGATAACGCAAATTTCGTGAGGAACCAAAACGAATTGCCGCAAAACTCGCGCGATGCTTAGAGATAATTGCTGTATATAGTTTGTGTCGCGCTCAAACAGTTGCGCCAATTCTGTGGTTCCAATCACTTATTTGCTAAAAAAGCTATTTCACTCTGCGATAATATAATTGCCTCTTTCGTTCTTTCACAAATACTTTTGTAACTTTAATTAATTGCACCATCTACAGCAAATACGTTGCCAGCATGAGATAAATTACCATGCCACATTCTGTCAAAAAGCCATATGTATCACCTGTAAGTCCTCCCAGCTGACCGCTTAAGAAGCGGGCAATACCCTGGCAGATAACAAATGTAGCTGCCGCCGTATATAAATACGGCAGACCGCAGGCAAAAACCAGCGCCAGGCAGATAGCGAAGGCAATATAAGTATACGCAGGCTTGGCGTAGGCCGTAAACATGTGCCCGATGCCCGTTTTACGTGCATACTTATAATTGACGATATACGTCACCATAAACGTGCGCGTCGCCACAAACACTGCAATAAGCGCCCACGAAAGCTTGACAGGATCCAGTGTCGCATAGGCCGCCACCTTGAGCAGCACAATGCATACCAGCGCAATAACGGCGTTAGAGCCAACGTGGCTGTCCTTCATAATTTCCAGCATCCGCTCACGGTCACGGGCGCTGAAAACGCCATCCGATGTATCCATAAAGCCGTCATACATCAACGCACCGATAATAATCAGCTCCGCTAAAATCAGCATCACGGCACGCATCAACGGCGGTGTCTGCAAATAAAACAGGCCGTAATTGACAGCTCCCATAAAAACACCCATCACCAGGCCTACCAAAGGGAAGTAGGGCACGCTGCGGCTAAAGTCATCATCATGCCAGTCAGTGCGGTTGCTGAAGCGGATCCTGGTTAAAAACTCCAGGCAAGTGATGAAGTCACGCATGTTATCACCTGCCAAAATGGTTATAGACATCCATAGCAGCCTGCAGCACCACGATGGCCAGCGAAGCACCTGTGCCCTCGCCCAGGCGCATACCTGCGTCTACAATCGGTGACAGCTGCAAGAGCTCCAGCATCTTTTTGTGCGAAATATCGCTGCTCAAATGCGAGCACAGCATATAATCACGGCACTCAGGATACAGGCCGTAGGCCAAAAGTGCGGCAGCCGTAGCATTCACGCCGTCCACCATTGTCGGTACGCGGCGGCGGGCAGCACCAATAATCACGCCAGCAAGACCGGCATGGTCATAACCGCCCACCTTGCAGAGGATATCCATAGCATCGCCCTGCTTTGGCATATTCTTAGCCAGGCCGTCAATAACCACCTGACGCTTAATCTTCATGCGCTCGTCATTAATACCACTGCCACGCCCAACAGTTAACAGCGGGTCCAGCCCCAAAAACGCGCTGGCAATGGCCGCCGTGGACGTGGTGTTGCCAATGCCCATTTCGCCGGTATAAAGCAGGTTGTAGCCTTTATCGATGCACATATCTGCCATCTCTATGCCCACGCGGATGCCTGCTTCGGCCTGCTCGCGTGTCATTGCCGCTCCCTGGGTGAAGTCCTGCGTGCCCCAGGCCACCTTTTTATCATAAACCTTTTCCATATCACTCAAATCAAAGGCTGTGCCCACGTCGCACACATATACATCAGCATGCGCATGACGGGCCAGCACCGTAGCACCTGCAGTGCCGCGCATATAGCCGTTGATCATCTGGCGCGTAACCTCCTGCGGGTAGGCGCTGACGCCGTATTTGGCAATACCATGATCGCCACACATCAGCACCATAGCGGTTTTGAGCTTATCAGGCAGCTCACTGCCAACCATGCCAGCAAGCTGCACCACCATCTGCTCCAGCTTGCCCAGGCTTGCCGCCGGCTTATCCATTTTAGCAAAGCTGTCGCGTACGCATTGCATCATCTGCTCATCTAAAGCAGGAATTGTAATATTTTCCATCTTTTGCTTATTCTCCTTCGTCCTCAAACTCAAATGCCAATTTTTTTACATCCACGGCCTGACCTGCCACACAGTAATATACATGGTCTGCAGCCTGGGCCACGCGCTGGTTGACCCAGCCGGCCAAATCACGGTATTCGCGCGCCATCTGGTTATCCGGAACGATACCGCTGCCCACCTCGTTGGTCACAAAAACCACTCTTTTGCCACAGGCACGTGCTGCTGCCAGCAGCTTGTCAATTTCTGCCAGCACAGCATCACAGCGCTGCAAAAATTCACCCTGCGGCGCCTCCTTGCCATATAAAAGGTTAGCCATATAAATCGTCAGGCAGTCAAACAGTACAGCCTGCGTTTCTGCACCCAGCGCTGCAAACACTCTGTCCGCATGATAGGGTGCCTCGTGGTTAACCCAGCGTGCATCACGGCGCTCACGATGCAGGCGCACACGCTCCGCCATTTCCTCGTCCAAAATTTCGGCGGTAGCAATGTAATCGCATTTGGGAGAATAATGCATTACATAGCTTTCGGCAAATTCGCTCTTGCCACTGCGTGCGCCGCCAGTAACCATAATAATTTTTCCGCTCATAAAATAAACCTCCCTTCAAAAATTTGGCTTCAAACAGTAACAAGCAAGGTACTATATCAATGCTAAATTTGTCACAGAGCAAGCATAAAAATTTTATGCGGGCGCATCCAAGAAGCAAGTCCTCCGGACAAGCTGATCGGTTAATGCTCGCCATGCGATAGCGTCTCAAAAGGCAAGCTCATTAGAGCGTAGCCGATTGGTTTGACGCGAACCGCCGGGAATGAATGCGAAATTACCGTAAAAAATTTTTCGTTGCGTCGTGACAATTTAGTGTTGCATACTCTATGCGTAGCCTCTGTAAAACAAAAAAATCTCCCTTGCGGGAGATGGAGGCGAAAAAGCCACTTTCGCCTTACTCTATAATAATTGCGCACATCAAAGCCAGCCTATCCCCCGTAGGCTACAGGCTTTGCAACAGGCAGGTCTCCTGGCTTAGCTTCATCGCCCACAGCGCCTTCCCAACTTGCGTCAGTGACATAATTGCCTGGGCTCCACTTACAGTAGCGGGACTGCTCCGGATTCGCACCGGTATTCCCTTTTCAGCACCAGCCGCAGCTGGCGCACCTGTCAAAAAATTTCCAATGGTTCTTATTCGACACTTCTTGCAAAAATCCTGCCATTGAAAGCAAAAAAAGCTCTGCTTGTTGGTAACAGCACCAACAAGCAGAGCTTGACTAATTTCTATTTTGCATAATCCACAGCACGGGTTTCGCGGATAATAACGACCTTAATCTGACCAGGATATTCCATCTCGGCTTCAATCTTCTTCGAAATATCACGTGCCAAAAGCACTGCAGAAGCATCATCAATAACCTCAGGCTTAACCATAATGCGGATTTCGCGGCCGGCCTGCACAGCGTAGCATTTTTCTACGCCGTCAAACGACTCAGAAATCTCTTCCAATCGAGTTAAACGCTTCAGATAGCTTTCCAAAGTTTCTCTTCTTGCGCCGGGGCGGGCAGCACTTACGGCGTCAGCAGCGGAAACAAGCACTGCCTCCACGCTCTTAGGCTCGCAATCTCCATGATGCGCCAAAATAGCATTGACAATGAGCTCGGACTCGCGGAACTTCTTGGCGATCTCGCCACCGATTTCCACATGAGAGCCTTCCATCTCATGGTCAATCGCCTTGCCAATATCGTGCAAAAGACCTGCACGCTTAGCAAGCACAACGTCAACACCCAGCTCCGAAGCCATAACGCCGGCCAGGTTTGCCACCTCTACCGAATGGTTGAGTACATTCTGACCATAGCTGGTGCGATATTTCAAGCGACCCAAAAGCTTAATCAGCTCAGGATGCAGACCATGCACGCCAACCGTAAAGGTTGCCTGCTCACCGGCCTCCTTAATCTTCTGCTCAACCTCTCTCTGCGCCTTTTCCACCATTTCCTCAATACGGGACGGATGAATGCGGCCATCGTTAATCAGCTTTTCCAAAGCAATGCGTGCAACCTCGCGGCGCACAGGGTCAAAGCCAGAAATAATAACTGCCTCCGGTGTATCATCAATAATAAGGTCAATACCGGTCAAGGTTTCCAGTGTGCGGATGTTGCGGCCCTCGCGGCCAATAATGCGACCCTTCATTTCATCGTTAGGCAAGCCCACAACCGAAACGGTAGTCTCTGCTACCTGGTCTGCTGCACAACGCTGTATTGCCTGGGAAATGATTTCCCTTGCCTTGCGGTCGGCCTCATCCTTAGCCTGCTGCTCCAGCTCCTTCACCATCATAGCAGATTCGTGCTTTACCTCATCCTCCAAGGACTGCAGCAGCTCCTGCTTTGCTTCATCACTGGTCAGGCCGGAAATGCGCTCCAGCTCTGTCTGCTGCTTTGCCAGCATAGCGTCTGCCTTCTCCTGCGTAGCATTCAAGCGTTGCTCCTTAGATGCCAGCTTTTCTTCCTTGCGTTCAAAGGACTCGATTTTACGATCCAAGTTCTCTTCCTTTTGCAGCAAGCGACGCTCCTGACGCTGCAGGTCACTGCGCCTGTCTTTATTTTCACGTTCCATTTCCGAACGCAGACGATGGATTTCCTCTTTGGCCTCCATCATAATTTCCTTGCGTTTAGCCTCGCCAGCCTGCTCCGCATCCTGTACGATACGGATTGCCTGCTCTTCGGCAGTAGCAATTTTAGCTTCAGCGACATTTTTACGGACAAAATAGCCTACTGCACCACCTGCCAGGCCAACGACAACAGCTGTACCAATAATTTCTAAAATCGTCCTCACCTCCTGATTGTAAATTTTTCAAGATTTTTTTGCATAGTAACAGCAGGCGCCTGCCCGCGTCTGCTATGGATGTCCTTATTCCTTTGAATCCCTAATCAATTAATCTATAGCAAATTAACGTATTATTTATTCTGAAACAGGGCAAAAAATAAGGCAACCGCTTATCGCGTCGCCTCGTGAAAATCGTTGATATTAACACGATTGGATAATTACATTGTAATTAAAATTAACAAAATTGTCAAGTTTAACGACTACATATCGTCGTCAAAATGCAGTCTATCCAATATAATGTGCATATATCTTGCCGAAAAGCCGCGTGCTGCCATAAATCTGCCGGCAGCAGCGTATATTTTTTTCTTGTCTGCTTCCTGCGTCAGCCTGCGCCGGTTGCGCTGGCAAAATAGCTCCGCTGCCCTTTGGGCATTCTGCTCCTCATCTGCGGGCGTAAAAAGAGCCAAAATATCCGCAGCTATCTCCGCGCGTATGCCACGCTTTGCCAGCTCTGCCTGCAGGTGCTGCCGGCCATAGCAGCGCTTAGCCAGCCAGGACTCATACACGCGGCGCGAATAGCGCTCCTCATCTAAAAGGCCATAGCTTTCCAGCTTCGCTACTGATTCCCTGGCCTGCTCAGCGTCCGCACCCTTTAGCTGCAGACGTTCCAGCATTTTTTTGTTGCTGTAATCGCGGTAGGACAATAAATCTAGTGCGCAGTTGTATGCCTCCTGCGCACTAGCAAACTGCTTTTTGTCCTGCTTATTCTTTGAAGATTGTCTCCACATCCGGCAACTGCTCCTCATCCTGTGCAACAGCTTCTACCTTAGCAATGGTTGCAGCACGAATCTTAGCTTCAATTTCGTTAGCAATGTCCTGGTTCTCACGCAGGAAGTCCTTAACCTTTTCCTTACCCTGACCCAGACGGATATCACCATAGGAGTACCAGGCACCACTCTTATTAATAATATCAAGGTCTGCACCCAGATCTACCAGGCAGCCCTCGTGGGAAATGCCCTTACCGTACATAATATCAAATTCTGCCTGTTTAAACGGCGGTGCCACCTTGTTTTTTACCACCTTGACGCGGGTGCGGCTGCCAATCATATCGTTGCCATTTTTCAATGTATCAATACGACGCACATCCAAACGTACTGTAGAGTAGAATTTCAGTGCACGGCCGCCGGTAGTGGTTTCGGGATTACCGAACATAACGCCCACCTTTTCGCGGATTTGGTTAATGAAAATAGTAGCACATTTAGATTTGGAAATCAAAGCTGTCAGCTTGCGCAATGCCTGGCTCATCAAGCGTGCCTGCAGGCCAACGTGGGAATCGCCCATCTCACCTTCAATTTCGGCACGCGGCACCAATGCTGCAACAGAGTCAATAACGATGATATCGATAGCACCACTGCGCACCAGGGCATCAGCAATTTCCAAGGCCTGCTCGCCATTATCAGGCTGGGATATAAGCAGCTCGTCGATATCTACACCCAAATGACGTGCGTATTCCGGATCTAAAGCGTGCTCCGCATCGATAAAGGCAGCATAACCGCCAAGCTTTTGCGCCTCTGCGATCATGTGCAATGCTACAGTAGTTTTACCGGAAGATTCCGGTCCATAGATTTCAATAACACGTCCACGGGGAATACCGCCAACGCCCAAGGCAATATCCAAGGACAAAGCACCGGTCGGGATAACCTCGATGTTCATCTTGGCACTGGCTTCGCCCAGCATCATAATGCTGCCCTTGCCAAAATCCTTTTCAATCTGGTGCATCGCCATATCTAAGGCTTTCTTTTTATCTGCGTCCATCTGCCTGCCTCCTAATATATAAAATATTTATCTCGTATTATTGCCTTAATTATACAAACAAAAGTTCCGTTTGTCAAGAAGACTTTTGTTAGTCTGCAGTTTCATCTGCTTTTTCCTGCTTATCCTTCTCATCCAGCAGCTGCTGCACTTCCTCCTGCGAAAATTCGTAGGTGGTATTGCAAAACTGGCAGTGTGCCTCCGTCACCTTATCCTGCGCCAGCTCCTCCAACGACTTTTTATCCAGGCTGCCCAAGGCAGTCAAAATCCGCTCACGGCTGCAACGGCATTTGAAGCTCACGGGCACGGTTTCCTTGATATCCACATCCAGACCGCGGCCGATGATTTCAATCATCTTTTGCGGCGTGTAGCCAATTTCCAAAAGCTGAGTGACATAAGGCATCAGGTTAACATTGTTTTCCAGCTTTTCCAAAACCTCATCTGCACAGCCCGGCATAGCCTGAATAAAGAAGCCACCGCTGGCAGTCACCTCTCCCTCCTTATCCACCAAAACGCCCAGGGCAACGCTCGTCGGTGTCTGCTCGGATACGTACAAATATTTGGTCAAATCGCTGGCGATTTCGCCATCCTGCAGCTCGCAGTAGCCTGTAAACGGCTCTGCATTCTGCAGATAACGTGTCACGATAATATTTCCCTGGCCGATGCCGCCGCCCACGTCCAGCTTGCCATCCTTCAAAGGCAAAAACGCATCTGGGTTTTCCACGTAACCGCGCACGCAGGCTCCTTCGGCGTCCGCCACAACCTCACCCAGAGGTCCGTCGCCCTTCAGGCGCAGGCTGATGCGTTCATTATCCTTCATAGTTGCTGCCAACAGCAAGGCACCGTTCATAGCACGGCCCAGTGCCGCACTTGCCAGATGCGAGCAGCCATGCTTTTTGGCTGCCTCACGCACCAAATTAGTCGTGCTAAGCGCATAAATACGCACACCGTCAGCGGTGGCTTTAGTCAAAACGTCTTCCATAATTATGTCTCCTTAACAAAACAAGCCCACTAAACTACTGCTAGCGGGCTTGCAAAATTCTGCAACGGGAACGGCCATATACGGCTCATCCACATTTTTAATTATATAGCATAATAGTCAAAAAGGCAAGCAAGCAAATTGTTACATTTCCTTGACCCGTCTGTGACTGCAATACCTTACATATTGCGCAGCAGGTTAACCATTTCCATAGCTGTCATAGCGCAGTCCACGCCCTTATTGCCAGCCTTGGTGCCGGCGCGTTCCACAGCCTGCTGAATGTTTTCGGTGGTCAGCACGCCAAAGGCAACAGGCACGCCTGTCTGCATGCTCACCTGGGCAATGCCCTTGGAGGCTTCAGCGCAGACATAATCAAAATGCGGCGTTGCACCGCGGATAACGGCACCCAGGCAGATCACAGCATCATACTTGCCGCTTTCGGCCAGCTTTTTGGCAGCCATAGGAATTTCAAAGGCACCGGGAACCCAGGCAACAGTCAAGTCCTCATCTGCAGCCTCATGGCGCAGCAAACAGTCCACGCAGCCGCTCAACAGCTTGCTGGTGATAAATTCGTTAAAGCGGGCAACAACGATTGCTACCTTCATGTTTTTGGCAGTGAGTTTTCCTTCTAAAATGTTCATGATGTATTCCTCCGTATATTTTTATTTTATTTTTTCAATGTGGGGTATTGAAGTTGAGTGAACAATTATATTATCGTTTTTAGGCCTTCTTCTTTCATAACTGAAAGAAGAAGCAAGAAAGGTTCGCGCTTTTTGCGGGCG
>CAVBQX010000021.1:0-40625 GCA_963597755.1 Segatella copri
ATTTTAGCTGGTGGTTCGTCTCTTATTCTGCCTGTACAGGAGATCCTGACAGATAAATTTGGCTCGAATAGGGTTAACAGTAAACCAATAACAGCTAATAAGGAAAGCAGGCAGCATGCAAGGGCTAGTGAGGTTTTAACAAGCATTGTTCGTGGTTTGTCCATAGTTGGTTGTCGTGAGGAAGAGCTGGTAGAGGATGTGGTGGATTGTGATTATGGCGTTTGGGATAATGAAAAGAACGCTTTTTTCCCAATCGTAACCAAAGGGACGCTAGTAGCAGATACTAAGGTTAATCAAATAACCTTTGATGGTAAATTTGATGAGTTTTCTGTCGTGAATAAAAATGCCAGCTCTGTAAAAATAGACGTTTATCTGCGTAACCTGAATGGTGAACAACGGTTAGGTACGATAATGATAAATAATCCAGGCGGCAAAAAATATAAAATATATATGCAGATAGACAAAAAGAAGGGGTCGTTGGAGGTGATGATATACGATAGAATAAAGGGACGCTGGTTTAATGATATCCCTCTTGCTGAACGAACATATACTATATAAAAAGGAGATTAAAATCATGGTAAAAAAATACGAAAATTACAATTCTGCTTATCCGTTGGCTTATTATGAAGTGGGTAAAGTGTATGCTTTTTATGGCACAACCGGTGTGTGTGCTGAGCCTGCAATGGATGAACAAGTAAATAATTTTGCAGTTGCTTTGGATGAGATTGAAGTTGATACTGGCGTTAAACTGGACGCAATAAAAAACGTAAGTAATTTACATAGATATTATGCTGTTGTTGTGGCTAAGCAGGATGGCAGTATTACTGTAATGTTTCAAAATAATGATAGTGATGGTACTATTGGTTATCTTACGAAAGATTATCTTGTGGATGCTGGTTGTAGTACAGATGGTATGGATTTGATGTTGGCAAGCACGGCAACAAGCTATGCTGTTGTTGGTACTAAAAGACCTGAGTCTACAGGCATTAAGCATGCTCCTGAAGGCGAGTCGACAACAGGACTGAAGCATGATGGTGAAACTTTAGAAAACAATAAAGTTGTTTCAGGTGTTAAGCAGGACGGTGGTAAATAATTTTATGTTTATTCATTTCTTCTAGGAGATAACTGATAAGCTTGCAAATTTTAGCATTGAGACATATATTGAAATAAGTAATTTTCCCTCAAAATTTTTTGCATAACTGCTTGACGGATTCTGCAACCTGTGTTATTATATCTATGTTGCTTATGGCAACAAAGTGAATAAAGCATGCGGTAGTGGCGGAACGGCAGACGCGCTAGCCTCAGGAGCTAGTGGGGGCAACCCCGTGGAGGTTCAAATCCTCTCTACCGCACCATTTTTTATTTACACAGTAATCCCAAAGACGCGGTCGTGGTGGAACGGCAGACACGCTACTTTGAGGGGGTAGTGAGGGAGACCTCGTATGGGTTCAAATCCCATCGACCGCACCAAATGGCATTTTAGAAGGACTTATGTTAACACATGAGTCCTTTTTTGTTATTGTTCTAGGGGATGTTGTAAGTAAACCGCCTTTTATTTTAGGACTTTTGCACACTGTAGGAGTCCTCTTTTTTGTGTCTTTTTTATATTCAAGTGCTATTCACCTTAAAAAGTGTGCTTCAGACAGCAAAAAGTGCGCTTGAAAATAGCCATTTTTGCCGCTGGTTTACTAATTTTTTTGTCGTTTTTAGCAAAAAGGGGGAGCGCAAAATGTAAAATATTTGTGAAATTAAAATTTAATAAAAAGATTGGGGGTTTTTCTATGGATTTTTGGTTCTTTAGAAAAAAATTTATGCAAAGGTGTATAGCCAAAAATCTAACTGACAGCACATTACAAGGCTATGAGAATTTTTTTACTTCTTTTCATAAGTACCTAGTCAGCATAAACAAGGTAGAACAGTTCGAAGAAGTAAACGCCAGTGATTTAAGAGGATACTTTATAGTAGCCAGTAAGACAATGCAGGGCATAACGCAAGTAGGCTATTATAGAAGACTATCAACTTTTTATCATTTTCTTGTATCTGATGGCTTATTATCCTATAATCCTATGAAACGTGTTGACAAGCCAAAGGCAGGGAAAAGGCTTATACAGTCTTTTAGCAGTACAGAAGTGCATACAATGCTAAATGCGTATGATGTTGATACTTTTATGGGCAGAAGAAATTATACACTGTTGTGTCTGATATTAGCCACAGGCTTAAGACGAACAGAATTTTTAGCCTTAAATATGACAGATGTAAATATAAGAGACGGCTACATTCGTGTTATAGGTAAGGGGGATAAAGAACGTATAATCCCTATTAGCAAAAGCCTTGCCATTACTCTACAAAAATATATAAAAGCACGTGAAGAATACTTACAAAAACGCCCTAGCACAAACGCTTTTATAATTAGCAAATATGGTAAACGCCTATCAGTTGGGGGCAGTAATACAATATTCCGCAAGTTACGGATAGAGTTAAAGCTAACAGGAAAACGCTTTTCCGCTCACATATGGCGACATACATTTGCAAAAGCTTTTCTGCTAAATGGGGGCGATATATTCACATTGCAGGAGCTATTAGGGCATGAAGATGTTGAAACAACGCGGATATATGTAACACTGACAGATACAGAAAAAGCACAGCAAAACGCACGCTATAACCCATTAGATAATAGAAAATGGGAATATTATTAAGACATAGGGGGAATTTAACCATGCAAAAAATTATTGAGATAAAGACAAAAACACAATACCCTGTTACACTGGACAATCTGCAACAAACGATTAAAGACAATAATATAACATCTGCTAGTTGTGTGTCTATGTATGCTAATTATTGTCAAAATGCAGTATCTCAACATATCGCCCTTTTACGTGATGAAGTGGCTAAAAATATGTCGCAGTATACACAAATGGAGCAGGACAGCAAATATAAGACACTACTTAAAGCCTATTGCAAGAGTGCTTATAATGATAATACAGCGCATGCAACTATAGATGTATATAGTCTTATTGATGGCTATACTTCTTTTGTATCTGCTTTTACTAACTATCACGCACAGCGTCTTGCAAAAGAGCAGGGAGAATTAAAAAAGCTTTTAAGTGCTAATAAAATATCCCCTATTTGTCAGCCGCTTTTCTTGTCTAGGGATTATAGTAAATTATATTTGTCAGATGATAATTACCTCGCTGATGACTACGACAGAGAACAAATAAGCCTTATAGATGTAACAGCTATTGTCTTTGAAATATTAAAAGGCAGGGGAATTGTTGGCGATGGTGTGCATAATGTAGCAGAATGGCTAGACAATGCAGGGGACATTAAGACATTAGGGGATGAAATAGCAAGAGGAATATTTGAGTATATGAAAAATGATTGTTTTGTCATCCACGTTGTTTAAGGTGTTATATAATAGCAGTCCTATAATATACAGATATTAATTATATATAGTTTACCAAAAGTAACATTAGATACTCATATACAGCCTATACAATAGGGGTTATGAGTGTCTAATGTTTTCTTTTGGTTGTACATAAATTATAATAGCACTTTAATTTGCCTTTAGCTTGTCAGCGTTCGCTTGCGCTGTTGCGCCGCTCACTCGACAAGGGGAGACGGCTACGCCGTAGACGGCTAACGCCGTGGGAGACAAACACAAAAAAGCTATGTAGATATGTATATTGTTAGCTATATTTCTAAAGCCTGCTATTAGGTTCTATAGTTATCTTTATATGTCTATAATTGGTGGATTTTATTAGCATATGTAATCATAGCAAGTAAAAAGATACTTATAAGTTGCTGACTACTGACAACAAAAATCATGTTATTATGTCTTTATCTGCTTTTGTGTCTTAAAGCTATAGCTGTTCTATATGTCTTTATACATAGAGTCATAGCTCGAAAACTAGCATACAAGCCTAGTTGTGGCAAAGGTGGGGAATTTTTCATATTTTTGTCACAAGCAATTATTGATTATATAAAATATAATGCATTTTATTATAACTAAAATAACATAAACATGAATATAATCATACAAAAATATGAATGGGGAAAAACTAAAAAAGACAAAAGCACACATACAGAATACAATTAAGAATTTAACCATGTAACTAATCTTGTATATAGTCCCCTGCTACCAATAAAGACATATACAGGGGTAGTGTCTTTTGTGCGTATATTAGAACGCCATATAAATTGAAGTAATTCTGATAATGCGTATTCTTTTTCATTTATTGCTATACCCTGCTTTAATAGAAATTGTTTTAATGGTACATTCAAAAATCTTTGCATGAATACACCGACAACGTGGCAAGACATAAAATCATTAGTGGCTTTAGCATTGCATTGCACAAATTTTTTAGGTGTTATTTTGTTTGTTGTCTCTGTAATAACATCCTTATACGCCTTAAAGGTAGTCCAATAATAAGACTTTCTATAAGCGGATGGCACGTGTCTTTCACGCCATTTATTGAATGAGGTTAACACCTTTTTTACTTCTTCTGCGTGTGTCTGATACCAATGCACAGAGCAGGAGCAGTTTAATTTAGAGGGGGTATATAGGTGCAGGCGGTGCAGATTAGCAGGCTTTTTGTCTGAATAACCCTCTATAATTTGATTGTCTTGTATATGTTGGTAGTTTATGGCGATGTTTTTTAACATACAATAGGCAGATACAAGGCTATCTTGCATACGATAACTACAGATGGTTATAGCTGTAAACTGTTCCCATATCTCACGCTTTTTACATACAATGTAAGCATTGTCATGCTGATAAATATCATTAGTCGCTAGTAAGTTGCAAATGTAGGCAAATAAAGGAGCTAACACACCTACGCATTTTTTGTCTTTATTAGCATATAGGCGTTTTGTGTCTGTTTCTATACGGCAATATCCTGCCGCCAGTAAGTCCCCTATATCCTGTTGTGTGTAATTTTGTGGGTACTCTAAAACAGTAAGTAACGTAGGTTCTTCATCAATAAGCAGTGCATATCCTGCAAAAGCTGTTAGTGTTTCAAATGTTAGTTGTGTGAATAGTGCAGAAGTAATACATATATTGCGGTGGTCAGGTGCTAGCTTTAATAACTCTTTTTGTTTTCCCTCTTTTCCTGCTGGCGGTGTAATGCAGGTGGTATTTTGACACAGCCTCTCGACTTCTGTTAGGTATGGAACAACAACTAAATACCGCTGTTGTGTTGTCTGCAATTTATGAATTATTGCAGTTGTTTTACCTGCACCCATAGGAGCGTCAAGAAAATTAAATGTTAATGGTGTTACTGACATTAATATCTCCCCTTTTAATTTAATAGTTGTGACAGTTTGTATAGAAAAACAAGAACGCAAGGCAACCAATGGAAAAGGGGAATAACCATGTTAGTAGTTGCATTGCGTTCTTGAAAATATATACAAGCTATCTCTTGTAAAGAAGTGAGGAAAAAATCTTTAGAAATATTTCCCCCTCTCTCTCATCTTAATGTGTGACAATTAACAGAGCCTTTTATTATAGGGCAAATATGGCGGTGGTGTAGTAGTGTAGGTATTGTGTCTCTTTATATAGTGGTGTGTCTGAACGCATAGCACGCCCCTACAGCGTCTCAAATGCAAAAGGGGTATAAGTATAAGGACAGACAAAAACACAAGGCTTATAGGGCAAATATGGCGGGGGTATGGCGATGGAGCAAAAGAAAAACACCCACCAATTAAGGCAGGTGTTATACATACATATTTATTTGTTTTCTTCTTCATATCTTTTTACAAGCTTATAAAATGTGCTTTTGGGTATCTGTTCTATACGCATAAAGTCCACGGCTTTTATCTCGCCTTTTTTCCATTGTTGGTAGTGAGTAGCAAAAGTATCAGATATGTTAGCAGATGGGCGACCATAAGGGCGGTGTGCAGTAAGGCATAAGTCTATTCCCTCACGTTGTCTTTGCAGGATGTTTTCTCTCTCTAATTGCGCCAGTCCTGCAAATACAGTCAACATAAATTTCCCCTGCGGTGTAGATGTATCAACATTTTCTTTTAGTGATACAAATTGCACTCCCTTTTTAGTTAAATCATCCACAATATTTAGCAAGTCTTTTGTAGAACGTGCAAGGCGGCTAAAGGATTCTACATATACGGTATCCCCCTCTCTAACGTACTGTAGCATTGATTGCAGTGCAGGGCGTTCGGTGTTTTTACCGCTTTTCTTTTCTTCAAAAACTTTATCAATAACTATTCCCATATTATTTAAATCCATGTGTTGCCTACCCGTGTTTTGTTGTTGTGTTGATACTCTGATATAACCAATGTTAGCCATTATACTATCCCCTTTTTGTTTGTCTTTTGTTGTTGTGTCTATTATATAAAAAAGCGTCTCTAAAAGTCAAGCAAAACACAGAGACGTATCTAAAATAGTTTTTGTACATTTAGAGACGCTACAAAGGTGCATAAAATAATAGTCCCCAAAAGTATACTTTTAGAGACACAAAAAATATAAGGGTAGACAAAAACACAAGACTTATAGGGCGAATATGGCGGTGGTAGTGGCGGCGGTGTAGCAGTGTATGTTGTGTCTTTTTATAGTGCGCACGTCTGAACGCACAGCACGCCCTTACAGCGTCTCAAATGCAAAAGGGGGTGTGTAAGTATAAGGGTAGACAAAAACACAAGGCTTATAGGGCAAATATGGCGGTGGTGTGGCGATGGTGTAAAAGAAAAGGCGTGGCTATATAGCATTTTCTATCGTAGATTGTGCCTTGTAAGACACAAAAGTTCTAATCAATACACACTATTGTCTCTCTGTAGCAGAAAAGATAGAAGATAACGGGGCAGAGGGGGAATTAAACTGTGCGAATATATTATAATACCCATTCACAATTTTACAACTGAAAACACTTGCAAGGACTAATACAATATGTTAGTCTTAATACAGGAGCACACAATTTAAGATTTAGTAAGTCCTAAAGCGGTTAGCACTTTATTAATTTTAATCGCTACTTTGAGGGGGTAGTGAGGGAGACCTCGTATGGGTTCAAATCCCATCGACCGCACCAAATGGCATTTTAGAAGGACTTATGTTAACACATGAGTCCTTTTTTGTTATTGTTCTAGGGGATGTTGTAAGTAAACCGCCTTTTATTTTAGGACTTTTGCACACTGTAGGAGTCCTCTTTTTTGTGTCTTTTTTATATTCAAGTGCTATTCACCTTAAAAAGTGTGCTTCAGACAGCAAAAAGTGCGCTTGAAAATAGCCATTTTTGCCGCTGGTTTACTAATTTTTTTGTCGTTTTTAGCAGGGTTGCTAAAAATATTGCAGCAAGCTGCAAAAATGCTGTTGACAATAAAGACGAAACGTGCTATTATATTTATGTTGCTTATGACGGCAACAAAATGAATAAAGTATGCGGTAGTGGCGGAACGGCAGACGCGCTAGCCTCAGGAGCTAGTGGGGGCAACCCCGTGGAGGTTCAAATCCTCTCTACCGCACCAAGGAAATTACAGCCTGGGAGTTATCCCGGGCTTTTTTCGTGCTTGCGTAAGTTTGTTATATATGGGAAAATGTAAGTATAATTTATCAGCCAAAGGAGAAGCAGGCTATGGTTAATTCTACAAAGAAAATGGCGCTGCTGTGCGTGACAGCGCTGGCAGCAGGTATGCTCGCGGGTGCCGGCTACGCCTGGAGTACGGGCGGTGGCGGCACGCACTACAACGCGGCGCAGCTGACGCAGCAGCTGCAATATGCCAGAGTGGAGGCAGGCCGCCTGCAGTGCGAGGTGCTGGTGGACAAGGCTGCTATGTACAGCGATCCGTCTGCGCTCAAGGGCAGGGTTATCGAGCATCTTTCCCAGGGCGTGAGGGTGGATTATATCGAAACTGTTTCCAGCCAGGATAAGGATGAGCGTTACGCTGTTACGGAGCAGCAAATGCAGTTCCGCCGCTTTTTTATCGGACCCAGGCACATTATCCCTGCAGGGACGCAGGTGCTGATTTTGCGTGCTGATGACGGTGACGGCGAAACCAGGGGACGGGTGCTGGTGGACGGCAAGGAATATGATTTGGATTTTGATACGCAGCTTTTGCGCTTCCCTTACGTGGGGCAGTGGAAAAAGGTGGAGCTTGGCGGCAAGCCCGGCTTTGTCAAATATGCCGAGCTGTCAGACAGCAGGCTGATGTGAGGTGGGCAGGATGCAAAAGAAACTTATGGTGCTGCTGGTTGCAGCTTGTACGCTGCTGGGCTTTGCAGCGGGGTTGAATATTGTGGGTAGCAAAAGCAAAACCTATAGCGCGCGTGAGGGTGATGCCTTTTACTGTCAGCCGAGCGTGACGGCAGATGTAGCGCAGGCTGATTTTGCTGTGGGTCGTGAGCTGCCAATTGCAGACAGGCTGGAGCTGGATAAGCCGTCGGCGGTGAAGGCGTTGGCTGACGCAGTGGTGGAGGATGCAGCAGGGATAAAATACCAGCTGCGCCGTGGTGATGTTTATAAGCTGGCGCAGGCCAACCTGGAAAAGGCCAATGCCGGGTGCGTTATCGAGGTTGTGACCACTAAGGGGGACGTAGCGAAGCTGGAGGTTGCCAAGAGCATGCTTGCGCCTGTGGATGAAGGCACATGGATCAAGCTGCAGCCTGCCAAGGGTGCGGCGGTGTGGGTGCGGCTAGCGAGCAGGTGGTATTGATATAGGGAGGCAGATGGGTCTGCTTGCAAAAAAATACGTCTGCCTTGCGCTATTTCTTGACTGTAATTTGCAGCTGTTATATAATATTGAAGAATATAAGAGGTCTTTTTTGGTGCAACAAAGCTTTAATCGCATTAGATTGACAAAAATCTTGTAGGGCTTGCAACCTTTCGATCATAATGGTGTGGCGAAAAGGTGCAGGCTCTAGTCTTGTTTATGGAGGTACATATGCAGCCGGTAAAAATTCGCATTTTGAGCACTAACAGTGATGCACAGAGCTTCGAACAAAGGTATACGGGTACTATGACCGCCAAGAATGGCAAGTACTATGTGATGTACAGCGAGGACGAGCAGTCAGGCCTTAATAACACCAAAACTACGCTTAAGTGGGACGACGAGCGCGTCATCATCCTGCGCAGTGGCAGCGTGGAGCACAGGCAGGAGTTTTGTATGGGTCTGGCAGATAAAAGCCTTTACCATACGCCGTATCTGGATATACCCATGACGACACAGACAACGTATTTGGATACACGCTTTGCGCGCGGCACCTGGCAGCTGCAGATGGAATGCAAGCTTCTGCATGGGGACGAGCCATACGATGAAAGAAAGATTATAATTGAGATTGAGGAGGATACAGAGGTTGGACATTAAAAATATTTTGGCCGCTGCCATTACTGCTGCGGCACAAAAGGCTATTGCCCATGGAACGTTAAAGGAAGGTGCTTTGCCGGAGGTGCTTTTGGAGGTGCCGCCGCAAAAGGAGTTTGGTGATTTTGCCACCAATTTTGCGATGCAGTCGGCCCGCAGCCTCAAATGCAACCCGCGCATGATCGCCCAGGCTGTTATTGATAACCTGGATTGTGCTTATATTGCCAAGACGGAAATCGCCGGTCCCGGCTTTATTAATTTTTATCTGAAGCAGGACTGGATGTATGATATGCTGGCGCAGATTATCGCGCAGGGCGACCAATATGGCAATCTGCAAAACGCTTGCAAGGAAAAGATTCAGATTGAATATGTCAGCGCCAACCCCACGGGTCCGCTGCACGTAGGGCATGGCCGTGGTGCCGCTGTCGGCAGCGCTTTGGCTAATTTGATGAAGGCAGCAGGCTATGATGTAACCCGCGAATATTATATCAACGACGCCGGCAACCAGATCAACAACCTGGCTGCCTCTGTAAACGCACGTTATTTGGAGCTACAGGGACAAGAGGTAGAGTTCCCCGAGAACGGCTACCATGGTCACGATATTATTGAAACCGCCGAGCGCATTATCCGCATTTATGGCGACAAGTTCCTGCATATGGAGGAGGGCGAGCGCCTGGAGCAGTTCCGTACGATTGCGCTTAAAGAAAAGCTGGCAGCCCTAAAGGAGGACCTGGCAGCGTTCAACTGCGAGTTTGACGTGTGGTTCAGCGAGCAGACCCTGCATGATGCCAACGCTATCAAGAGTGCCTGCGACCTTTTGACCGAGCGTGGCTATTTGTATGAAAAGGACGGCGCGCTGTGGCTGAAGGCTACGGAGCATGGTGATGACAAGGACCGCGTTGTTATCCGTGACAACGGCGTTCCCACTTATTTTGCAGCCGATATTGCTTACCACCGCAACAAGTTTGAGCGTGGCTTTGACCGCGTAATCAACCTGTGGGGTGCCGACCACCATGGCTATATTGCCCGCATGAAGGCAGCAGTCGGTGCGCTGGGTTATTCGCCTGAGCAGCTGGAGGTGCTGATTCTGCAGATGGTCAGCCTGTACCGCAACGGCGAGCTGGTGAAGATGTCCAAACGCACAGGCCAGAGCGTAACCTTAAACGAGCTGATTGAAGAGGTTGGTACTGACGCTGCACGCTTCTTCTTTACTATGCGTTCTATTGACAGTCAGCTTGATTTTGACATGACGCTGGCTACCGAAAAGACTAACGAAAACCCTGTGTATTATATCCAATATGCCCATGCCCGTATATGCAGCATTATGCGTCAGCTGGCCGAAGCAGGAATTGCTGAATGCGCAGAGAGCGAGCTGAAGCTGGCAAGCCTGACCGAGCCTGAGGAGCTGGCACTCATTAAAAAGCTGGGCGAATACCCCGAAATGCTGCAGCGTGCCGCACGTGACCGTGCTGTGCACAACGTGGCGCATTATGTACACGAGCTGGCAGGTCTCTTCCATTCCTTCTACAACCAATGCCGCATCCTGGGTGTAGACAGCGACGTGCAGCAGGCACGTATCGCGCTGGTTAAGGCAGTGGGTCACGTTATCCGCCATGCATTAGGCATTCTGGGTGTTAGCGCACCGGAAAGAATGTAATATATATCCGATGAAGAAAGGGACGGGAAAATAAGATGACAAAGTATATTTTTGTAACCGGTGGCGTTGTATCCTCCTTGGGTAAGGGCATTACTGCCGCTTCCCTGGGTCGTTTGCTCAAAAGCCGCGGTTACCGCGTAACTATCCAAAAGTTTGACCCCTATATTAACATTGACCCCGGCACCATGAGCCCCTATCAGCATGGCGAGGTTTTTGTTACCGATGACGGCGCCGAGACCGACCTGGACCTGGGCCACTATGAACGCTTTATCGACATCAACCTTTCTAAAAATTCCAATGTGACTACGGGTAAAATTTACCAGTCCGTTATCAATAAGGAGCGCCGTGGTGATTACCTGGGCGGTACTGTACAGGTTATTCCGCACATCACTAACGAGATCAAGGCACGCGTGTTCCGTGTAGGCAAGCAGGATAATGCCGACTTTGTTATCACCGAGATCGGCGGTACTGTTGGTGATATCGAAAGCCTGCCGTTCTTGGAGGCCATCCGCCAGGTGAAAAAAGAGGTTGGCCGCAATGATGTTTTGTACATCCATGTAACTCTCGTTCCCTATATTTCGGCAGCCGGCGAGCTGAAAACCAAGCCGACGCAGCACAGCGTTAAGGAGCTGCGCAGCATTGGTATTTCCCCGGATATTATCGTCTGCCGTAGTGAAAAGCCCATCAGCAAGGATATGCGCGAAAAGATGGCTATGTTCTGCGACGTTGATCCGGACGCAGTTATCCAAAACCTCACTGCTAAGAGCATCTACCAGGTGCCGATGCTGATGGAGGAGCAGGGCCTGGACACCATCGTGCTGCGCAAGCTGGATATGGAGGACAAGCCTAAGGATATGAGCGGTTGGCATGATATGGTTGACCGTATCCTTAAAAAGTACGATAAAAAGGTTACCATCGCTGTAGTCGGCAAGTACGTTGCTCTGCAGGATGCTTATATTTCGATTACCGAATCCCTGCGTCATGCAGCTGTTGCCAATGAGGCAGAGCTGGATATCCATTGGGTGAACGCTGAAGAGATTGAGGCTGAAGGCACAGATATGGATAAGGTTATGGCCGGCGTTGATGGCATTTTGGTTCCCGGCGGCTTTGGCAACCGTGGTATCGAAGGCAAAATTAAGGCTATTCAATATGCCCGCGAACACAAGATCCCGTTCTTTGGCATCTGCCTGGGCATGCAATGCGCCGTTATCGAGTTTGCCCGTCACGTATGCGGTATGGCCGACGCCAACAGCTCCGAGTTCGCTCCCGAAAGCGAGCATCCTGTTATCGATTTGATGCCGGAGCAGCTGGACGTGGAGGACATGGGCGGCACCATGCGCCTGGGTCTGTATCCCTGCAAGGTATATCCTGACAGCTTAACCAGCAAGGCCTATAACGAAGAGCTGATTTACGAGCGTCATCGTCATCGTTATGAATTTAATAACGCTTTCCGTGAGGAAATCATCGGTAAGGGCCTGAAGCTGGGCGGTACACTGCCTAACGGCCGCCTGGTAGAAATCGTGGAGCTGCCCGAAAGCGAGCATCCGTGGTTCTTGGGTGCGCAGTTCCATCCGGAATTCAAATCCCGTCCGACCAATCCGCACCCGCTGTTCAGGGACTTTATCGCAGCAGCGGTTAAACATCACCAATAAGACTGCTTGGGGGTTTTGTAGCTCATAACATGCTACGAAGCATGCAGCAGACTTTGCAAAACACATACAGCTTCCCTCAGTCACCTTAGGCTAAAGTTTTGCCGAAAGGCCTTGGCCCGGGGGAAGCTTTTAGCATTAAAGGGAGACAACTATGCTGAAGAAAATTTTTATTAGCGCAGTGCTGCTTTTGGCGGTATTGAGCTTTGTCGTGTCGCTTTTAAAGGGCAACAACAACGATGCAAAAACTGTTACCGTCCCTGACCGCGTAGCGGTTATTAATATCGAAGGCACTATTATGAGCGGTGCCGGCACCAGCGATAACATCTTCAGTCAGCAGAGCGGTATCACCAGCGGCAGCATCATGCAGCAAATCCGCGAGGCTGCAGCCGACGACAGCGTCAAGGCACTGGTGCTGCGCATAGACAGCGGCGGCGGCAGCGCTACTGCTGCTGAAGAGGTGGGCCGTGAGCTGAAGCGTTTTAAGGAAAAGACCAAAAAGCCGGTTGTAGCAACCATGGGGAACACGGGTGCCAGCGCTGCCTATTGGATCGCTGTCTGCGCCAGTGACAAGGTATATGCCAACGCTACTACGCTTACCGGCAGTATCGGTGTGTATATGCCTTATATGAATACCGAAGAGCTGTTTAAAAAGATTGGTATCACCAGCAGCAAGATTAAAAGCGGTCCCTATAAGGATATCATGACTAACGACCGCCCAATGACGGCCGAGGAGCAGGCCATTTTGCAAAACATTGTGGACGAAATCTACAATGAGTTTGTTGTTACGGTGGCTGCAGGACGCAAGATGGAGGAAAGCAAGGTGAAGGCCTTGGCTGACGGCCGTGTGTACACGGGTCTGCAAGCTAAAAACCTTGGTCTGGTGGACGAGCTGGGCGATTACTATGACGCTTTGGCAGCAGCCGGCGAGCTGGGCAAAATTAAAGCCGGTGCTGACGGCCTGCCGCCAGTCAAGCAAAAGGCAAAGCAGCAGCCGTGGGAGTTTTTGCTGAGCGCGCAGATTGCCGATATGATTAAAAGCGAGCTGGCAAGCCAATTTGCAGGCAGCTTGCAGCTGGGCAGCCTGCAGACGAGGTAAGGGGCTATGAGGCGCAAAACCTTTGACGTGCTCTTTGAGCCTGGTGCGGGCCTGGCTGCGCTGGTCAAACAGCCCTGCCTGTGGCGCAGCGCCTGCTATTTTACGCTCAGCGTGGGTGCCTTTTGTGGCGTTGTCACTAACTGCTGGCTGCTGGAGCAGCCGCTTACGGTGCGTATGGCAATTCTCATTGCCGTTGTGCTGATTACGGCCACGGCGCTTTCTCTGTACGGCTTTTTGCTGCATGGTATTATGGAAACCTTTGGCGCGCTGGCAGGCGACCCTGTGGGGTTAATCTGCCTTTTGGGCTATACTACGCTGCCGTTCTTGCTGCTGACGCCGGGAGCGCTTTTGGCAGGCAAGCTGGGCTTTGGCGGCCTGCCGCTTTTGGGGACGCTGTCCGCCGTTGGCTGCGTGTGGATGTTGTACCTTTTGGTGCGGACGCTGGAGGCGGTGTATTTGGTGGATGCCTTCCGTGCAGCTGTGACGGTGCTTTTTAGCCTGCTTTTATTGTATATCGTGTTCGTACTGCCCTGGCAGCTGGGATTGACGCTGCTTTTGTCTAATATTTAGCCTACAGGCAGGTTAGAAAGTGCTTTTTTTGGATATTTATGTTGCCAAGACAGCCTGAAAGTGTCATAATTAAACAAGAAAATGACTGATAAATCATCAAGGGACAAGCCTTGTGCAGGTTCCTTGACCGACTATATTGGGACAATGATTAAGGAGTGTGTAAGTAATGAACAGAGAGCTTTCTTTGGAGTTTGTACGTGTTACCGAGGCAGCAGCCATTGCCTGCGGCCATCTTGTAGGCAGAGGTGATAAAAACGGCGCTGACGGCTTGGCAGTTGACGCTATGCGTGCTGCCTTTGATACCGTTAACATTAAGGGTACCGTAGTAATCGGCGAAGGCGAAATGGACGAGGCACCGATGCTTTATATTGGCGAAGAGGTTGGCGCAGGCGGCCCTGAGGTTGATATTGCTGTTGACCCTATCGAAGGCACGAACCTGGTTGCCAAGGGACAGAACGGTGCTATTGCCGTAATCGCTATTGCTCCGCGTGGCTGTCTGCTGCATGCTCCTGATATGTATATGGATAAGATCGCTGTCGGTCCGCGTGCTAAGGGCTGCATTGATATCAATGCACCTATCAGCGAAAACCTGGCACGTGTTGCTAAGGCTATGGACCGCAAGATCAGCGATTTGAACGTGGTGCTGTTGGACCGCGAGCGTCATTACGGCCTGATGGACGAAATCCGCAAGGCTGGCGCCCGTATTTCCCTGATTACCGATGGCGACGTTAACCCGATTGTAGAATGCTGCATCGAGGGCAGCGGCGTGCATATGTACGTTGGCAAGGGCGGCGCTCCCGAAGGCGTTTTGGGTGCTGCTGCGGTTAAATGCCTGGGCGGCGATATGCAGGCACGCCTGGTTCCGGATGATGAGGCACAGGTTCAGCGCTGCCTGAAGATGGGTATTACCGATGTCAACAAGGTGCTGACTCTGGATGATTTGGTTAAGGGTGATGACTGCATGTTTACCGCTACCGCTATTACCAACTGCAACATGCTCAACGGCCTGCGCTACTTTGGTGACGGCGTGCGCACCCACACCATTTCGGCACGCTACAAAACCGGTACTGTGCGCTTTGTAGATGCTATCCATAGCCTGGACCGCAAGGTGTTGGCAGTAAAGCTGTAAGTCTGGAATTTTTGAGGATAGAAGCTGCCGGGAAACTGGTGGCTTCTATTTGTTATAATCAGGCTGATATTTAGTGTTATGCAAGATCATATGGAAAATATTTTAGTAAACAAGGTGGCCTGCGTGCGTGAGGCAGAGCAGGCGGCCGCTTATCAGAAAAACAAACAGGCCTGTATCTTAACCGGGTTGGCTGGCAGCAGCAAGCCGGTCTTTTTTGCTGCTGTGGATAAGCTTTTGGGGGCACGCGGCAGTCTGGCCTTTATTACGGCCTCGCGCGAGGAGGTGCGTGCCTACCGCCGCGAGCTGAGCTATCTTTACCCGGAGCTGACGATGCAGGAGCTGTATCCTGTGAGCCTGCCAAGGGTGCAGGCGGATACGCAGAGCCTGGAGCTGCAGGCAGGACGTGCTGCGGCGCTCCGCCTTTTGGCCGGTGAGGAGCGCGGCATTGTCTTTATTACGGCTGAGGCACTGCAGCAAAAGCAGCTGCGTCCTAGCGGCATTTCTAACAAAACGCTGCAGCTTGCAGTAGGGGAGCAGCACGAACAGCACGAGCTTATTGCTGCACTTTTGGCTTTGGGCTACGAGCGTACAGAGCAGGTGGATGCTCTGGGGCAGTTTTGCCTGCGTGGTGACATTTTGGACGTGTACCCCATCAACAGCAGCGCACCGGTGCGCATAGAATGGTTTGATAATGAGCTGGATGCTATGCGCAGCTTTGATGTGGATAACCAGCGCAGCCTGAGCACGCTTAGCAGCATCAAAATCGCGCCGCTGAAGGTGGATGAAAGCTTTAGCTATGACGCTACTGTTTTTGATTATTGCGCGAGTGAAACCATGGTTGTGGTGGACGAGCCTGTGCATGTATTTTCGATGCTAGAAAAGCTGGATAAGGAAAATAAGGACTATGCCTCCGAGCTTTTTGCCAAGGAAGCAGTCATTGAACAGTGTGCTGCTGCTGGCGCGTTTTTGGTATCATCCTTGTCCCACAGCTATTTGCGGGAGCTGCCTGCACTGAACATACCTGTGCGGTCGGTTTCGCCCTATAATAAAAATATTAATTTGCTGGTAGAGGATTTGCAGAACTGGCTATCTGACGGCATTACGCCGGTGATTATGCTTTCTGGCAGCGTTAAGGCCCGTGGCTTTGCCGAAAATTTGCGTAATTATCAATTGGAGGGACGCTTTGCCCAGACCATGCTGCGAGATGGCGTGGTTAACGTCACCTATGGCGATCTTGACCATGGCTTCCGCTTTTGGGACGAAAACTGGCTGCTGCTAACCGAAAATGATATTTTTGGCATGCAGAAGCGTAAACGTCTGCACAGTAAAAACCAGGGGCAGCAGCTGCAATATTTTTCGGATATCCGCGCTGGTGATTACGTGGTGCACAAAATTCATGGTATCGGCCGCTATGTGGGTGTAGAAAACGTAGAGGTCGGCGGTATGCATCGTGATTACCTTTTGATTGCCTACGCCGGTGACGATAAGCTGTATGTGCCTGTGGAGCAGGTAAGCATGCTGCATAAATACGTTGGCAGCGAGGGGACTGTGCCACGTCTTTCTAAAATGGGCGGCAGTGACTGGAAACGAGTGACCACCAAGGCTGCCAAGGCAATCACCGAGCTGGCGGAGGAGCTTTTGAAACTGTACGCCCAGCGGCAGATTATGCCGGGACACGCCTTTGCGCCCGATAACGAAATCCAGCATGAGTTTGAGGAGGAGTTTCCCTACGAGGAAACGCCTGACCAGCTTAAGGCTATTGCCGAAATCAAGGCGGATATGGAAAAGCCGCAGCCGATGGAGCGTCTGCTGTGCGGTGATGTAGGCTATGGTAAGACCGAGGTTGCCCTGCGTGCCGCCTTTAAGGCAGTGCTTGACGGTAAGCAGGTGGCAGTGCTGGCACCGACTACGGTGCTGGCGCAGCAGCATTTCCTTACCTTTAAGGAGCGTGTGCGCAACTTTGGCCTGGAGGTGCGCCTGCTCAACCGCTTCTGTACACCCAAGGAGCAGCGTCAGGCTTTGCAGGATCTGGCAGATGGCAAGGTGGATATCATAATCGGAACGCACCGCCTGCTGCAGCCGGATGTGCATTTTAGCAGTCTGGGACTCTTGATTGTGGACGAGGAGCAGCGCTTTGGCGTAGCGCAGAAGGAAAAAATTAAAAAGTGGCATTTAGGTATTGACGTGCTGTCGCTGTCGGCAACGCCTATTCCCCGCACGCTGCATATGGCGCTGGTTAACGGCCGTGATATGAGCGTCATAGAATCGCCGCCGGAGGACCGTCTGCCGGTGGAAACCTATGTCAGCGAATATAACGATGGTATGATTAAGGAAGCACTGGAGCGTGAGCTGCGCCGCGGTGGACGCATTTATTATATCAATAACCGCGTGAGCGGTCTGGAGACAATTGCTGCCAAGCTGCGTAAGCTCGTTCCCGGCATCAGCATTAAAATTGCCCACGGTCAGATGAATGAAGATACACTTGAGGATGCTATGATCAGCTTTTATGAAGGCAGCTGTGATGTGCTTTTGTGCACGACAATTGTGGAAAACGGCCTGGACGTGCCTTTGGCTAATACCATTATTATTGATGGTGCTGATAATTTTGGCCTGTCGCAGCTGTACCAGATGCGCGGACGTGTCGGCCGCAGCTCGCGCCTGGCCTACGCTTATTTTGTCTACAAGCCTAATAAGGCGTTGAGTGAGATAGCCGAAAAGCGCTTGCAGGCTATCCGCGATTTTACGGAGCTGGGCGCAGGCTTCAAGATTGCGATGCGGGATTTGGAAATCCGCGGTGCTGGTAATCTGCTGGGACCGCAGCAGCATGGACATATCACAGGCATAGGCTTTGCAGCCTATTGCGAAATGCTGGAAAAGACTATAGACCGCCTGAAAAATGGCAGAACGGCAGAGCCGGAGCCGGAGCCGGTACTGGAAATTCCGCTTGAGGCCTATATTCCGGACAGCTATATTAATGACCCACGCTATAAAATGGAGCTGTATCGTCGCTTTAGTGATATGGAATATAGCATGCGTAATGATTTGCTGGATGAGATTATCGACCGCTTCGGCAATCCGCCGCCGGAGGTGGAGATGCTGTGGCGCGTATCGTCGCTTAAGGCGCTGTGCCGTATTTTGCGTGTGCGTGGCATCAACGTGCGTCCAGGGGTGATTACCATCACCTTCAGCGACAAGGCGCAGGTTAACCCTGAGGCCGTTTTAAAGCTGCTGGCGCTGCATAAGCGGACTATGGTGCTTAAAAATGGCAAGGAGCCGCAGCTGGTGTACAAGACGGGCAGCATGAAGGAGCCTCTTACCTGGCTGGAGCGCACGCTGCCCGAGCTGGCGTTGGGTGAGCAGGAGCAGCCAATGCAATAAAATATAATTTTATGAGGAATACGGATTTAGGGGAGAGATTATGCATAAGCTTGTTTCACAATTAGTAATTTACCGTGGTCTGCCTGGCGATAATTTGCTGGAGCCCTTGGCTGATATCTGTGCTGCCTTTGAGGCTGGCAGCTACTGCCGCGAGGAGCTGACGGCGCAGATCTATGAGCAAATTCATAAGCTGCTGGATATTGCCACCAGCTGTGGCTTTGATAAAAATTTGTGGCACAATTACCTGGCTTATCTGCTGGCGAGCTGCGAAACGCCCTTTGCTATCACCTGCGAAAAAACAGGTGCCTGCGTTGGTAGTGTTAATTTGCTGGCTAAGCACGATTTTGCTATCTTCAAGCAGCTTTTTGATTATGATTTCAGTGCTATTGAACGCGCGTTAGATATCAACTGCTTTAGCATCATCAGCAATTATCAGGCAGTGGTGAAGCAGGAGCGCCGCTACAACAAAAACATTAGCGACAGGGTGCAGGGCTTGAGCGCGGCTATAGAGCAGGCGCAGGATGCAGATGGTGTCTTTGACTGTGTGACGCAGTTCTACCATGACTATGGCGTGGGCAAGCTGGGACTCAACAAGGCCTTCCGCCTGGTGCACGAGGAGCAGGGAGTGCAGCTTGTGCCTATATCCAACACCGAGCACATCAGCTTTGAGGATTTAATCGGCTACGAGGATCAAAAGCGCCGCCTGATAGAAAACACCGAAGCCTTTGTAGCAGGACGCCCGGCAAACAACGTGCTGCTTTTTGGCGACAGCGGCACAGGAAAATCCAGCAGCATTAAGGCCATCATTAACAAATATTATGACCAGGGGCTGCGCATGATAGAAATTTATAAGCATCAGTTCCGTGATCTGTCACAGGTAATCGCGCAAATCAAAAACCGCAACTACCGTTTTATCATCTACATGGATGATCTGTCTTTTGAGGAGTTTGAGATTGAATACAAATATCTCAAGGCTATCATCGAGGGCGGCCTGGAGGTGCGGCCGGATAATATTTTGATTTATGCTACCAGTAACCGCCGTCATCTGATTAACGAAACCTGGAAGGACAGAAACGATGTGACGGAGGAGGACGGCATATATAAATCCGACACTATGCAGGAAAAGCTGTCACTGGTTAACCGCTTTGGCTGCACCATCTATTATGGACAGCCTACGCAGAAGGAGTATTTTAAAATCGTTTGCGAGCTGGCGAAGAAGCAGGGACTGGATTTGGACGAGGAGCTGCTTTGCGCCGAGGCACGCAAATGGGAGCTGCATCATGGCGGTATATCAGGACGCACGGCACAGCAGTTTATCAATTACGTGCGTGGCGTGAGCGAATTTGCTAAAAAATAGCTTGCGTTTACAGTCGCTATATGTTAAACTAGTCTAGTGTTAATGTAAGCTGGCTTGCTTGTCAAGGCTGCTTGATAAATTTGCATATAATGTTCTTGAAAAGAGAGGTGTAAAGAATGAAAGAAAAGATTCATCCGAACTACGGTGAGGTTACTGCTACCTGTGCATGTGGCGCAAGCTTCGTAACTGGCAGCACTAAAAAAGAATTACGCGTGGATGTTTGCTCTAAATGCCATCCATTCTTCACTGGCCAACAACGTAATGTTGCCGCTCGTGGTCGTATCGAGAAGTTCAACAAACGTTACAACAAAGAACAATAATCCATACAATGCAGCAGAGCTTCTCATGTCAGGGGCTCTGCTGTATTTAGTTTACTATGAAAACGATTAGATGGAGTAAATAAAAGAACTATGAGCACGAAAAAATTGTCTGTAGGCGGTCAGGCCGTTATTGAAGGCGTTATGATGCGCGGGCCTGAAAAGGTGGCTGTTGCTGTGCGTCAGCCTAATGGTGAAATTGCTGTAGATGTCAATCCTGTAAACAGCATTCGTGATAAATATCCTATTTTGAAAAAACCGCTGCTTCGCGGCGTTATTGCTTTGTTTGAATCCTTGTATGACGGTATTAAGGCACTTGCCTATTCGGCGCAGGTGTCGGGAGATGAGGAGGAGCAACTGACGGGCAAGGAGATGGCTATGACTATTGCGACCTCCGTGCTTTTGGCTGTCGGCCTGTTTATCGTCATTCCTACGTGGTCGATGCGCTTTCTGCACGAGCTGACGGAGGATGCTATGACGCTCAACCTGGCGGAGGGCGTTTTGCGTATGGCTATCTTTTTGACCTATATTGCTGCTATTTCGTCGATGGAGGATATCCAGAGAGTATTTCAGTACCATGGTGCTGAGCACAAAACCATTTATACTTATGAAGCAGGGCTGCCGCTGCGTGTAGAAAACGTGCGTCCCTTTAGTACGCTGCATCCCCGTTGTGGCACTAACTTTTTGATGATCGTTATGCTCATCAGTATGTTTATCTTTACGTTCTTAGGCTGGCCCAGCCTTTTAGAACGCATTGCCTCACGCGTGGTGCTGATGCCTGTAATTGCCGGGGTCAGCTACGAGATTATCCGCTTTGCCGGTGCGCACAATGATAACAAGCTGGTGCATATGGCGATCATGCCTGGTCTTTTGCTGCAGAAGCTGACAACGCGCCAGCCTGATGACAGCCAGATAGAGGTGGCCATTGCTTCGCTAAAGGCTGTGCTGCCGCCAGAGGAGATTATAGAGTAAAAAGGCAATTATTATATCGCGAAGCAAGCATAAAAATTTTAGGGAATGAGTGTATAAAACCACAGAAATGTCGCTACTGTTTGAGCGCTATGGTAGATTTTTATGTAGAAAGATTGTGTCGTTATAGCGCGAGTTTAGCGACATTTCGTATTGGTTTTACACGAAATTACCGTTAGAAAATTTTTCGTTGCGTAGCGATATATAATTGCTATGCAAATTATATTCGTAGAAGGAGAGAACTTTTAATGCTCGATAAGCTGCAAGCACTAGAAGATAGATACTTAGATTTAGAAGCCAAAATCAGCGACCCCGACGTCATTGCCGACCAGGCCAACTGGCTGAAGGCAACCAAGGCGCACGCCAAGCTGGAGCCTGTGGTGACGGCCTTTCGTGAGTACCGCGATATGGTACGCGCGCGTGATGAGGCGCAGGAGCTGCTGGAGCAGGGCGGCGACGAGGAGCTTGCCGAAATGGCCAAGGAGGAGCTCAAGGAGCTGAAGCCGAAGCTGGAGGAATACGAGCAAAGGCTGACGATTCTGCTGCTGCCATCTGACCCTAACGACGATAAGAACGTTATCGTGGAAATCCGCGGCGGCGCAGGCGGTGACGAGGCAGCACTCTTTGCCGGTGTGCTTTTCAGAATGTATGTGCGCTACGCTGAAACCCGCGGCTGGCGTGTGGAGGTTATGGACGCTAACCCTACGGAGCTGGGAGGCTTTAAAGAGGTTGTGTTCCAGGTAAGCGGAGACAGTGTGTACAGCCGTATGAAGTTTGAAAGCGGTGTGCACCGCGTGCAGCGTGTACCTGAGACTGAATCCCAGGGACGCGTTCATACATCCACCGTTACGGTGGCCGTGCTGCCAGAGGCTGAAGAGGTGGATGTAGAAATTAATCCTGCGGATTTGCGCATCGATACCTACCGTGCAGGCGGTGCAGGTGGCCAGTACGTTAACAAGACCGAATCTGCAGTGCGCATGACGCATATTCCTACCGGTATTGTGGCGCAGTGCCAGGATGAAAAATCACAGCTAAAAAATCGTGAAAAATGCCTGCGCGTGCTGCGTGCGCGTATTTTGGAAAGAGCGCAGGAGGAGCAGCGTGCCGCCACCGCCGAGGATCGCAAGAGCCAGGTTGGTACAGGTGACCGCAGTGAGCGCATCCGCACCTACAACTATCCGCAGGGACGTGTGACGGACCACCGCATTGGTTTGACGCTGCACAAGCTTGATACCATCGTCAACGGTGACTTGGACGAGCTTTTGGATGCACTCATTACAGCCAAGCAAAGCGAACAATTAAGACAGGTGAAATAAAATGAGCAAGTCTGTCTGGACGATTATGGAAATTTTAAATTGGACAAAGCAGCACTTTGCAGCAAAAGGCGTGGAAAATCCACGCCTGGATGCGGAGGTGCTGCTTTGTGCTGTCCTCAAGTGTCAGCGCATTAAGCTGTACACTGAATTTGACAAGCCCCTGAGCGAGGATGAGCGCCAGCTGATGCGCAGCTTTGTGGAGCGGCGTGCCAAGCACGAACCCTTGGCCTATATCATCGGCGAGCGTGCTTTTATGCGTAACAGCTTTAAGGTGACACCGGCAACGCTGGTGCCGCGCCCCGAAACAGAGCTTTTGGTGGAAAGCCTGGTGCAGGCATCAACGCTGTTAAAGGCTGATGGAGCGGTAAGAATTTTGGATATCGGCACGGGCAGTGGCGCAATTTTAGTATCGCTTTTAGATTATCTGCCTGCTGCTGTGGGCGTGGGTGTGGATATCAGTAACGCGGCTTTGGCAGTTGCCAAGGAAAACGCTGCCAATATCGGCGTGGATAAGCGTGCTGCCTTTCGCCATAGTGACGTGTTCAGCAATGTTCCGTTAGAAAAGAAGTTTGATATTATCGTTTCCAATCCGCCTTATATTCCTGCTGCTGATATTGCAACGCTGGATAAGGACGTGCAGCAGGAGCCGCATAGTGCGCTGGACGGCGGCGCGGACGGACTTGATTTTTACCGCCGCATTGCACGTGAGGCGGCAGCACATTTGGCAGAAGACGGCCTATTGGCATTTGAAATAGGCATTAACCAAAGCGAGGCGGTGCAAAGGCTGTGCCTTACTAGCGGCTTTAAGCGGGTGGCAGTGCGTAATGATTATGCTGATATTCCGCGTATGGTATTTGCCTTGAAGGAAAAAGAGGGTGAAGATAAGTATGGAGACATCCTACTGGAAATTACAAAAAAAATGTGATAATAACGAGGTGTTGCAGCAGGCGGCAAAGCTCATCCGTGCAGGTGAGGTTGTAGCCTTTCCTACAGAGACTGTGTACGGCCTGGGTGCAGACGGCCTAAACAGCACTGCGGTTGCTAAAATTTTTGCGGCCAAGGGCCGTCCTAACGACAATCCGCTAATATTGCACATTGCTGATAAAAAGGATATTGAGCAGCTGACGACGGGCTTGAACGCCAACGCTAAAAAGCTTATGGAGGCCTTTTGGCCAGGCCCGTTGACACTGGTGGTCAATAAAAGTAACATTGTCCCTGATGCGGTGAGTGCGGGATTGGATACGGTGGCTGTGCGCTTTCCGTCCAATAAATTTGCTCAGGATTTTATCCGTGCCTGCGCCTGTCCTATTGCCGCACCGTCGGCCAATATTTCGGGACGTCCCAGTCCCACCAATGCGCAGGACGTGCTGGAGGACATGCAGGGTAAGGTTGCGGCAGTGCTTGATGGCGGCAGCTGTGGCATTGGTCTGGAGTCCACTGTCGTTGATACTACAGAGCCTGTGCCGACGATCCTTCGTCCAGGCGGCATCACTTACGAAATGCTGACGGAGGTGATGGGCGCTGTGGAAATTGATCCTGCTCTTGCGGGAGATAAGAATTTTAAGCCTAAGGCACCGGGAATGAAGTACCGTCATTATGCGCCCGAGGCAGCAATGTACCTGTTTGAGGGCGAGGCGCGCAGCGCGCTGCCGCTTGTTATCCAAAGGGCGCTCATGCAAGGACTGCATGTGGGCGTTTTGTGCGGCGTAGAACTGGCAGGAAAGCTGCAGCAGGAGGCTTTGCCGGCAGAAATATCCTGCTGGGGGAGCGGCAAGGAGCAGCTGGCGGCAGATTTATTTTACCTGCTGCGCGATTTTGACCGCACTAAGCCGGATGTTATCCTGGCTGAGGGCGTAGATGAGGACGGCATAGGCCTTGCGATTATGAACCGTATGCGTAAGGCAGCAGGCTATCAGCTGGTGACGCTGCAAAATGGCAGGTTACATTTAAAAAATAATGTAAGTTTGCCCGATTTTATGGTACAATAAGGGTTAAGATAGTTGCAGGGCGGTGCGCTTTATGCATCTGCCAAAAAAATCTCGAAGGAGTGAAGCAAATGAAATTGGCTATAGCCTGTGATCATGGCGGCTTCCATCTGAAGGAGCATATAAAAAAATATTTGCAGGATAAGGGTATCGAGGTTGTTGACCACGGCACCTACAGTGAGGATTCTGTAGATTATCCTGATTTTGCAGAAAAGCTGTGCCAGGATATCACCAGCGGTGACAGTGGGGCTGAAAAGGGCATCTTAATCTGCGGTACCGGTATTGGTATATCTATTGCGGCCAATAAATGTAAGGGAATTCGTGCTGCGCTGTGCGGTGATGTATTTTCGGCTAAGATGAGCCGCGAGCACAACAACGCTAACGTACTGTGTATGGGTGAGCGTGTGCTGGGCGTGGGTCTGGCTGAAATGATTACTGACGCCTGGCTGGAAACCGATTTTGCCGGTGGCCGTCATGAGCGCCGTGTAAACAAAATTATGGCTTTAGAAGGCAAATAAGCAGTCCTCTTGACTGACGTACATATAAAGAAAAGAAGTAGAGAAAGTGGACACAAAAGAGCAAATTGTACAAGAGCTCGCTGCTGCGGCAGAGGAGCTTATAAGCATAGCTAAGCCGAAAAAGGGACAGATATTTGTCCTAGGCTGCAGCACAAGCGAGGTGCTGGGAAATAGAATAGGTACAGGTGGCAGCAAGGACATGGCCGGGGAAATGTTTTTGGCACTCAAAAAAGTGTGTGATGAACATGACTTGCATCTGGCAGTGCAGTGCTGCGAGCATTTGAACCGTTCGCTGGTGGTGGAACAGGCTACGGCTGACCGCTATAGCCTGGATGAAGTCACCGTGCGCCCTGTGGAGCATGCAGGCGGTGCTATGGCGACAGCGGCTTACGAAAATTTTGCTGAGCCTGTAGTGGTAGAGACCATTAAAGCACATTTGGGATTGGATATTGGTCAGACGCTTATTGGTATGCATCTTAAAAGGGTGGCTGTACCTGTGCGTCTGCAATATAAAAAAATTGGGGAGGCAGTGCTTACTGCTGCCAAGACCAGACCGCCACTTGTGGGTGGTCCGCGTGCCCAATATCTGGAAAACCGCCCCTGATTAAAAAAAGTGCGGTATTTACGCCCATAAGGGAACATGGGCAAAATTTTAATGTTTTATTTTTAGGAGGGACTTACAAATGAATCTGGACAAACTTAGCGTAGTTGATCCTGAACTGAAAGGTTACATTGACGCAGAGCTTAACCGTCAACGTGACAAAATCGAGCTGATTGCATCCGAAAACATCGTTACCCCTGCGGTAATGGAGGCTATGGGCAGTGTGCTCACCAATAAGTATGCCGAGGGTTACCCTGCACACCGCTATTATGGTGGCTGCGAGTATGTAGACAAGGTAGAAAACCTTGCTATCGAGCGTGCTAAAAAGCTGTTTAACGCAAAATTTGCCAACGTACAGGCTCACTGCGGTGCTACCACCAACATGACCGTGTACTTTGCTTTCTTAAAACCCGGTGACACCATCATGGGCATGGACCTGTCCCAGGGCGGCCATTTGAGCCATGGATCCCCGGTAAATATTTCGGGCAGCTATTTTAACGTAGTGCATTATGGCGTTAACCCCGAAACCGAGCTGATTGATTATGATGCTATTGATAAGCTGGCCAAGGAGCATCATCCGAAGCTGATTGTTGCCGGTGCTAGCGCATATCCGCGTATCATTGACTTTGAAAAGATTGCCCAGATTGCTCATGATAATGGTGCAATGCTGCTAGTTGATATGGCGCATATCGCAGGTCTGGTTGCAGCCGGCCTGCATCCGTCCCCAGTGCCGTATGCAGACGTAGTAACCACTACTACCCACAAAACTCTGCGCGGACCTCGTGGCGGCCTGATTTTGACCAACGATGAAGAGATCGCCAAGAAGATTAACAAGGCTATTTTCCCCGGTCTGCAGGGCGGTCCCTTGATGCATGTGATTGCAGCCAAGGCTGTTGCCTTTGGTGAAGCCTTGAAGCCGGAATTCCGTGAGTACGCCGAAAATATCGTTAAAAATGCCAAGGCCTTTGCCGAGGGCCTGAAGGCAGAAGGCTTCCGTCTGGTTAGCGGCGGCACTGACAACCATCTGATTTTGGTTGATGTACGCAACAAAAACCTGACCGGCAAGGAAGCAGAAAAGCTGCTGGATAACATCGGCATTACCTGCAACAAGAACACCATTCCGTTTGATCCTGCAAGCCCGTTTGTAACCAGCGGTATCCGTCTGGGTACTCCTGCTGCCACCACCCGTGGTTTCAAGGAGGAGGACTTCAAAGAGGTTGCAGCTATTATGGGCCTGGTGCTCAATAACCCCGAAGATACCGAAAAGCATGCTGAAGCTGCAAAGCGTGTAGCAGCCTTGTGCAAAAAGTATCCTCTGTATGAAAACTTATAATTTATTATACCTGCGATAAAGCGACATCTGCTGCCGGACTTTGCTTTGGCATAAGGCGGCAGATACCCAAAGCCTTACGCAAGGCTTATAAGGTAGATGCTGCTTTACCTGCCGGTAGCAAAGGAGAAAAATAACTTATGCAACTTACAGTAGTAAACCATCCGTTATTACAAGCAAAAATGACCATTCTTCGTGATAAGGACACCAAGAGCGTTACCTTCCGCCATATCATCAGCGAGGTTGCTGCCCTGCTGACCTTTGAAACCACCCGCGACCTGCCGGTGGAAGAGGTGAAGGTGACTACGCCGCTGTGCGAAACAACTGGCTGCAAAATTAAGGGCAGCGTAACCGTTGTGCCTATTCTGCGCGCAGGCTTGGGCTTTATGGAGGGCGTTTTGAGCGTCATTCCCGAGGCTAACGTCGGTCATATCGGCATGAGCCGTAACGAGGAAACCTTGCTGCCGATGGAATACTATTGCAAGCTGCCTGCAGATATGGATGCCTATACCATTGTGGTAGACCCCATGCTGGCAACCGGCGGCAGTGCTATTGCTGCCATCAACCAACTCAAAAAACGCGGTATGAAGAACCTGCGCTTTATGTGTCTGGTGGCTGCACCCGAGGGTGTAGAAAAGCTGAACGCAGCGCATCCTGATGTACCCATTTACACAGTAGTGCTGGATGACCACCTCAATGAGCATGGCTACATCGTTCCCGGCCTGGGCGATGCCGGCGACAGAATTTTTGGCACGGTATAAAAGCATGGAACGCAAAGCAAGACCTGGCTGGGATGATTATTTTATGGAAATTGCCCAAGTAGTCAGCAGCCGTTCTACCTGCCTGCGCCGCAGTGTTGGCGCGGTGATTGTCAAAAACAAGCAGATTGTGGCGACTGGCTACAACGGCACTCCTAAGGATTTACCTCACTGTGACGTTGTAGGCTGCCTGCGCGAGCAGCTGCACGTGCCATCGGGCAAGATGCACGAGCTGTGCCGGGGCATTCACGCTGAGCAGAATGCTGTTGTGCAGGCTGCTTATCATGGCGTGTCCGTCAATGGTGGGACCATCTATTGCACACATCAGCCCTGCGTGGTATGCACAAAGATTTTGATCAACGCAGGTATCAAGCGTATTGTTTACGCCAACCCTTATCCGGATAAGCTGGCGGAGGACATGATGGCTGCGTCGGGAATTGAAATTTGTGTATTGCAGAAAAAATAAAAGGCTGCGCCGTTTGTCTGATATAATATACTATCATCAGGCAGGACGGTGCAGCTTTTTTGTTGCAGATTATTTTATTTTGACAAATGTTGGGCCTGCGGCGTAGCAATCCAGGTCATACTGCTGGTAGATGAGGTAGATGCTGCCATCTGCAGTGATCTGGTAATCCTTGCTGACAGTAAAATGCTCGCAGTCCTTGAGGAAAGGTGCTTCGCTTGTGGTTTCTAAATCGGAGCAGTATACGGTAAGCTTTTTGCTTAAAATATCCTGCTTCAGCTGTTCTGCCTCCAGCTTGTGGGTGAAGTTGGTATAGGGCAGGCGTTTGCCTGTGGCCTTGTCGTAAACCAGGCCATGGGTGTAGCTGCTAGGATGAGCGGCGAACTTTCTGAATTCCCAGGTGATGAGATTCAGACTGATGTAGGCATCGGTTTCGCTGACAACGTAATAGTTGCTGCCAACTGTTTGCATGCCATCGTCCTTTAATAGCTTACGCGTTTTGGCAATATACTTTTGGATGTCGTTATTCATACGGTCGGCAGCTTTGGGAGCTTCTTCGGTGAACACGGGGTATTTAAAGTCGTATTTGTCACCTTGTTCGATCTCGCCGCGTGGTGCAGCAGCTGCTGTAGCAGCCATTGCCAGTGATAAAACAAGGGGAAGCAGTAATTTTTTCATGATATATATCCTCCTTATGACCAATTTGCATCTGATACCATAATAGTATAAAATAAAATAGTATCTGTAAAGTGGCCGACAGCTACAAATAGTAAATTTTTGTGAATTTTGAAGGGAAGTAATTAGATGCTGGGAACTATTGTTAATGTAAGCACAATTTTGACAGGCTCGGTTATTGGCAGCTTTGTTAGCAAGGGGATAAATGAACGCTATAAAACGGCGCTTTTTGATGGGTTAGGCTTGGCGACGATTGGCCTGGGGGCGAACGCCTTCATCAGCAATATGCCCAAAACTACATATCCTGTGCTGTTTATTGCCAGCATTGCTATTGGCACGGTTATTGGTACGTACCTGGATATAGACGGACGCTTTCATAAGCTGCTGGCCAGCGCCAAGGGCGGCAGTAAGCTGGCAGAGGGACTTTCTACAGCTATTTTGCTTTTTTGTATTGGTACGCTTTCTATACTGGGACCAATAGAAAGCAGGCTCAATGGCAACAATACCTACCTTTATACCAACGCTACGCTGGATTTTGTTTCTTCCATCATTTTTGGCAGTATTTATGGTATTGGGATCGCTGTAGCGGCATTGGTGCTGCTGTTGTGGCAGGGAAGCATTTATCTTTTTGCCGGCTTCATAGCGCCGTATATGACACCTGCGCTGATGGGCGAAATCTCTGTTCTGGGCGGTATCTTTCTTATGAGCAGCGGCCTGGGGATTTTGCAGTTGCGCGATTGCAAGACGCTTAATATGCTACCTGCTCTCGTCGTGCCGCCAATCTTTTACGCTATCATGGCAGCTATACAATAGAAAATGCTGACTGGTTAGTCAATTCATAAAAAGTTCACAATAAAACTATTGACTGACCAGTCAAATTGCATTATAATAGGTTCATCAGTTGAAAACCCCAACAACTGATGAACCAACACCCTTTTTAACTTATACATCCTTTCACAACATCAACCCTCTCAAAAGCAGCAGCGCCGACCGATGACGCTGCTACTTTTCTTTTCTCTGAGAAAAAATTGACTGTTCAGTCAGATTTTTTTTTTCTACTACTATATTTTTTCTTGGATTTATGCTAAAATGTACTTATGTTTCAGCATACTTTTAATGCGTCTGGAGGAATAATAATGAAAAAAATTTTGCGTTACTTATTAATGACTGTTATGGCTATCTGCTTCAGCGTTCCCTGCTTCGGTGCTGCAGAGGCCGCAAGCGTAGCGCTGCTGCCGCTGATCAACAATGTTCAGGGCGGTGATGAGCTGGCAAATCAGGTTTTCTACAAGAATGCAATGGCTGTTTTGAACAGCAAAAAAGGCTTTGTAATGGTAGAAAATGACAAGCTGACTGCTGCTATTGATGCTGCTAAGGTTGGCACTAAGGTTCCTAGTGAAGCTGCTATGGCAAAGATTGCTAAGGATGGCGATGTAGACATCGTTATCGCTATTCAGCTTGATAAGCTTGATGACAAGGTTATCGATTCCAGCGAAGAGCGTAAGCTGCAGCTGGACCTGCAAGGCTATGCTGTTGCTTACAACAGACTGACCGGCCAAGCTTATCAGCACAGAATTTACAGCGACAAGACCATTCCTGAAGCTCTGAGCAGCCGTTGGGATTGGACTCATGAAGAATTTGGCCGCACTGTACGCGTAGAGATTGATCGTGCTCTGCGTGCAAAATAATTTACTAAAAACAAAATAGTTACACGATTTTTTCTTCCGATAGTGGGTAGTGCTACTGTCGGAAGTTTTTTTATACTGTGAGTGCAGCAAGGGCTGTATGTTGGGTGGAAAAAACAGACTGCTATGTGAAAATAGCTGCCAAGGGACAACAAATAGGATATGACAGTATAGCTGACTAATTGTGGAGTGCTATACAACATACAGATTTTCAAGTAACTTTAACAGCTAAAGGGTAAAATACAACAAAACTTAATTCAAACACATAATAGAGAATTACATATATGAGAAAAAGTTAAAACAAAAAATCTACAAAAAGAGTTGACAAAATAAATAGGAACAGCTATAATTAATACAACAAGTTGATATTGATATTACAGGTGCGTAAGCTCAATAGAGAAGTCGGTGAAAGTCCGACACGGTCCCGCCGCTGTGACGTGGAGCCTGTTTCGTTTATACCACTGGAGGGGTCCTCTGGGAAGGTGAAACATGCGAGGAAGCGAAGCCAGAAGAACTGCCTGTAAAATACATCGTCGTTTGACCTGCGAGAGACGGGGAGAGATGTCGTTGAGTTGGAAGTGTAGGTTTGCGCCTGCCAGCTTTGTGATATTTCGCCGTTTTTCAAAAGTCCTGCCCGAAGTGGGTTTGAGGATTATTTGAGAAACGGTTTTCTGTTTCTTATGCCATTGAAGGTCGCGTGATGGCTGTGACCTTCAGAGACTGGCCTGGCCATCGATGTTATTGATGTAGCTTGTTCGCGATACCGGACATATCGTGTTTTTCAAATCCCATTCTCAAATTTTTCTTTTAGCTGAGAACATTTCCTTTCTCCTCTCAAGTACGGTAGCGTAGGGGTGCGCTGCCGTACCGACAAACCAGCCATCACGATAGTGGTGGCTTTATTTTTTGCTGCTCAAAGGGAGGTTATTAATATGAAAAAAATATACCTTGCAGGTGATTGTCTTGTCTTGCAAAAAGCTTTTGAACCGATCAGAGGCGTAGAGACTGTAACTATTGGCAAAGCTACAGCTGACAGCGGCTTTGCAGTGAGATGTGTAGAGCTTGAGTATAATCCTAAAAAAACTGATATCTGCGAGCTTTTAAAAGAGTATTTTGAAGCAGTTGATCCGTACATTATTGTTGACGAGCCATTAGAGCAGCCGGCAGTTTTGTATTGCTCGGCTGAAGACATTCCCCAGATAGAGTATTATGCCCGTTATATGCAAAACCGCGGCGCAGAGCCTGCGGCAGCCTTGGGTAACATGATTTTGAATGATTCCATCACTCCCGGCAGGGAGATCCGCAAGATGCAGGTTAATTATGGCCGCCTGGCCAGCTTTGAGGCCTGCGCTGATTAATTAGTTATATACGGCCTGGACAACCGTGACCGTGTATATAAATGCTGTTTGCTTCTTAAAAATCTATCCAAGCAAGGATGCGGCACTTGTCCCCTGATGACCGGGTGAGAGCGGTCGGATAGCAGCTGCATCGGCAGACGAGATTAGCTGGAGGTGATATGCGTTTCTAGCTTGGTGCTGTAGGCATAGCCTGCAGTAGTGATTAACATTTAAAGGAGGATTATTTGAATGGCTGATGAACAAAAATCTACAGCTGCTGTTGCGGAAGAAAGACCGTTAACAGACAAAGAACTGGAAGCCATGTTGCGTAAGTCAGAGAAAGTAACCGAATTTCCGGAGGTAACTTTTGATGAATTTAGCGAACCCACCTGGGAAGAATGGGTGGAGGCTTGTAATGTTTTGCTGAAGGGTAAGCCCTTTGACAAAATCATGTATACCAAAAACTACGAGGGTATCACCTTTGACCCGATTTATACCCGTAAAGGCACCGATGCAATTCTGCCTACAGACGATTATCCGGGAATGGGCGATTTCCTGCGTGGTGCTACCGTTAACGGCTATGTACATCAACCTTGGGGTATTGCACAGGCCTGCGACGAAACCCTGCCTGCTGAAAATAACGAGCTGCTGAAGGAAGAAATCAGCAAAGGCTCTACTGTTTATAACATTAAACTGGATACCGCAACCTTAAACGGCGTTGACGTTAAGGATGCTGAAAAACCCGGCGACATTGGCGTTAACGTAACCACTGTTGAAGACATGAAGGTTTTGCTGGACGGCCTGAAGCTGGACAAGTATCCTATCATGATTTACACTGCTAATGGCTCCAAAGGCCTGCTGGCTCTGACTATCGCTGCCCTGAAGGGTGCCGGCGTTGACATTAAGGGTCTGAAGGGCGTTATCGGCGGCGATCCGATCGGCGAGCTGGTAAAGGCTGGTAAGACTCCGACCTCTCTGTCCTGTCTGTATGACGAAATGGCAGAAACCATTAAATATGCACGTGCCAACACTCCTGAGCTGCGCACTGTATTTGTAAACAGCGATGTTTACACCAATGGTGGTGCTGATGCCGTACAAGAGGTTGCTTACACCTTTGCTACCGCAGTTGAATACATCCGCGAAATGCAAAAACGCGGTCTGTCCATTGAAGATATTTCTAAGTCCCTGTACTTCTGCTTCAACCAAGGTGCAAACTTCTTCATGGAAATTGCTAAGCTGCGTTCCCTGCGCATGATCTGGGCTGCTATTATGGAAGCCTTTGGCGCTAAGCTGGAAGACCGTGCTATCGTAGTTCATGGCCGCAGCGCACGCTTTACCAAAACTGTTGTTGACCCGTACGTTAACATGCTGCGTAACTGCACCCAAACCTTCTCCAGCGTTGTTGGTGGCGTAACCACCTATGACAACCCGCCGTTTGATGAGCTGATCCGCAAAGGCGACGTATTCTCCCGCCGTATTGCCCGCAACCTGCATGTAATGCTGCAAGAAGAATTCGGTATGCTGAGCCCGATTGATGCTGCCGGCGGTAGCTGGGGCGTAGAAACCCTGACCAAGCAAATTACCGAGAAAATCTGGGCTGAGTTCCAGAAGATTGAAGAGCAGGGTGGTATCATCAAAGCTTTGGAAGCTGGTTATCCGCAGGCTCAGGTTGCTGAGGTTCTGGCAAAACGCTTCAAAGCTTTGGAAATGCGCAGTGACCGTGCAGTTGGCGTCAACATGTACCCTAACATGACCGAAGAACCGCTGGAGCGCCGCGAAGAGGATACTCCGAAGCTGAAGAAAGAGCGTGAGGCTGCTGTTGCTGCTTACGTAGCTGATATCGACACCAACTACCTGGCTGGCAAGCTGGCTAACGTTGAAACCGTAGAAGGCGCAATCGAAGCCTTCAGCAATGGTGCTACCATTGGTCAGGTTGCTGCTGCAGGCTGCAAGGCCGAAGCAACCGAAACTGTTGAAGCTATTGCTGCTCATCACTGGACTGAGCGTTATGAAGCACTGCGCTTCGATACCGAAGATTATGTTAAGAAGACCGGCAAAAATGTTGAAGTATTCCTCTGCAACATGGGCCCCATTCCTCAACATAAAGCACGCGCTGATTTCTCCACCTCCTTCCTGCAGGTTGGCGAATTCAATGTTCATCTGAACGATGGCTTCCAAGATGGCGAAGATGGCGATCAATACGAAAAATGCCTGAAGGCCTTCAAGGAAGGCGACTACGATGTAGCAGTTATCTGCTCCACCGATGCTACTTATCCTGAAATCGTGCCGAAATTGGCTCCGATGATCAAAGCCGCTATGAAACCGTCCGCAACCCTGTTCCTGGCAGGCGCTGCTCCTAAGGACCTGGAGCCGGTTTATAAAGAAGCCGGTGTTGATGACTTCATCAGTGTTAAAGCTAACTGCTTCCAAACTCTGAAGATGCTGCAAAAGAAGAAGGGGATGATTGAATAATGAGCATTAATCCGGATTTCACTAAAGTTGCCCTTCCTGATCATCCTTCCTGTTCTTATGATGAATGGAAGAAAAACCTGGAAGAAAAAATGGGCGAAAATTATGATGCCCTTTATGATACTACCTTGGAACGTATCCCGAAAGCTCCGCTGTACACCAAGGATATCTATGATAAATGTAACCATCTGGACTTTATGAGCGGTATTCCTCCGTTCCTGCGTGGTCCTTATTCAACAATGTACGTATTCCGTCCGTGGACTGTACGTCAATATGCAGGTTTCTCTACCGCAGAGGAATCCAACGCATTCTACCGTCGTAACCTGGCAGCAGGCCAAAAGGGTCTGTCCATCGCGTTCGACCTTCCGACCCACCGTGGCTATGACGCTGATAACCCGCGTGTAGTTGGCGACGTTGGTAAAGCGGGCGTATCTGTTTGCTCCATGCTTGATATGAACATCCTGTTCTCCGGTATTCCTCTGGATCAGATGTCCGTATCCATGACCATGAACGGCGCAGTACTTCCTGTATTGGCATTCTTCATCGTATCCGGTGAAGAGCAGGGCGTAGATAAATCCATCATGGCCGGCACCATTCAGAACGATATTCTGAAGGAGTTCATGGTACGTAACACTTACATTTATCCGCCTGCTATGTCCATGCGTATCATCGGTGATATTTTCGAATACACCACTAAATACATGCCGAAATTCAACAGTATTTCTATTTCCGGCTATCATATCCAGGAATGCGGCGCAACCTGCGACCTGGAATTAGGCTACACTCTGGCCGACGGCATGGAATATATCCGTACCGGTGAAGCTGCAGGCCTGCCTGTAGATGCTTTCGCAAAGCGTCTGTCCTTCTTCTGGGATATGGGCAAGAACTACTTCATGGAAGTAGCTAAGATGCGTGCTGCACGTGTACTGTGGGCTAAGATTTTGAAGAGCTTCGGCGCTAAGAACCCGAAATCCATGGCACTGCGTACTCACAGCCAGACCTCCGGCTGGTCCCTGACCGAGCAGGATCCGTTCAATAATATTTCCCGTACCTGTATGGAAGCTATGTCCGCAGCTTTAGGCCATACCCAGTCCCTGCACACCAACGCATTGGACGAAGCTATCGCACTGCCGACTGACTTCTCCGCACGCCTGGCTCGTAACACCCAGCTGTACATCCAGGATGAAACCAAGGTCTGCAAGATTATCGATCCGTGGGGCGGTTCCTACTATGTTGAATACCTCACCAACGAAATCATCCGCCGTGCTTGGGCTCATATCCAGGAGGTTGAAGCACTGGGCGGCATGGCTAAGGCTATTGCAACCGGTCTGCCGAAGATGCGTATTGAAGAGTGCGCTGCCCGTCGTCAGGCTAACATCGATAGCGGCAAGGAAACCATCGTTGGCCTGAACAAATACCGTCTGGCTAAAGAAGATCCTTTGAACGTACTGTCTATCGATAACACCGCTGTACGTAACGCACAGATTAAGCGTCTGGAAAAACTGAGAGCAGAGCGCGACAACGATGCTGTTGCCCGCGATCTGGAAGCTATCACGAAGGCAGCTGAAACCCGTGACAACGGCAACCTGCTGGAAATGGCTGTACAGGCTGCACGCGACCGTGCTTCCCTTGGTGAAATTTCCGACGCAGTTGAAAAAGTATCCGGCCGTTTCAATGCTGTAATCCACACCGTATCCGGCGTATATTCCAGCGAATTCAGCGGCAACGACGATATGGAAAAAGCAACTAAGCTGGCAGACGAGTTTGAAAAGCTCGAAGGCCGTCGTCCTCGTATCTTCCTGGCTAAGATGGGTCAGGATGGCCATGACCGTGGTCAAAAGGTACTGGCAACCTCTTTCGCAGATATGGGCTGGACCGTCGACGTTGGCCCGCTGTTCCAAACTCCGGAAGAATCTGCACAAGACGCTGTAGATAACGACGTTGATATGGTAGGCTTCTCTTCCCTGGCTGCTGGTCATAAGACCCTGCTGCCTGCAATCGTAGAAGAACTGGCTAAACGTGGCCGCGAAGACATCATGGTCTGCATCGGCGGCGTAATTCCTGCACAGGATTATGACTTCCTGTATGAGCATGGTGCAGCAGGCATCTTTGGACCTGGTACCAACATTCCTAAGTGCTGCATCCAATTACTGCAAATGTTGGTAGACCGTGCAAAGGCTGAGCACGCTGAAGACTGAGGTGAGATAAATGCCTGAAACTGGTGAAAAAGATATTAGGCCGAGTTGGGTACCCCTGAAAAAAGACCCTAACTTTGCCTGCTCTGTAATGGGCGGCATCGACAGCTCTGTAAACGCTGTCAGTGAGGAGAAGTATAACCCTGTGGATAAAATTAGGAAATTCCCCTTAAGGAAAAAGCCTAGTCCGGAAGAGTTAATAAAAGGAGTCAGTGAAGGCGATCGTAAAACCCTGTCCCAAGCTATCACGCTTATAGAAAGCAATGCACCAAGGGATTTTGATAAAGCACAGCGCGTGCTGCAGGCTCTGCTGCCGCGCACCGGCAAGGCCTTGCGCATCGGTATTTCCGGTGTGCCCGGCGCCGGTAAAAGTACCTTTATCGAAGCCTTTGGCCAGATGCTGTGCCGCCAGGGCTACAAGGTTGCAGTTTTGGCTGTAGACCCCACCAGCTCTATCACAGGCGGTTCTATCTTAGGCGATAAAACGCGTATGCAGATGCTTTCGCGCGAGCCTAACTGCTTCATCCGTCCGTCTCCTGCTAAAGGAACCTTGGGCGGTGTTGCACGCAAAAGCCGTGAAACCATGCTTCTTTGCGAGGCTGCAGGCTGCGATGTAATCCTGGTCGAAACGGTAGGCGTTGGCCAATCCGAAATTACCGTCCGCTCGATGGTAGACTTCTTTATGCTGGTTGTTCTCACCGGTGCCGGTGATGACCTGCAAGGCATCAAGAAGGGCATTATGGAGGTTGCAGATGCTATCGTTGTTAACAAGGCCGATGGTGATAACTTGCCTAAGGCTATTGTTACCCAGGGTGAATACGAGCGTATGATTGAATTCATCCGCCCTGCAACCGAAGGCTGGAAAACCCATGCTTACAGATGCTCTGCCTTAACCAAGGAGGGCCTGATGGAGCTGTGGGCTGTTATGCGCAAATTTGAAAAGGTTACCAAGGAATCCGGGGCATTTGACCGCAGACGCAAATCCCAAACTGTTTCCTGGGTTAACAGCATGATTGATGAGCATTTGCACAACCTCTTCTTTGAAGATCCGATGATTAAGGGTCGTTTGCCGGCAGTTATGGAGGCAGCTGTGAATGGCGTGGTATCTCCCAGCCAGGCTGTAACCGAGCTGATTAATGCCTTTGACATCGACCGTGCGACAATGCGGCATCGTCAGCAAAACAAATGAATTTGGCGGCAAAGCTTCAGACGTGAAGATTGCTGACCGGTAAAGCGCAGGGGCGCAGGATGAAAGTCCTGCGCTCTTGCTTTTTACAAAAATACATCACATCACTACTTATTAGGATATTTAGTCGCATAAAATTTTTAGAGAACCTTCTCTTTAGAGTATTGACATTCTTAATCGTAATGAGTATAATTAAAGCAACAAATCAATATTTCGTATAAAGAGCTAATTGGTGTAATTCCAAACGGTCCCGCCGCTGTAACAGGCTTGCCTGGAGTCAGCAAAGCTGTTTGTACAAGCATATGCTTGGCCTGCGAGAGACAGGAAAAGATGTTAACAGGTAGGATACTGTTTATGTGAGAGTGGCAGCTATCTTAATTGTGCGCATTTAACCGTCTTTGCTTGCAGAGACGGTTTTTTTAATGTCGGCTGTGGGTCGAAATATTGATTTATAAATTATTGATTACAAGGGCAAAGCGGACAATTTGCTCGTTACGTAAGAAATTCCCAATTCTCCTTCTTCTCCAATTTAATCGGATGTGGCTTGTTACAGGGGTGTGGCAAGGCGACAGTAAAAAAACCGTCAGGGATGACGGCTTTTTTATTTGCACGCAAATGTTTAAACAATGATATGGTAGCAATTATAAAAGTTACTTAAATTAGAAATAATTGTGAAGCGCTTGACGTACAGGCAAAAAAGTGATAAAATGTTAGCCATAGAAGTTTGCTTATGCTAACTGTACGAGAGCAGCAGCGGATAGCAAGCTGTTATGAGTATAGTAGAGGAAACAAGGCAACTCTTACAGGAAAGCAGCAGCAGGCTATGGTTTTGCGGCCGGTGCGACAAGGCAGGGCAAGATTTCTAATTGTGTTTTCCTAAAGGAGGAAATTAAAATGAAAAAATCTTTAGTACTTGCAATGGCAATGGCTTTGGGCGTAACCGCTTCTGCTTATGCTGCTAACCCGTTCTCTGATGTTCCTGCCGGCCACTGGGCTTATGACAGCATCAACAAGCTGGCTGCTGCTGGCGTAATCGAAGGCTACGGCGACACCACCTTTGGTGGCGATAAGCTGATGACCCGTTATGAAATGGCTCAAATCGTAGCAAAAGCTATGGCTAAAGGCGCAAACGTTGACAAGCTGGCTGCAGAATTTGCAGAAGAGCTGGACAACCTGGGCGTTCGCGTTGCTAACCTGGAAAAGAAGGCTGACAATGTAAAGGTAACTGGTGAAATTCGTTACAAATACATGAGCATGCAAAAGGATGCTAACGAAGGCGAAAGCCATGAAAATGATCTGCGTTCCCGTATTTGGATTACCGGCCAGGTAAATGATGATTGGTCTTACACTGGTATGATTGAAAATAAACAATACTTCCATGACAACAATGGTAATGAGGACACTAAATTCCAACGTGCTTACGTTGAAGGCAAGCTGGGCGGCCTGAATGTAACTGCTGGTCGCTATAATGCATTCTTTGCTAACGGCAACATCTATGATGCACGCGTTGATGGTGTAGAGGTTTCCTATGGCAGCAAAATCAAAGTAAAAGGCTTTGCCGGTAAGGGTGCTGATGCAGCTGTTACCAAATGGACATACGATGATGAAAAAGACTTGTGGGATGGCGAAGAATTTGATGGTTCTTATGGTAACTACTGCGGTGGTGAGCTGAGCGGTAACTTTGGTAAATTCAATGTTGCAGCTGGTTATGTAAACTTCAAGGATATGTTTGAAGATGGCCAGTATAGAAATGTGGATGATAAGAAAGTAGAAAATATCGGCAAGGGCCTGGATAACGCTATTTGGTATGTTGGTGCAGATTATACCATGGGTGATGTAAACCTGTCTGCTATGTATCTGCAGGGTGATGTAAGCTATCAAGATAAAGATCTTGAAGGCGTTGGTGATGAAGGCTGGACCTTTGGTCTGACCTATAAGGGTGCAGAAGCCGCTACCCCTGGTAGCTGGGGTCTGTTCGCTAACTACTATAACCTGGGCGGCGAGACCTACGTAGCACATACTACCGATGCTAACGTCTTTGATTATGATGGCTTCAAGGGCTATGGCGTGGGTGCTAACTATACCTTTGCCAAGAATATTGTTGGTACTGTTGTTTACTACGATACTGAAAGCAAACTGGACAGCAATAAGGATGACCAACGCGTTTGGGCTGACCTGACCTTCACTTTCTAATTTGACGATTAGTTAAGTACAATTTAATAATACACGCGCGTAAAGAAACCGCCCGCACTTACAAAAAGGTGCGGGCGGTTTTGGCTTGCAAAAAAGACACGAACGTGGTATATTAGACATGGAAAAGCGACCGCCCACAAGGTGGGTTGCCGTTCAGCAAGTTGGAAAAGCCGCCTTACAGCTCGGCAAAGTTTTGGGGCGGTTTTTCTATGCTCGGATTACTTTTTGTTCTGAAAAATGAACGTAAGCAATGCCAGTATGAACAAACCAAAGGTCATGAGATCCTGGAATGAAAAATACATCATAGACATCACCTCCATTCTTAGGGAATGGGGGCAACACCACCCTGCAACACGGTCGCTGCGAACATTCTATCATATAAATAAAAGAATGACAAGCATGTTTGTATATGAACAGTATTGCTGCTAACACGCGCGTAAAGAAACCGCCCGCACTTACAAAAAGGTGCGGGCGGTTTTGTGT
>CAVBQX010000022.1:0-38622 GCA_963597755.1 Segatella copri
ACCACGGCCATGAGCATGAGCATGCACACAGCCACGGTGACGAATGTGGCTGCGGACACGACCACGGCCACGAGCATGAGCACGCCCACAGCCACGGTGACGAATGTGGCTGCGGACACGACCACGGGCACGAGCATGAGCATGCACACAGCCACGGTGACGAATGTGGCTGCGGTCACGAACACGGGCACGAGCATAGCCATCATGTGCCCGGACATCCTGATGACTGCCAGTGTGAAATTTGTCATCCGCATGAAGAGTATTGCGATGTGTGCGGCGAAAGCCTGGCTAACTGCACCTGCCGTATGCCGGATGCAGATAAGGTAAAGCGTGTATATATATTGAAGAATTTGGGCTGCGCCAACTGCGCGGCAAAAATGGAATACAAGATTAAAGAGCTGCCTGGTGTAACCTATGCCAACGTCAGTTTTGCCACCAAGCAGCTGCGCCTGAGCGCTGCTGATCATGAGGCGCTGCTGCCTGCAATTCAGGAAATCTGTACCTCTATTGAATCGGATGTTGTGGTTGTTCCGCGTGACCGCCGTCCGCAGCTTGCTAATGACCGTGCCAGAGTTTATCTGGTGCAGAACCTTGACTGTGCTAACTGCGGTGCAAAGATTGAACGTGCGCTGAATGCTATGGAAGAAATTGATAGCGCCGTGCTGACCTTTACCACCAAAAAGCTGAAGGTTACTGCCAAGGATTACAACGGTCTTTTGGAAAAGATGCAGGCTGTTACCGATAAGGTAGAAGAGGGCGTAGTTTTGGTGGAAGCCGAAAAGAAGCCGAGCCTGGCACCGGAGCTGGAGGAGCGCAAAAAATCCGGCGGCATCCTGTCCGAGCTGAGTGAAAAGCAGACGATCATTGAAATCGTTTTGGGCGGAGCAGTTTTCATCATCACCGAATGGCTGGGTCTTATTCCCGAAGCCTATCATATGTACTGCCTGATTTTTGCTTACATCCTGCTGGGTGGACGCATTGTCTGGACCGCACTCAAAAACATCCTCAAGGGTAACGTTTTTGATGAAAACTTCCTTATGACTGTTGCAACCCTGGGTGCGTTTGCTATTCAGGCATGGGAAGAGGCAGTTGGCGTTATGTTCTTCTACCGCGTGGGCGAATATTTTGAGCAGCGTGCTGTAGAAAAGAGCCGTGGCCAGATTATGGATGCTGTTGATATGCGTCCTGAGGTTGTTAACCTGCTGGTGGGCGAAGAGGTTAAGGTTATCCCTGCCGCTGACGCACATGTAGGCGATATTTTGCTGGTGCGCGTAGGCGACCGTATTCCTTTGGATGGTGTTGTTATTGAAGGCGAAAGCCTTGTTGATACTTCCCCGGTAACCGGCGAGCCTGTACCTGTAAAACGCAAATATGGTGACGAAATCGTTTCCGGCTGTGTCAACACCTCTGGTATGCTCAAGATCCGCGTAGAAAAGGTTTTGGAAGAATCTATGGTTACCCGCATCCTGGACAGCGTAGAAAATGCCGCTGCCAGCAAGCCGACCATCGACCGCTTTATTACCCGCTTTGCACGCGTTTATACTCCGTTTGTCGTTGCTGCCGCAGTGCTGACTGCTGTTATCCCGTCGCTGGTAACCGGTGACTGGAACAAGTGGATTTACACCGCGCTCACCTTCCTCGTAATCAGCTGCCCCTGTGCTTTGGTGCTGAGCGTACCGCTGGCCTTCTTCTCCGGCATCGGCGCAGGCTCCAAGTATGGCATTCTCTTTAAGGGCGGCGTAGCAATGGAGGCATTGAAGAACATTGCTGCCGTTGTTATGGATAAGACCGGTACTGTGACCAAGGGCAACTTTGTCCTGCAAAAGGTAAATGCTGCTGAAGGCATTGCCGAGGATGAGCTGCTGCGCTTGTGCGCAGGTGCCGAGCTGGTATCCACCCACCCGATTGCTGTAAGCATCGTAGAGGCTGCAAAGGCTAAAGAATTACCGCTTCTGCGTCCTGATAAATTTGAGGAAATTGCCGGCGAAGGCCTGGTTGCTAATTTTGGTGAACGTCAGGTGCTGTGCGGCAATACCAAGCTGATGGAGCGCTTTGGCGTGGAATATGCCGGCTATACTCCTGCTGCAAGCGGCAGTGAGGTTTTGGTAGCTGATAACGGCTTGTACATGGGCCAGCTGTTGATTAACGATACCCTCAAGGAGGATGCTAAGGAAGCTATCAGCGCACTCAAAAAGCAAGGTCTGGTTACTGCTATGCTCACAGGTGACGCTCAGAAGGAAGCACAGGCTGTGGCTAAGGAAGCTGGCATTGACGAGGTGCGTGCCCAGCTGCTGCCGCAGGATAAGCTGAGCGAGCTGAACATGCTGCGCAACAAGTACGGCCCCGTAATGTTTGTCGGCGACGGCATTAACGATGCGCCTGTATTGGCCGGTGCTGACGCAGGTGCAGCTATGGGCAGTGGTGCTGACGCTGCTATCGAGGCAGCTGACGTAGTATTCATGAATTCCGAGGTTAGGGCAATTCCGCAGGCAATCGCTATTGCACGTGCAACTGGTGCCATTGCCTGGCAGAACGTTATCTTCGCCCTCACCATCAAGGTTATCATCATGGTTGCGGGCCTTATGGGTTATGCTTCTATGTGGGCTGCAGTTTTTGCTGATACCGGCGTATCGCTTCTGTGCGTGCTGAACTCGGTTCGTATTCTCTATAAAAAGGTTTAAACTATACATTATATAAAAAGGCTGACTTTATAGTCAGCCTTTTTGCTTGTAAACAAGCAAGCTGACGCTAACTTTTTTTGTAAATTAGCAAGCTCTTTTATAAAAAAGACTTGACAAAAAACAGTAGCTGGCGTAAACTTTCACTAGTAGTTAGGGAAACCTAACTACTAAAAAAATCCTAAAAAGTTAGTATCTGCTAACAATTTTTGCGGAGGTTAATTATGATGCCTTTATTGATGGCCCGCCGCGGCGAGCAGCACAAAATCAGCGCTGTGCATGGCAAGGATGAAACCAGACGTTTTTTGGCTAATCTGGGCTTTGTAGAAGGCGCGAGCGTAAGTGTTATTTCAGAAATTGACGGCAATTTGATCGTCAATGTTAAGGAGGCCCGCATTGCCCTGAGCAAGCAGATGGCAGCCAAGATATTTATTTGATTGATTTATGGAGGATGTTATGAAAACATTGAAGGATGTTCCAGTTGGTGAAACTGTAACCGTAACTAAATTAGTTGGCGAGGGTGCAGTAAAAAGACGCATCATGGATATGGGTGTTACAAAAGGTGTTTCCGTGTTTGTCCGCAAGGTAGCGCCTTTGGGTGACCCGGTGGAAGTCACCGTGCGTGGCTATGAGCTTACCCTGCGTAATGGTGAAGCAGAGCATATCGTTGTAGAATAAGGGGAGGCTTAGTATGAAACAGATTAAAATTGCCCTCGTTGGTAACCCCAACTGCGGCAAAACCACAATGTTTAATGATTTGACAGGTTCTAACCAATATGTTGGTAACTGGCCTGGTGTAACCGTAGAAAAAAAGGAAGGCGGCCTCAAGGGTCATGACGATGTTATCATCACCGACCTGCCCGGTATTTATTCGCTGTCTCCCTACACCTTGGAAGAGGTTGTGTCCCGAAACTACCTGTTGGAAAGCGACGTTGACGGCGTACTGAACCTGGTTGACGGCTCTAACATCGAGCGTAACCTGTATCTGACCACTCAGGTTATGGAAATGGGTTATCCTGTTACCATTGCTATGAACATGATCGATATCGTCCGCAAAAACGGTGATAAGATTGATATTAAAAAGCTGAGCGAGGAGCTGGGCTGCGAAATTGTAGAAACCTCTGCCCTGCAGGGTGAGGGCACCCAAGAGGCTGCTGAAAGAGCTATTGCCGCTGTTGGTAATGCTGCTCCCAAGTATATGCGTTTTGGCGCCGAGGTAGAAGAAGCGCTGCAAAAGATTGCTGCCGTTGCCGGCCGCAAGGTGCAGGGTGCAGCAGAGCGCTGGCTGCTGGTAAAGCTGTTTGAGCGCGATAAAGAAATTATGAAGGCTGTGCATCTGACCAGTGATGAACAGGCCAAGGTTGAAGAGATCGTTGCTGCCTGCGAGGAAGCACTCGACGACGATGCCGAAAGCATTATCACCAGTGAGCGTTATGACTATATTGGTAAGCTGATGGAAAAAGCAGTAACCAAGGGTCACACCGGCTTGACGGTTTCTGATAAGATTGACAGCATTATTACTAACCGTTTCCTGGCGCTGCCGATTTTCGCAGTAGTTATGTTTTTGGTATACTTCATTGCTGTTGATACCATCGGTACTATTGTAACTGACTTTACTAATGATACACTCTTTGGCGAATGGATTCAGCCCTGGGTGCAGGAGCACATGGAGGCTGCTGAATGTGAGGATTGGCTGGTATCCCTGGTTGTTGACGGCATCATCGGCGGTATTGGCGCTCCTATCGGCTTTGCACCGCAGATGGCAGTTGTCTTCCTGCTTTTGAGCTTCCTTGAGGACTGCGGCTATATGGCACGTGTTGCCTTCATCATGGACCGCTTCTTCCGTCAGTTTGGCATGAGCGGCAAGAGCTTCATTCCTTTGCTGATCTCCTCCGGCTGCGGCGTTCCGGGCATTATGGCCAGCCGCACTATTGAAAACGAAAAGGACCGTCGTCTGACCATCATGACCACGACCTTTATCCCCTGCGGCGCTAAGCTGCCGGTTATCGCCTTGCTGTCCGGCGCTATCATGGGCGGCGACTGGTACATGGCTCCGATTATGTACTTCGTTGGCTTCTTTGCTGTAATCAGCGCCTGCATCATCCTCAAAAAGACCGAGCTGTTTGCCGGCGATCCTGCTCCGTTTGTAATGGAGCTGCCGCCGTACCATCTGCCCGCTGCTAAAAACGTATTGCTGCATACCTGGGAACGTGTTGCCGGCTTCCTCAAAAAGGCTGGTACCATCATCTTCTTGTGCTGCGTAGTAATGTGGTTCCTGGCTACCTTTGGTATTGACGAGGGCAGCGTTGGCATGGTTGATACCGAAAAGAGCTTCATTGCTTACATTGGTAACGGCATTGCTCCTATCTTCGCACCGCTTGGCTTTAGCAGCTGGCAGGCTGTTGCTGCTGCCTTTTCCGGCTTTGTTGCTAAGGAATCCATTGTCAGCACCATGGCAATTCTGGCCGGCCTGGCTGATGAGGCCGAGGACAGCGCTGATCTGTGGACCGCGGTAATGGGCTTCTTCCCGAGCGCAGCTGCTGCCTTCACCTTCCTGGTATTCAATCTGCTGGATTCTCCCTGCCTGGCTGCAATTTCTACTATGAGCCAGGAAATGAACAGCAAGAAATGGACCTGGAGCACTATTATCTTCCAAAACGTGTATGCTTACAGCATTGGCCTGATGGTATATCAGTTTGGCAGAGTCTTTGTTGGCGGCGAAGCCTTTGACTTTGGCACCGGCATTGCCTGCGTATTCCTGGCCGGCTTCCTGTATCTGTTCTTCCGTCCGGCAAAAAAAGCTACTACCGAGACTGTATTAAGCGTTGACGCAAAATGATCCTTTGCAGCGCAGGCTGAGTTAGCTTATCCTGCGCTATAGATAAGGCAAGCTGTCTGTGCGCTAAACTAATTAGTATATTCATTCCCAAGTGTTAAGAAACGAGGTGTTTCATATGGCAACTTGGATTATAGCATTGGTTATCGTTGCTTGTGTTTACCTGGCTGCAAAGCAGGTTATTAAGGCTCACAAGAGCGGTGGCTGCATTGGCTGTGACGCAGGTGGCGATGGCAAGGGCTGCTGCCCGCATTGTCAGCACACTACTACCGTGCATTTAAGAAAAAGATAAGACATAAGTAAAAACGGAGTCTGCGTAGAGCAGGCTCCGTTTTTCATGAATCAAATTGTAACATCTATACGATATATAGCAAGCAAAATTTTTACTACCACCACATATTGACAAAACTGTAAAATCACTTATAATAGAAGCATAACCTGATAGGCAGCCTGCCTCCTGACGGCTTAGTGGAATTGACCACGTGGAGACAGATGCTGCGCGAGCCGACCGTCTGGGCAAACAATTTTTGCCCGGGCGTTTTTCTTTATAAGGAGCAAAGAAAGACCAGGGCAGACAGGTGAATTATAAGAGAAGAGGTAATGACAAATGCAACAGACAAAAAACAGATGGCTTATCGTCCTGGCAGCCATCGGCATTCACATCAGTATTGGCAGCGTATATGCTTGGAGCGTACTTACCAAACCGATTATGCAGGCAATGGGCTTTTCGCTGAAGGAGGTCACCTGGACATTTTCCTTGGCGATACTCTTTTTGGGGACGTCGGCAGGCTTTTTGGGAACGTATGTAGAAAAATATGGTCCGCGCCGCAGCGGCTTGGTTTCAATGCTCTTTTTTGTGAGTGGTCTTTTAGGGACGGCGCTGGCGCTTTCCTGGCACAGCCTGCCGCTTTTGTATCTGGCGTATGGCGTTATTGGCGGCATTGGCCTGGGTACAGGCTACATTACTCCTGTTTCTACGCTGGTGAAGTGGTTCCCCAATAATCGCGGCCTGGCAACAGGCTTGGCCATCATGGGCTTTGGCTTTGCCAGCCTCATTGCAGGTCCGTTGATGCAGCTTTTAATTGCAAAGTTTGGTCTGATAGAGAATTTTGTAATTTTGGGCTGTGTTTATGCTGTAGTGATGACCTGCTCGGCCTTGTACCTGGAGCCTCCCAAGCAGGCAGCTGTTGTAGGCGGCAAGGGCAATTTTAAGGCAGCAGAGCAGCAGGATAAGCAGTTTAGCGTACACGAGGCGATGCACACCTGGCAGTTTTACGCACTATGGTGGGTTTTCTTTACTAATATCACCTGTGGCATTGGTCTTTTAGCGGTGGCCTCGCCCATGGCGCAGGAAATTATCGGCATGTCACCTGTAGCGGCGGCATCTATGGTGGGTATCATCGGTCTGCTGAACGGTGGCGGCCGCATTGTGTGGTCCACCTTGTCCGATTATCTGGGACGGCCTAATACCTACATTGCTTTTTTCGTGATTGAAATCTTTGCTTTTTATCTTTTGGCAGACGTGACGGACAGTCTGCTCTTTCAACTGTTGATCTTTGTTATCATTACCTGCTATGGCGGCGGCTTTTCCTGCATGCCGGCCTATTTGAGTGATTTGTTTGGTACGAAGCAGCTTAGTGCGATTCATGGGCGCATACTTACGGCCTGGGGGCTGGCAGGTATTGCCGGACCGCTGCTTTTATCCATTATTTACGAGCGTACACACAGCTACAGCTTTACGCTCTACTTTTTCAGCGGCTGCTTTGTTGTGAGCCTTATTTTGGCGCTGGTGCTGAAGGCTAAGGGCAGGAAGCTGTAACACCTGGGTTATTTAATAGAATAAGCAAAACCGCAGAGCGCGACAAAGTACGTTCTGCGGTTTTGCTATATTTGGGTAGTAGTCAGGTATTTGCAACAAAATTTTCCCTGTCCTACCTAAAAGCATGGTCTTGGGTGGGGTATTGTTTGGCAAAAGCCGTTATAATGATAGCAGTTAAGGGAGATGGATTATCCCGTAGATAGATAAAAGAGTACAAGGAGGCGAGTGGGATGAAAAAACATCTTCAGTATTTAGCAGCAGTAGGCGTGGTAGCGGCATTGCTTTTGGCAGCAGGCTGCGGCGGTGATGATGCCAAGGATAAAAAGGCAGCAGATAAGCCTGCGGTAAAGACATCACAAGCTGCGCAGCAGGCAGAGAAAAAGGCAGAGGCTCCTAAGGTTAAGCCTAAGGATGGCGAGCATTACAGATATCCTAAATATATTGACGATGTGAGCAAAACTCCGCCAATGACACCGGAAATGATCAAATATGTTGACGATTTTTATTCTCAGATCAAGCTGCATCCTAACGAGAAGGGAAAATTCCTTAACGATTCCAAAATTAACAAGCCGGATGAAAAATATCACCGTTTGTGGTTCCATGCCTATGGCAGCAAAAATGACAATAGTGTTAAGTTTAAGAATAGCAAGGGTAAGGATGTTTCCCAGCAGGAGGTATATCATATTAACATGACTACGGAGGCAGGTACTAACAAGATTACCTATGTAGAATATCGTGTCTATGAGCAAAATACCAGTATTCCTGATGGTCAGAGCAGGACTATTATGAAGAAAAAGTTTTAGCAGACTGTAAAGCCTTTGCAGGTGTTTGGTAAATTTGCAGATAAAGTGTTAAAGCAAACACCCAAAGCTGCTTGAGCGTAATATGACTGCGCAAAGTATCATTTTTTTAGACATATTACAGGAATCCGAGGATACTTAACTATAATTTCAGCCGCTGTGCCAAGAGGTGCAGCGGCTTTAGCTGTAGAGAAAGAATTACTCAAAACATGCTTTGTGTGCTATAATTTTAATAGATCATTATGATAATGCGAAGGCGGTGATGGTATGAAAGAAAATAATGTAGCTTATTTGAGCAATAAGGATGGATTTACGATTTTTTCTTATGGTGGTTATGATTTTCGTTTTCGTACATCAGACAGGCTTGTGAAATATTTAAAGGTAAAAGAATGGGATGCTCCATATGGATATATAGTTGTTGATTGTCTGCATGAAAAACTGGGTGTAGTTGAGGATTATATTGATTTACTACCTATGCTGGATAATTTGTATTTTAATGCTAAAAATTTTTTAGCACCTATAAAGAAAGTGGAGGTGCGTTATGCCTGATGTGGAAAAATTAGCTGCTGCTGCTGAGGTTATAGTACAGGGATATGCGTTTATTGATAGAGGTGAAGGGGTAACGATTATTAATTTACATAAGCCTGACCATGCCGCCTATTTTTATAATGGTGAGCTTGTGGAAACGACAATGGATGATATCGAGGCGTATAAGGTAAATAAGCTTTATCAGGCTAATGTGAAGTATATGGAGAAAGATTATGCCAAAGTACTTTGAATTTAAGGTTTACGGGTATTACCTTTATTTTACAAGTAAGTGTATTATTGAATGTATGCACGTGCATGCTAGTGATAAGCGTTTGACTGAAGCTGGTTCGGCAAAGTTTTTCGTAAAGGGTAATGGTGATACAGAGCTTATGAAGCAAGGTACATTGAGCGATTTAGATGTACGAAAAATACAAGGATTTATTAAGCAGCATTATGTCGAGATGTATGATTTGTGGGCAGAATGGAGTGATAATGGATATTATAGAGGAAAGTAAGGCCAGGATTATTCTTGGTAGCTAAAAACCGCCTCTGTGTACCAGTTTATAGTACGCAGAGGCGGTTAAATTTTTTATAGGGTTGTGGAATCCATGTTGCAGTCTTCTAAAAGCTTTTTGGCATCAATGTATTGGGCGATACCAGCTGCCACCTTTTTGGATTCCTTCATGGCCAGCACCACGGTCGCAGGCCCGTGAACCACGTCGCCGCTGCTGAAAACGCCGGCGCGGGTGGTCATGCCGTAGGGACGGTCACGCGTAATGACAAAGCCCTGCTTGTCTACCTGGATGCCGCGCGTAGTCGAAACAATGCGGGCAGCAGGCTTCTGCCCCACCGCGAGGATAACGCAGTCGCAGGGGATAAGCTCCTGGCCGCCCTCGGCAATGAACTCGCCGGCCTCGGTTTTGGTGATGTTCTGCACCAAAAGGCCTGCCAGCTCGGTTTCATCCGCAGGTGTTGTCTGGCGGCGGATGTTGTTGAGCGCACGCATCTGCTTCTTATTAAAGTAGGCGATAGGCTGCTTGAGGAAGCGGAACTGCACGCCCTCGGCAACTGCGGCCTCGTATTCGGACGGAAAGGCCGAAAGCTCTGCTTCCGTCTTGTGATAAACGATGGTGACGTTTTTGGCGCCGCGGCGGATGGCTGTACGCGCAGCATCCATAGCCACGTTGCCTGCGCCTACGACGATAACGTTGTCACCTGTATGCAGCAGTGTTTCGCTGGCATCGAGCTTGCCGCCGTCGGCTAGCACAACCATGCGCAAAAAATAAGTGGCGGTCAAGATGCCCGAAAGCTCCTTGCCGGGGATATCCAGTGTGCGCGGCAGCGACGTGCCCGTACCCATAAAAATAGCATCATAGCCTTGGGCAAAAAGGTCGTCAACCGTAAAATCTACGCCTGCCAGCTGCTTGGTTTTGATTTCTACGCCGATATGGCGCAGCTCGGTGATTTCGCGGCGCACAACGTCCTTTTGCAGGCGGAATTCGGGAATACCGAAAAGCAATACGCCACCAGGCTCGCTTTGTGCTTCAAAAATTGTCACATCAAAATCCATCTTGGCCAGGTCGCCTGCTACCGTCAGCCCTGCAGGGCCGGAGCCGATGACAGCCACTTTGCCGCGCAGCTTGCTGGATGGATGCGTGGGCATCAAATCATTGCGGTGGGCGAAGTCGGCAATAAACATTTCCAGGCTGCCGATTTCGATGCCGCATTTTTTGCGTGTCAGGATGCAATGAGCCTCGCACTGGCGCTCGTGTGGACAGACACGGCCGCAGATGGCGGGCAGGTTACTGCGTTCAGAGATGATTTCGTAGGCCATGCCGATGTTACCCTCGCTCAGGGCGCGGATAAAGCCGGGGATATTGTTTTCGATAGGACAGCCGCTGCGGCATGACGGCCGCGCGCAGTTCAGACAACGGCGTGCCTCCTGGATGGCTTCTACTGTAGTCATTGTTCTGCTCATGTTTCTACCTCGTTAAATTTTACTTATCGTTTTTGCTGTCATAAATAAGAGCTTCTAATTCCTTAAGACGGCCATTGATTTCCTCCATGTGCTTGGAGAGCAGCTCTTCATAATCAGCAACCGGGTCAGGCAGCTTATCATGGTTAAGGTCGATCATGCTTTCATCATCTGTGCTGGAGGCAATGCGTACGCCGTCACGCGTAACTACACGGCCGGGGACACCAACAACGACGGAATTAGGAGGAACCTCCTTTAAAACAACGCTGCCACTGCCGATTTTGGAATTGTCACCAACCTTAAATGAACCAAGCACCTTGGCACCGCTGGAAACAACCACGTTGTTACCAATGGTGGGATGGCGCTTGCCCTTTTCCTTACCTGTACCGCCCAGCGTTACTCCCTGGTAGAGCGTAACGTTACTGCCAAGCTCGGCGGTTTCGCCAATAACCAGGCCCATACCGTGGTCAATAAACAGACCCGGGCCAAGCTTAGCACCGGGGTGGATATCAATACCGGTCAAAAAGCGCGAAAACGTATTGATGAGGCGGGGGAACACCACCCAGCCCTTCAGGTAAAAGTGGTGTGCTATACGGTGGAGCCAGATCGCATGCAGGCCCGGATAACAGAGTGCAGCCTCCAGTCTTGTTTTGGCAGCAGGGTCACGCAGCATGATGGAATCGATGTCTTTTTTTATCTGAGCAAACATGTCAAGACTCCTTTCTTTATATTATATCAACATGTCGGGCATTTGTCTGCACTCACGCTGCACATGGGTGCGGATAAAATGCTATTTCTATATTTTAGCATAGCGGTGCGGTATGGTAAACAAAAATCTGTAATTATTACTAAAAATATAGGAATTAAATAATTATGAAAAGTGTTGCCGTGGTCAGAGCACAGACAGAAGAAAATTGATAGTATAAAAATGAGCAATTTTTATTATCTTGCTCATATATTATATTTTATAATAGTATATATTTTTGTTTAAAGGAGGGGATGTAATGAAAAATCTCAAACTGCATGCAATCATTCTCGCACTTGTAGTAATTGCGGAGCTTATCGGCACGCATACCATCAACATCGGCATCGGGCGGATCGTGCTGCTGCCAATGCTTTTTGCTCTGCTGTTGGGTATTTTAACGACGCCTAAATTTTTGAAGCTGTCTGGACCGAGAGAGATGACCGACGCCAGCAGTCTCATCGGCGTAACGCTGATGCTGCTGATGGCGCGCTATGGCACGCTGGTCGGCCCTACGCTGCCCAAAATCGTAGCAGCATCCCCTGCTTTGATTTTGCAGGAGTTTGGCAACCTGGGCACGGTGCTTTTGGGCGTTCCTGTTGCAGTTTATCTGGGACTTAGACGTGAAACCATCGGCGCTGCTCATTCCATCGCACGTGAGCCTAACGTGGCGCTGATTGGTGAAAAGTTTGGCCTTGACAGCACCGAGGGCCGCGGCGTTATGGGCGTATATATTGCGGGAACGGTTTTTGGTACTATCTTCTTCGGCCTGATGGCGAGCGTGGCGGCAACAACCCTGCCATTTCATCCCTACGCATTGGCTATGGCGGCAGGCGTAGGCTCTGCCAGCATGATGACGGCAGCGGTGGGCTCACTTGTGGCCATATATCCCGAAATGACGGACCAGCTGGCTGCCTTTGGTGCGGCAAGCAATATGCTTTCCGGTCTGGATGGTTTGTATATGTCTGTGTTTATGGGTCTGCCGATGACGGAATGGCTGTACAAGAAATGCTATAAGATAAAATACGGCGAGCTGCCGCCGTCACGGGACGTGAAGGAGGATGAGGTACAATGAAGATTAAAGATACAGTTATAATCTTAGCAATCGTAACCATCATGAGCCTGTTCTCCAACGTTTTGGGAACCAAGGCCAACCTTGTGCAATCTATTCCAGGCCTGCTTATTTTGGCAGTAATTGCCTTTGTAGGCATGCTTTTGGCCAAATATATTCCCGGTGGTATTCCTGCCGCCGCCTGGGTGGTGACGCTTGGCTGCGTGCTGACTATTCCCGGTGTCCCGGGCAGTGAGCTGATTCATTCCTACGTCAAGGATGTAGGCTTTGTGGCTTTGTGTACGCCGATTTTGGCTTATGCAGGTGTATCGATAGGCAAGGATTTGGATGATTTTGCCAAAACAGGCTGGCGCATTGTGCTGGTGGCTATCGTGGTGTTCGTGGGTACGTATATTGGCAGTGCTGTAATTGCCCAGGCAATTTTGCAATATATGGGCCAGATTTAAATTCAAAGCTGCTGCAGGCTTGTGATATGGAGTCTGCAGCAGTTTTTTGTTCATTGTTTACAAAACATTTTACTTTTCAACCAGCAGGGAGGAGTTGACCGAAGATGTCTGTAGTTTAATTGACATTACCTATTTCTATGCTATAATTATGAAGTATACTTAAATAAGTTAATGAATGTCCTTGTGTGATAAACACGTACAATGGAGGCGTACAAAAATGGACAAAGAACTTTTGAAGCAAAAGGTATGTGCTGCGATTGACGCGCACGCAGATAAAATTAAGGCAATTTGTGCCAGCATCAACGATGAACCTGAGCTTGGCTTTAAGGAAGTAAAAACTGCAGCCAAGGTAGCTGATTTTATGCGCGATCTGGGACTGGATCCGCAGACGGGCCTTGCTATTAACGGTGTTAAGGCACGTGCCAGGAGCGGCAGGCCCGGTCCGACAGCAGCTGTTTTGGGCGAGCTGGACGCAGTTGGCTGCCCTACTAACCCCAAGGCCGACCCTGCAACCGGTGCTGCCCACGCCTGCGGTCATAATATGCAGATTTCTACGATGCTTGGCGCTGCCTGCGGCATTATGAAATCCGGCGTTTTGGAGGAACTGGCCGGCGATGTGGTTTTCTTTGCTGTACCTGCAGAGGAATATATTGAGCTTGCTTACCGCAAAAAGCTGGTGGAGGCTGGTAAGATCCATTTCCTGAGCGGCAAGGGCGAGCTGATTTACGAAGGCGCCTTTGATGATATCGATATGGCAATGCAGATGCATTCTGATAAAAATATGCCTAAGGCTACGGTTTCTATTGGCGAAACCAGCAATGGCTTTGTAGGTAAAACTGTACAGTATGTGGGCAAAACCGCCCATGCTGCCGACGCTCCGCACGAAGCCATCAATGCATTGAATGCCGCCTGCATCGGCCTCATGAGTATCAACGCTTTGCGTGAAACCTTCCGCGAGCAGGATGTGGTGCGTGTGCATCCCATCATCACCAAGGGCGGTGACTTTGTCAATTCCGTGCCGTCGGACGTGCGCTTGGAGCTGTATGTGCGTGCCAAGACTATGGAGGCTATCGACAAGACCCACACCCGTGTAGACGCTGCCCTGAAGGCCGGCGGTGATGCTGTAGGCGCACAGACGATTATTGAAACCTTGCCGGGCATGTTCCCGTTGGCCTGCAACAAGCGTATGAACGAGCTGTTTGCGGCCAATGCCAAGCTTGCTGACCCTGATGTGGAAATTAAGGATGCCGGTCACTTTAACGCTTCTACCGATATGGGTGATGTGTCGCACCTGATGCCTGTTATCCATCCGTTCATCGGCGGTACTGACGGCCTGCTGCATGCACCTGAATTCCACATGGTGGACTTTAATGCCGCCGTGCTGCTGCCTGCCAAGGCCTTTGCAATGATGCTTGTGGATCTGCTTTATGACGATGCTAAGGAAGCAAAGGGGATCTTAGCAGACTTTAAGCCGATTATGACCAAGGAAGCATATATCGCTAAGTTGGAAAGCTATTTTAACAAATAAAATAGATAAAATTAAAAAATATGGGAGGGGAATGTAATGAAGAATATTAAGTTACATGCCATTATTCTGGCGCTGATCATTGTTTCCGAACTGATTGGCACTCATACCCTGAAGTTTGGTATTGGCCGCATTGTGCTGCTGCCGATGCTGTACGCTTTGCTTTTGGGTATTTTGACAACACCGAAGTTTTTGAACCTGTCCGGCAAAAAGGAAATGCTGGATGCCAGCAGTCTTGTAGGCGTAACGCTGATGCTGCTGATGGCGCGCTACGGCACGCTGGTAGGACCCACGCTGCCCAAGATCCTGGCTGCTTCTCCGGCTTTGATTCTGCAGGAGTTTGGTAACCTGGGCACTGTGCTTTTGGGCGTTCCCGTAGCAGTTTATCTGGGACTCAAGCGCGAAACCATCGGCGCTGCCCACTCTATCGCACGTGAGCCGAACGTGGCGCTGATTGGCGAAAAGTTTGGCCTTGACAGCAGCGAGGGACGCGGCGTTATGGGCGTATATATCGCCGGCACCGTATTCGGCACCATCTTCTTTGGCCTGATGGCCAGCGTTGCTGCCTCTGTACTGCCTATCCATCCGTACGCACTGGCTATGGCCTCCGGCGTAGGCTCTGCCAGCATGATGACGGCCGCTGTCGGCTCCCTGGTGGCTATGTATCCTGATATGGCTGACCAGCTTGCAGCCTTTGGCGCGGCAAGTAACATGCTTTCCGGTCTGGACGGCCTGTATATGTCCGTATGGCTGGGCCTGCCGATGACCGAATGGCTGTACAAAAAATTCTATAAGCTGAAATATGGCGTGCTGCCTGAAGCACCCAAGAAGGGAGAGGAAGCATAATGAAGATTAAGGATACTCTTATCATTTTGGCTATTGTTACCATCATGAGCTTGTTCTCCAATGTTTTGGGCACCAAGGCGGATATTATCCAATCTATTCCGGGCCTTTTGATTTTGGCGGCTATTGCCTTCGTGGGCATGCTGCTGTCCAAGTATATTCCCGGCGGCATCCCGGCGGCAGCGTGGGTTGTAACCTTGGGCTGCGTGCTGACCATCCCCGGCGTTCCCGGTGCTGACTTTATTAACAGCTACGTCAAGAATGTTGGCTTTGTGGCTCTGTGTACTCCTATCCTGGCCTATGCCGGTGTTTCTATCGGTAAGGATTTGGATGCCTTTGCCAAGACCGGCTGGCGCATTGTCATTTTGGCTATTGTGGTATTTATCGGCACCTATATTGCCAGTGCCATCATCGCCCAAGCTATTTTGAAGGCCTTGGGACAAATTTAATACGTTTTGCTTTGGGGCTGGTGCGCCTGTGCGCACCGGCCTTTTTGTATACATATAATCCGTATTGAAATAATCTGTAAGTTAGAGTAAAATAGGACTATAAATCATGAGGAGGTATCACCATGTCTGAAATCTTAGCGGAAGCAACCTTTCCGAGTGTCATCCATAACAATGAAGTGTGCGAGGAAATTGTAAAATGGGGCAACAAGAATGGTTTCCCTGTGCAGAAGGCTAAATTATATAATAAAATGGATGGTTATGTAGGCTTTTCTCCCGACAATTATTACATCAAGGCAACCCGTCTGCCGCCTGTTCCCGGTGGCTGGAAGGTAGTTGTAGAAAAGTACGAGGCAGAAACCCGCATTATCCCGCTCAACGTAAAGCCCGGTACTAACGAGGTCAACCGTTTCATCCTCAAGATGATGGATGAATATGTAAAAGAGGGACTCAAGCTGGAGCTGAGCGATGAGGTGTATGAATCCTACGGCACCTATCTGCGTGATTTGAAGGTTACCGGCCATACGGTTTTGATTAATGCCTTTGAGGACTTTATTGAAAACATGCGCTAAACCATGACTACGGGTAATGTTTTAGAAAAGCAGCTGGCACGGGCGTTGGATACGCGTCTGGCTGTTTTCATGGCTAAGGCGCAGGCGGGCACGCTGCTTGCCGACGAAATGTCGCTCAACGCAGCTGCTTATATGGCAAGTGAAATTATCAGGCCCTGCTGCTGTCTTTTGTGCAATAAGGACAAGCTGAAGGCCTTGCTGGCGCAGACCAGGCTTTGCGCTGATGACGAGCGGCTGCGGACGAAGCTGGCGACGCTCATTTACGATGATTTGGCGCGCTGTAACGGGCTGGGATGAGTCAACGAAAAAAATTCTAAAAAAAGATTAAAAAAGGTGTTGACAAAAAGGTCAACATAGATTATACTTATATTCGTTGATGACGCGGAAATAGCTCAGTGGTAGAGCACCTCCTTGCCAAGGAGGGGGTCGCGAGTTCGAATCTCGTTTTCCGCTCCACTTAAAAATTTGCCCGACAGATTGAGTCTGTCGGGTTTTTTAGTATTGTCAAGAGCCTTGCATTGTGATATGATATTATGAGCGATTTGTGTCAGCACATTTTCGCTATGGAAGGCTGGCAGATTAATCCGATTATTATTTTATCCACATAAATTTAAGGGAGGATTTTATTAATGAACGTTACTGTTGAAAGAGTAGAAAATGAGGCAACTTTAAAAATTACCGCTCCGGCTGCTGATGTAAATGCAGGCTATAAAAAGGCTGTAGAAAAAATTGCTAACAGTGTAAATATCCCGGGCTTCCGTAAGGGCAAGGCTCCGCGTGCCATCATCCAAATGCATTATGGCAAGGAAGCCGTAACGCAGGAGGCTTTTGAAATCGTAGCCAACAAGGCTTATAGCGATGCTCTGGAGCAGGAAAAGCTTATCCCGGTTTCTGACCCGACTGTAGAAGAACGCGTTTTCGAGGAAGGCAAGGACATGGAGCTGACCATTAAGGTAACCCTGAAGCCGGAACCGGAGCTGGGTGAATACAAGGGTCTGCACGTTGACAAAAAGGAAGCAGCTGTAACCGACGAGGATGTTGACGCACAGGTTAAGGAGCTGTTAAACCGCAACGCTAAGATGGTAGTTGCAGAAGACGGCGCTGTAATCGAAAAGGGCGATTTCGCTATTATTGACTTCGCAGGCACTGTTGACGGCGAACCGTTCAGCGGCGGCGAGGGCAAGGGCTATCCTCTGGAAGTAGGCTCCAACTCCTTCATCCCCGGCTTCGAGGATCAGCTGGTTGGCCTGTCCAAGGGCGATTCCACCGATGTAGAGGTTACCTTCCCTGAAGAATATTTCGTTAAAGAGCTGGCTGGCAAGGAAGCAGTCTTCAAAGTAAACATCCAGGATGTAAAACGCAAAGAGCTGCCCGAGCTGACCGATGAATATGTTGCTGCTAACAGCGACTTCAAAACCGTAGAAGAGCTGCGCGCAAACTACAAGGAGCGTATGCAAAATGCTGCTGAGGCTAACGCTAAGGCTGAATACGAGCATGCTCTGATTGACCTGGCTGTTGCTAACGCTAAATTCTCCGTTCCTGAAATTATGGTTGAGGACAAGATCAGCCAAATGGTTGAAGAAATGAAGATGAGCCTGGAAAGCCGCAAAATGAGCCTGGATATGTACATGCAGTACGCCGGTCTGGACATGGCTAAGATCCGCGAAAACCAACGTCCGGTTGCTGAAGAAAACGTTAAGACCGATCTGGTTCTGGATGCTATCGCTAAGGCTGAAGACATTCAGGTTGACATGGCTGACGTGGATGCAGAAATTGCTGCTATTTCCGCACAGCACGGCGCTGCTCCGGAAGAGGTTAAGAGCATCATTAAGGCTAACGGCACCATGGGCCTGCTTCTGGCTAACATCCTGCGCCGCAAAGCTGCTCACGTAGTTATTGACAGCGCCAACTAATAATAAACGATTTTGCAGTAAAGGGGTGTGACAAAATGAACTATGTGCCTATCGTTGTTGAACAATCTAGTCGTGGAGAACGGTCCTATGATATCTATTCACGTCTGTTAAAGGATAGAATTGTTTTCGTTACCGGGCCGATTGATGACAACATGGCTAATGTTGTCATTGCTCAGTTATTGTTTCTGGAGTCCGAGGATCCCGATAAAGATATCCATCTGTACATCAATAGCCCGGGCGGCAGCGTGAGCGCCGGCATGGCTATCTATGATACAATGCAGTATATTAAGCCTGATGTTTCCACCATCTGCATGGGCATGGCTGCCAGCATGGCATCTGTGCTTTTGGCAGCAGGTGCTCCCGGCAAGCGTTTTGCCCTGCCCTATTCCCGTGTAATGATTCACCAGCCCTTGGGCGGCGCCCAGGGCCAGGCAACGGAAATTGAAATCCATGCACGTGAAATTTTGCGCATCCGCGAGGAAATGAACCAGGTATTGTCCAAGCATACCGGTCAGCCGGTGGAAAAGATTGCTGCTGATACTGAGCGTGACCACTATCTGACAAGCAAGGAAGCAAAGGAATATGGCCTGATTGACGAGGTTGTTTCCCGTAGTAAATCTGCAGAGTAAGATACGCTATTAAGGAGATTTAAAATATGAATTTTGATGACAGGCATGATGATACCCCCCATTGTTCCTTTTGCGGCAAGCATGAGGGACAGGTCAGAAAGCTGATTACTGCACGCGGCGGGGTTTTAATCTGCGATCAGTGTGTTGAGCTTTGCAAAGCAATGATTGATGAAGAGCTGGCAGCGGAATCGGCAAGCAATGTGACTGCTACCAGCAAGCTGCCCAAGCCTAAGGAAATCAAGGAAATCCTGGACGAATACGTAATCGGTCAGGAGGAAGCCAAAAAGACCTTATCGGTAGCTGTTTACAACCACTACAAAAGGATCAACTATGAGATTCAATATCCCGAAGCCAAGAGAGATTTGGAGCTGCAAAAATCCAATATCCTGATGCTGGGACCGACCGGCAGCGGCAAAACCCTGCTGGCGCAAACCCTGGCAAAAATTTTGCAGGTGCCTTTTGCTATTGCTGATGCCACCACCTTGACGGAAGCCGGCTATGTGGGCGAGGATGTGGAAAACATTCTTTTGAAGCTTATCGCTAATGCTGATTATGATATTGAGTCCGCCCAGCGTGGCATTATCTATATTGACGAAATAGACAAGATTGCCCGTAAATCTGAAAATGTTTCGATTACACGCGATGTTTCGGGTGAGGGTGTGCAGCAGGCCCTGCTGAAAATCCTTGAGGGCACTGTGGCAAGCGTGCCGCCTAAGGGAGGACGCAAGCATCCGCATCAGGAATTTATCAATATTGATACCACCAATATCCTGTTTATCTGTGGTGGTGCCTTTGCCGGCTTGGAGCATATTATCAATGCCCGCATTGGCAAGAAGAATTTGGGCTTTGGTGCTGATATCCACCGTAAGGAGGAGCAGAATAACAAGGAAATCTTCTCGAAGGTGCTGCCTGAGGATATCATGAAGTTTGGTATTATCCCTGAGTTTGCAGGCCGTCTGCCGGTGGTAGTAACTTTGGAGCCATTGGGAGAGGAGGCTTTGGTCAAGATTTTGACCGAGCCGCGTAATGCGCTGATTAAGCAATATAAGCGTTTCCTGGAAATGGATGGAGTAGACCTGGAATTTGAGCCCGGAGCGCTCACCGCGATTGCCGAGGAAGCATTGAAGCGTAATGCCGGAGCACGCGGATTGCGTTCTATTATCGAATCGATAATGCGTAACGTGATGTATGATGTTCCTTCCCGTGATGATGTAACAAAATGCATTGTTACTGAAGCTACTGTACGTCAGCATTGTGAGCCGCAAATGCTTACAGAATAACAATAATGTTCAAGGGGGAAGGGTCAATATGCCTTCTCCCTTGTTTATTCTCATAAAAAAGAAGACTGGTGCATGCTAAATTATGCATTGGTCACAGCCTTTTTGCTTAAAATTTACTAGCTGAAGGAGGGAAAATATGGCTAATAGTATGATAACGAAGCCCCTGCTGCCGCTAAGGGGTGTACTTATTTTGCCAGGTATGATTGCAAACCTGGATGTTGGCAGAGCTAAATCAATTGCTGCTGTGGAAGCGGCACTTAATACTGATAAACAAATTATCTTGGTCGGACAAAAGCAGATGGAGCAGGAGGATGTTACCGTCAGCGATTTGTTTGGCTGGGGCGTGCTTGCAACTGTTAAGCAAAAGCTGCAGCTGCCTAATGGTGCTGTGCGCCTGCTGGTAGAAGGTATGGCGCGCGTGCGTATCGTGGATGCGGCCGAGGTCCATCACGATGACAGCGACTTTTTTGTCGGTCAGGTGGAGCTTGTGGATGGCGCTGCTGCAGAGGATAATGAGATAGAGAGCCTGCGCCGCCTCCTCCTTGAGGCCTTTGAAGCGTGGGTGGCAGTCACGAAAAAGGTAAAGCCAGAAGCAGTGCAGTCCTTTAGGACCGATGCAGATGTCAGCAGGGTAGCAGACATGATCATCGGCTATCTGCCGCTGTCTATAGAGGAAAAGGAAGCGTTGCTGGAGCTGGCGGATGTAAAGGAGCGCTTGCATAAGCTATACGAGATTTTGGTGCGCGAGCAGGAAATTGCCCATGTAGCCAAAAATATTTCGGAGCAGGTGCACCAGCAGGTGGAGCAAAACCAAAAGGAATATTATCTGCGCGAGCAGATTAAGGCCATCAGCAAGGAGCTGGGTGAAAACGAGGACATCCAGGCAGAAATCAGCGACTACAAGGAAAAAATGGCGAAGCTGAAGCTGCCGCATGATGTTGCCGATAAGATCAGCAAGGAGCTGGGACGTCTGAGCAAGATGCCGCCGATGACGCCGGAGGGAGCAGTTATCCGCAGCTATATTGACGCACTGCTGGCGTTGCCGTGGGGCAAATTTACCCGCGACAACTTTGACCTGGATAAGGCGCAAAGTGTGTTGGATGCTGACCATTACGGCCTCAAGAAGGTCAAGGAGCGCATTTTGGAATATCTGGCAGTGCGTGCGCTGTCTAAGAATACGCGTGGACCCATCCTGTGCCTGGTCGGGCCTCCGGGCGTAGGCAAGACCAGTCTTGCCACCAGCATCGCCAAGGCCATCAACCGCAAGTTTACCCGCGTTTCGCTGGGCGGCATCCGTGATGAGGCCGAAATCCGCGGTCACCGCCGTACCTACATCGGCTCTATGCCTGGCAGGATTATTCATGGCATGCAGATCAGCGGCTGCATGAATCCCGTATTTTTGCTGGATGAAATTGATAAGATGGCTGCCGATTTCCGTGGTGATCCTGCATCTGCACTGCTGGAGGTTTTGGACCCGGAGCAGAATAACACCTTTAGCGATCATTTTATAGAATTCCCCTTTGATTTATCACACGTCTTTTGGATTGTGACGGCTAACACCGTGGACAGTATTCCGCCTGCGCTTTTGGACAGGATGGAGATTATTCAGCTGAGCAGCTATACTGACGAGGAAAAGGTAAAGATCGCGCAGCTGCACCTGCTGCCCAAGGAGCTGCAGCTTAACGGCCTGGCCAAGTACAAGGTCAGCGTCAGCGAAAAGGCTATCCGCCGCGTAATCCACGATTATACCCGTGAGGCAGGCGTGCGCAGCCTCGAGCGTAAGCTGGCAGGCATCTGCCGCAAGATTGCCTTTAAAATAGTCAAGGGTAATGGCAAGGGAGCGCAGGTGACTGAAAAGAACCTGGAAAAATATCTTGGTCCTGTACTCTTTTTGGATGATGATATCAGCCTGGAGCCTGCAGTGGGCACGGTCAACGGCCTGGCCTGGACCAGCGTTGGCGGTGAGCTGCTGAAGGTGGAGGTGCTTACCTTTAAGGGTAAGGGCAACCTGACGCTCACCGGTCAGCTGGGTGATGTGATGAAGGAATCGGCGCAGGCAGGCTACACCTACATCCGCAGCAGGGCGGAGTCGCTGGGCATTGCTGCCGATTTTGGCGAAACGATGGATATTCACATCCACCTGCCGGAGGGTGCTGTGCCTAAGGATGGTCCTTCGGCCGGCGTGACGATGGTGACTGCTATGGTTTCGGCACTTACTGGCAGACGTGTAAAGGGCAAGCTGGCGATGACCGGTGAAATTTCGCTTTCCGGCAAGGTTTGGCCTGTCGGCGGCATTAAGGAAAAAATGCTGGCGGCTTACCGCTATGGCGTCAAGACGGTGCTGCTGCCTAAGCGTAATATGCAGGATTTGGACGAGCTGCCCGAAAACGTGCGTAAGCAAATGCAGTTTATACCCGTAGAGCATTTGGATGATGTGCTGGAACTAGCATTGGAGGCTAAAAATGGCTAAAGAACAATGGGATATTATCCGTGCAAAATATGTCGCTTCTGCCGTGCGCGCAGACCAGTATCCGCAGCCGGCGTTGATTGAGGCTGCCTTTATCGGCCGCAGTAATGTGGGCAAATCGTCACTGATTAATTCCCTGTGCCGCCGCAACGGCCTGGCACGCGTCAGCTCCACCCCGGGCAAGACGCAGACGATTAACTTTTATGAGCTGCAGGCAAAGCGTGTCATAGACGGTGAGGACGAGCGTGCAGATTTTTATCTGGTGGACTTGCCGGGCTACGGCTTTGCCAAGACCAACCACAATAATAAGGATCAATGGTCCGGCTTTATCAGCAGATATCTCTCCGGCAGCGAAAACCTCGGCGTGGTCTGCCAGCTGATTGATATCCGTCATAAGCCTATGGCCAGCGACATGGAGTGCTTTGAGTGGCTGCGCGACTGCGGTCTGAGGGTGCAGGTGGTGCTGACCAAGGCCGACAAGCTTTCCAAAAATGCAGCCATGGCGCAAAAGGCCCTGTTTAAGCGTGAGATGGGCCTTGCTGATGACGAAATCATCACCTATTCCTCCACGCAGCACACCATGCGCAGCGAGCTGATCGCACGCATTATGAACGCACTGGCCGCTAACGGGACGGTACAGGGGTAAAAAGATGCTGCTGAACCGCTTTTTACTATTCGTTATGGCGCTGTGCCTGGGAAACCTTCTGCTGCGCCTGCATCTGCCCATCCCCTTTTTGCTGGGCGGCCTTTTGACGGCGCTGGCCTGCAAAACCCTTGCCAGACGGGCGCAGGTGAGCTGGCCCAAAACCTGGCGCGAATATGCGCTGATGGTGGCAGGCTATGGCATTGGTTCCACCTTCACTGCCGATACCTGGCGCAGCTTTTTGTCTGAGATTGTCGGCGTGACGGAATCCACCGTGATAATTTTGCTGAGCAGCATTGCCCTGGCCTTTGTTTTTGCCAAGCTTTCGCAGGAAAACCTCAAAAGCTGTATCATGGGTATGCTTCCCGGCGGCATGACGCTTTCTATGCTCATGAGTGAGGAGGATGAGGACATCAACCCCAACGTCGTTATGGTGATGCAGGTCATCCGCCTGCTGGGCGTAGTTATTTCGGTGCCGTTTTTGGTTATCTGGCTGCTGGATGCGCAGGTCACGGGCAGCAGCATCGCTTTGCCCAATCATGGCGGCGTGCATTGGCTGGTGTTCATTCCCCTGGCGATTTTGGGAAGCTTTGTTGCCCAAAAGATTCATATGCCTACCCCAAGACTTTTGGGACCGATCGTGGCGACGTCTGCCTTTGCTGTTTTTATGGACGGTGTGCAGCCGGTGCCGGCCTGGCTGATGGCCCCGGCGCAGGTGAGCATCGGCCTTTTTATGGGCATGCAGCTGGATGCAGACCGCATCATCAAAACCAAAAGGATGGTGCCGTTTGTCGTGGTGGGTACGGCAATTTTGATTGCTGTCAGCATTGGTATGGCCAACATCCTGTCGGCGCGTTACGGCTTTTCGCTGATAACGGCGTTTTTGGCGATGGCCCCGGGTGGCATTGCCGAAATGTCCTTGGCAGGCATGAGCATGAACGAAAATGTATCGATTATTCTCACCTACCAGCTGGTGCGCGTGCTGGCGATTAATTTATCAGTGCCGCCGCTGATGGCGTGGTGGTTTAAGAAAAAAAGTGCCTGAATTTTTTAGAACCGCAGAAAAATTTTTCTGTGGTTCTTTTATTCTGGTCAATGTAAAATCCGTGTAAAGCCGCATGGTGCAAGACTTTACATGGATTTTACATTATAGTGGGACATAAAAAGACCCTACTGGACAAAAACGTCACAAGGTGTTATACTTAAGGCATGTTAAGGGTAGCACCCAAATTTCAGGAGAAGGGAAGTAAGAATAATGACATTCGAAAAATTTGTTGAAACTCTGTGCAGCTTTAAATGGTATATGGTTCACTAAGTAATTGGAGGTGACGATCATGTTAGAGAAATTTGTTAAAGCATTATACGAAATGAACTTCTACTTTATTCATTAATAGGTGACACAAAAATGCAAATTGCGATTTTCTAAAAACGCCCGTGGCAGTGCTGTGGGCGTTTTTGTTATTATACAGAAGGCTATTGGAATATAAAAAAAGACCGGAAGCAGCAGTCCGCACCTTGTAGAAAATGCGGCCATTCTGCTTCCGGTCTTTTGCTTTGTTATAACGATGAATTTTTAAGAACCTCTTCCAAATTGCACACCTGCTGTGAGTTGCGTGTCTTGGAATAGAATTTTAAAAAGTGCTGCGCTGCTACCGACAGCGGCCTGTCCTTGACCTTGACGACGGTTTTGTAAACGTCGGCCTTGATATCTGCTATCGGACGGGTGATGAATTCGTCCCCCAGGTCCTCGCCAGGTTCGACAGGCACGATAGAAACTGCTGCCTTGGCACGCGTCCATTCCAGCGTAGTGCTGCGGGTGGTGCTGGTGCAGGTAACGCGCGGAATAATGGAGGCGGCGGCGCAGGCCTTGAGGAAGATTTCCGAGCAGCCGCTGCTGAGGCTCAGGGGAATATCCTCCAGCTCCCTTAAGCTGACATCCTTCTTGCTGTCATCCAAAAAGACGGAATCCTTATGAAAGACTGCCGTCAGCTCCTCGTCACGGCGGAAGAGCACCTCGAAGTTATCCTGGTGCTCAACCGGCACGCTCAAAATGCCCAGCTCGGTGATACCGTTCAAAAGCTGCTGTGTCTGCTCGTTGATGCTTGCCTCGAACAGCTCGCATTTGATATTGGGGTACAGCGTGCAAAAATCCTTGAGCGAGGATTTGATAAAGAGCGCGCTGCGGGAGTTGGCAATGCTAAAGCGCAGGGTGCCGATAACACCGCCCATAATGCTTTCAATCTCGCTTTTGGCCAGGTCCTCAAGCGCGCACATGTATTTTGCCTTTTGGTAAAGCACGCGGCCTGCCTCTGTAAGCAGTATCTGCCTGCTGCCGCGGGTGGTGATGATGAGCTTGGTGCCAAAATAGTTTTCCAGGGCACGCAGCTGCTTGCTCAGCGCCGGCTGGGCGATGTGCACGTAATCGGCCGCACCGGTAAAGCTGCCGGCCTCAATGATGGCCAAAAAATTTCTGTAATTGTCTAATTCCATATCTCGTAGACCTCCAACTACTACTAACACTATCCATATTCTACTATAAAAGGTACAAAATCCTAAATACGGGTATAATATATTTAGTGTATCATATCGCTTACAATATTTCAATAATCAAGGATATTATAGACTACTGACTGCTAAAAAAGAAATAATCGATAGTTATATATTTCATTCCAAGCAGATATTTTTCTTATTAAGCAATATCTGTTATACTGTACGTGCATAAAGGTAGAGGCTTTATGCGGACGCAAATTGATAACTTTGACTATTAAGGAATGAAAAAAGGAGAGAAACATCATGGCTGAAACAAAGAAAGCAGTCGAAAAGGAAGTTAACTTGTACGATCATCTGTGTCAACAACGCAAGGACGCAGCAAAGGTTTTCCCGCATTGCGGCGAGCATGGTTTTGATTTCATTAAAAGAATTCATGGCTGCAAATTGAGTGACGCATCTGTAAAGGCATTGAAAAGAGGCTAAGGGACATGAGCTTCGTACTTAACTATTTGAGAGAACTAGATAGAGAACGTTATATTAAATGCTTGAAGAATATCCTGCTGTGAGCTGATAATATATATTAATTTTGCCAGCGTGTGACGATGTTGTTATAGTACCTTCCTTGTGCATCGTCATACGCTGGCTTTTTGCTTTTTAGGGGAGCAATTTTTGCCCACATCAAAATATGAACAGCAGTCATAACTTATATTCCGTATAGGTATTTTTACTAAAAGATTTAATATAGTATAATTGTTACTTGCGTGCTGCTATTACTAGCTAGAATTAAGTAACTAAATTATACTAAAAAGTATATAACTTTCATTCCAACTAGCTATTTTTATTATTTTGGAATATGTTGTATAATCTCTAACAGTGAAAGGCACTCTCCAAAAGGAACGAGAAAGGAGCTGATAAGTTTTGGACATTGCACTTATCATGAATGATGAAAAAGAAGATTTTAAGATTCGGGAGTACCTGAAACAGGTAGATAAGAAGTTTTACTATCGCGCTATCGAAAACAGGAAGAAGGAAGGCAAGGTCTTCCCTCATCGTGGCGAGGATGGCAAGCTTTTCGTCAACACATTCCAATATGTAAACCTATTTAAGAAGAAATAAGTGGAGGGAAATTTTTATGACACCAGCAATTAAATGCTTGATCCTGCTTGCAGTAGTTGCACTGTTATTCGTAACTGAAATGATTCCGCTGGCTATGACCGCAGTACTGGCTGCCGTAGCCTGCAGTGCATTGGGCCTTGTTCCGGAAAACCAGATTTTCCTGGGTCTTGCAGATTCTACTGTAGTTCTTTTCGGCGGCATGTTCGTCGTTGGCGCTGCTATGTTCTATACCGGCCTTGCGCAAAAGGTTGGCGGCGCTGTAGTTAAGCTCTTCGGTACCAATGAAAACAGTCTGATGTTTGGTATTATGGTTATCGCGGCTGCTATGTCCGCATTCCTGTCTAACACTGGTACCACTGCCTGCCTGATCCCCGTTGTTATGGGTATCTGCGCACAAGCTAAGCTGTCTGCTTCCCGTCAGCTGATGCCGTTGGCCTTCGCTGCCGGCCTGGGCGGTACCTGCACCCTGATTGGTACCCCGCCTAACATCCTGGCAAACGTTGCTTTGAAGGCAGCTGGTATGCCGGAGCTGCAATTTGGCTTCTTCGAATATGCCTACATCGGTATTCCTATTACCATCGCAGGTATCGTCTACATGATGTTTGTCGGCAAGTACATCCTGCCGGAAGCAAAAACTGACGAGGCTGTAGAGGTAGAGCAGGAGATTGATGCTACCAACACCACTCCTAAAAAACAAATTATCTGCGCTGTTATCATGGTTGGCGTTATCGGTTCTATGGCAACCAGCATCGTTCCTCTGGAACTGGCTGCTGTTGTCGGAGCGGTACTGTGCGTACTGACAGGCTGCATCACTGAAAAACAAGCCTATAACTCCATCGACTGGATCACCATCTTCCTGTTCGCAGGCATGATCCCTGTAGCAACCGCTATGAACACCAGCGGCGCCGGCAAGCTTATTGCCGAGGTTACTGTAAACATGATGGGCGGCAACCCGTCTCCGTACCTGGTAACTGCAGTACTCTTTGGTCTGGCAGTTATCCTCACCCAGTTCATGAGCAACACTGCTTCTAAGGCTCTGCTCTGCCCGGTAGGTATCGCACTGTCCGCACAAATGGGCGCATCCCCGAAGGCTGTACTGATGGCAATCCTGATTGCTTCCAGTTGCGCATTCGCTTCTCCGGTAGGTACTCCTCCGAACACCTTGGTGCTTGGCCCTGGCAAATACAAATTCATGGACTATGTAAAATGCGGCGGCGGCTTGGTAGTAGTCAGCATGGTAGTAGCAATTGTTGTTATTCCTATCGTATGGCCGTTCTTCCCGACTGCAGCATAATTAATTAGTAGAAAACACACCATTTAGTTAGTCTAACCACCTTTCTGAAGCTGCCGGCGCCGCCCTGCAACGTGCAGGGCAGGGCGTGATGGCAGTAAGTCTTGGGATAGAGAACAAATTATTATATACAGGGCGAAGCTTACTGACGCGCAAAGCTTCACCAAATGCTAACATTACAAATTCCTTCTTCCATGTATATATTGGCTTAGGGGACATTGGCAATATATATAGGATATAATGTAGAAAACTACCCTTCATCATGTTGGACAGAGCATGACGGAGGGTAGTTTTATATTGCGTTTATAATTGACGTACGTAAATATGTACGTTATAATAAAAAGAGAGATTTAAGCCCAGGGCAAAGGAGTGAGACATGATGACGACGATGACAGCGACGAATTTGCGGAAAAATATTTATGAAGTACTTAACAATACTGCGAAATACAATGAAGTTTATAACGTTACCACCAAGGAGGGCAGCGTTGTGCTGATGAGTGATGAGGATTATCGTGGATTGATGGAAACAGTTTATCTGCATTCCCAGTCAGGTGTTGTAGAGAGTATTTTGCGTGCAGACGCAGAGCCGTTGGCAGACGCGGTGGACGCAGACGAGGTTGACTGGTGATGTATAGGGTTGTTATTACCAAGGAAGCCCTAAAGGCTCTGCCCAAGCTGAAGGCAGCAGGACTGAGTAAAAAGGCCAAAACCCTAGTTGATCTGTTGGCAGTTAATCCGTTTCAGAATCCACCAGCTTATGAAAAGCTGGTGGGAGATTTACAGGGAATGTATTCACGCAGGATAAATATCCAGCATAGACTGGTTTACAGGGTTGATGAAGAAAATAAGCTGGTAAAGGTTTTATCTATGTGGTCACACTATGAATATTGCTAAGTGCCTTATAGATAGGATATAATATATTTATAATTAACATATAGGAGAAGCAAAATGTTTATTGACAGAGCAAGAATTTATGTGGAAGCAGGCGATGGCGGCGACGGCATGAGCAGCTTCCGCCGTGAGAAATTTGTAGAAAAGGGCGGCCCTAACGGCGGCAACGGCGGCCGTGGCGGCGACGTCGTGTTGATTGCGGATAAAAATTTAAATACCTTGATTGATTTCCGCTATAAGAGAAAATATGTTGCCAAGCGTGGCGGCCAGGGCGGCACCAAAAACTGCACCGGCATGCGCGCGGACACTGTTTTTGTGAAGGTGCCCATGGGTACGCTGGTGCGTGACGATGTCACCGGCGCAGTGATGGCCGACCTGGTGGAGGACGGGCAGCAATATACCGCTGCCAAGGGCGGCCGTGGCGGCAAGGGCAACGCCTGCTACGTTACCAGCACCAACCGCGCCCCCACCTTTGCCGAAAAGGGCGAGCCTGGTGAAAACCGCTGGCTGAAGCTGGAGCTGAAGCTGTTGGCGGACGTGGGCCTGGTTGGCTACCCCAGCGTGGGCAAATCCAGCATCATCGCGCAGGTGAGCGCTGCCCGCCCCGAAATTGCCGCCTACCATTTTACGACGCTGTCCCCGGTTTTGGGCGTGGTACGCCTGGACGAGGAGCGCAGCTTTGTGCTGGCCGATATCCCCGGCCTGATTGAGGGCGCGCACGAGGGCGTAGGCCTGGGTCACGACTTTTTGCGCCATGTGGAGCGCACCAAGGTGCTGCTGCACATTGTGGATGTGGCCGGCGTTGACGGCCGTGACCCCGTCGAGGATTTTGACAAAATTAACAACGAGCTGGCAGAATACAGCGAGCGCCTGGCGCGCCGCAAGCAGCTGGTGGTTGCCAACAAGATGGATCTGCCGGAGGCACAGGAAAACTTTGCCCGTCTCAAGGAATACGTCGAGGCCAAGGGCTACGATATCTGCCAGGCCAGTGCTGCCACAGGTGAAGGCTTGCGCGAGCTGATGTTCAAGGCCTATGACCTTCTGCAGCAGTACGTCCCCGAGGAGGACGAGGAAAACCTGGGCCGCTTTGACGAGATTGACCCGGACAGCTACGAAATCGTTGTCGGCAACGATACTGACTGGGAGGTGCGCGGCAAGAACATCGAGCGCCTGGTTGCTATGACCAACTTTGATAATGACGAGGCACTGTACCGCTTCCAGCTGATCTGGAAACGCCTGGGGATTGACGAGGCGTTGAAGGAGAGGGGCGTGCAGGAGGGAGAAACCGTACGTATTAGAGATATGGTATTCGACTACAAAGATTAGACCGTGTATAACGCACCATCTACTTTGCAACGCCTCCTAGGAGTACTAGGAGTACGCCGTCGTCGGCGTTGCTTCGTATCTGGCACATTCTCCACGGTCTAGAGGATTAGATCGCGTATAACGCACCATCTACTTTGTGGCGGCTCTTAGGAGTATTAGTTATACGTCGTCGTCGCCGTCACTTCGTATCTGGCACATTCTCCGCGGTCTAGGAGGTTAGATCGTGTTATAACGCACCATCTACTTTGTGTCGGCTCTTAGCAGTATTAGTTACCGTGTATAACGCACTATCTATTTGTATATTTATAATTGCAGGTGAGGGGAAATGTTAAACAATGAAATCAACCGTGATGCCTTGAAAAAGGCGCAGCGCATAGTTATCAAGGTGGGTACAAGCACGATTACCTACGCCAACGGTAAGCGCAATTTTGCGCAGATTGACCGTCTGGCGCGTGAAATCAGCGATTTGCAGAACCAGGGCAAGGAGATGATTCTTGTTACCAGTGGTGCTGTGGCGGTGGGTGTGGACCGTATGGGCCTGCCTGCCAAGCCCAAGACGATACCCGGTAAGCAGGCTGCTGCTGCCGTAGGTCAGGGCGTTTTGATGCACACCTACGAAAAATTCTTTGCCGATTACGGCCAGGTGGTGGCACAGGTGCTCATCACCAAGACGGAGGCGATTGACCGCCACCGTTATACCAACACGCGCAACACTTTTATGGAGCTTTTGCGCCAGCGCGTTATCCCCATCGTCAACGAAAACGACGTTGTGGCCTTGGACGAATTAAAAATAGGCGATAACGACAATATGTCGGCACTGGTTGCAGGTATTGCCGACGCGGACCTGGTCATCATCCTGTCGGACGTGGACGGCCTGTATACCGCTAATCCGCAGACGCATCCTGAGGCGGTGATTGTGCCCAAGGTGCTGGAGATCACCCCCGCGATTGAGGCGAGTGCCGGCGGCGTGGGCTCTGCCCGCGGCACAGGCGGCATGGCGACCAAAATCCAGGCGGCCAAGGCGGCAACCAGCAGCGGCATTCACCTGGTCATTGCCAGCGGCACCGAAAAGAACGCTATCACGCGCATTTTGCAGGGTGAGGAAATCGGTACGTTGTTTGTGAGCCGTGAAAACCGTTTGCAGTTCCGCAAGCGCTGGCTGGCGTTTGGCGCGCAGATTGCAGGCAGCATCGTGGTTGATGATGGCTGTGCGAAGGCTATCCGTAAGGCCGGCGGCTGCAGCATTTTGCCGGCAGGCATTTTTGCAGTTGAGGGCAGCTTTTTGCCCGGCAGCACGGTGAGCGTGCTGGATAAGGAGTCGCACGAGCTGGCGCGCGGTCTGGTGCATTATTCCTCGGACGAGCTGGCACAGATTAAGGGCTGCAAGTCCGGCGATATTGCCAATATTTTGGGTCACAAAAACTACGATGAGGTTATTCATCGTGATGATTTGGTTATTTTGTGAGGCGGGGTGAAGCAGATGGAAACTTATGATTTGGTATTACACAAGGCGCAGGCAGCAAAGAGGGCGGCAGCCAAGCTGGCTGTTACCAGTACTGCGGTGAAGAACGCTGCATTGGTGGCTATGGCGCAGGCCTTGGAGGATAACGAGAACGAAATTTTGGCGGCAAACGCCCGCGATATGCAGGCGGCTGCGGCCAAGGGCATGAAAAGCTCGATGCTGGACCGCCTGAAGCTGACGGCCGAGCGCATTGGCGGCATGGCTGACGGTCTGCGCCAGGTGGCAGGCCTGCCTGACCCCGTGGGCAATGTGGTGGACGGCAAAACCCTGCCCAACGGCCTGCACATTACCAAGGTGCGCGTCCCCCTCGGCGTTATCGGTATTATTTACGAGGCGCGTCCCAACGTTACGGCGGATGCTGCAGGCTTGTGCCTCAAATCGGGCAACGCTGTGATTTTGAAGGGCGGCAGCGAGGCGATGGAATCGAACAAGACCGTTGCGGCAGTTTTGGCGCAGGCAGCAGAGGCAAACGGCATTCCTGCGGGAGCTGTCCAGTTTGTGGACACCAGCGACAGGCAGGCGGTGCAGGATTTAATCCACATGAACGGGCTGGTGGACGTGGTTATCCCCCGCGGCGGCGCCGGCCTTATCCAGGCGGTGGTGCGTAATGCCAGCGTGCCGGTTATCGAAACAGGTGCGGGCGTGTGCCACACCTACGTAGATAAGGACGCGGACGTGGATATGGCGATGAAGATCGCCTTTAACGCCAAGGTGCAGCGTCCTTCGGTGTGCAATGCGATGGAAACGCTTTTGGTGCACAAGGATATTGCCGATAAGTTTTTGCCTGCTATGCTCATGATGTACAATGCTTCGGGCGTGGAGGTGCGCGGCGATGGCGCTGTGCAGGAATACAGCGGCCAGGTGCGTCCTGCCACCGACGAGGACTGGGCGACGGAATACGGTGATTTGCGTCTTTCCGTCAAGGTTGTCGCCAGCATTGAGGAGGCCATGGAACACATTGCCAAATTTGGCACGGGTCACAGCGAATGTATTGTGACCAACAACTACCAGGCAGCGCAGCTCTTTCAATATACGGTGGATGCGGCGGCTGTTTATGTTAATGCCTCCACCCGCTTTACTGACGGCAACGAATTCGGCTTTGGTGCGGAAATCGGCATCAGCACGCAAAAGCTGCATGCGCGCGGTCCCATGGCCCTACCCGAGCTGACCAGCACTAAGTATTTGATCTGCGGTAACGGTCAGGTGCGTGGTTAAGCAATTCATAGTAAAAGTGCGGTAATTACATTTCAAGAGTTACACTTAATTGTGTAGCTCTTTTCTTTTTACCTGATTACAGAAGAAATTTACACCGCAAGGCTTGACATTTGCTGCTTAAGGGCGTATAATCCTACGTAACCTATTAAACATACCAAGTTAGTATAGATTACTTAGGAGGGGAAGAATATGATTAACTTAAATGGTTCCTGGGTGGCAATGCCGACACCCTTTACTGCAAAAAATGAAATTGATTTTGAAGGCTTCAAGGTGCTTATCGACAGGCAGATTAAATACGGCACGTCGCAGCTCTTTATTTTGGGCTCTGCCGGCGAGGTGACGCTGCTGTCGCTGGAGGAAAAAAAGCAGATCGTCAAAGAGGTCATCAAGATGACCAAGGGCAGAATCCCTGTTTTCTTTTCGGCAGCAGCACTTACGACGGAGCAGAGCATTGAGTTTGCCAAATACGTGGAGGACAGCGGCGCTGACGGCGTGGTCTTCACTGTTCCGCCTTATGTTTTGGTACCGCAGCATTCGGCCTACCATCATCTGGACGCATGTATGAGCGCGGTTTCTATTCCCTGCGGTATTTACAACAACCCTTCGCGCCTGGGTGTGCAGGTTGCGCCCGAGACGATCAAGCTGCTTTCGGATAAGCACGCCAACTTTGTTGTTGACAAGGAAGCAACAGGCGATGTGTCGCAACTTGTGCAGGTGCAGCGCCTGTGCGGCGGCAAGGTGAAGATCATGTGCTGCGACGCACCGGGCTATTCCATCGTCATCCCCACGCTGGCGGTTGGCGGCAGCGGCACGGCCAACATCGGCGGCAACATCATTCCTGCCGAGGCTGCCAAATATTCGCGTCCCTGGGAAAGCATGGACATTGTGCGTGAATGCCGCGAGGAATACTTTAAATGGTTCCCGCTGCTGATGGAGCTGTATACCTATTCTAACCCCATCGTGATCAAGGCGGCGCTCAAGCTTTTGGGCCTGCCCGGCGGCCATCTGCGCAGGCCCTACGAGGCTTATGACGGCGTAGATTTGAAGCGCCTGGAGCAGCTTATGGATAAGATGGGCGTCCTGGAAAAATATAGTGTCTAAAACACAGGCTGGGGGCCTCTTGCATGATTATAGATTTACAAAACGTTAATAAAAGCTTCAGGCTGAAGGGCAAAACCGTGGAGGCCTGCAAAAATATCAATTTAACTGTAGATGAGGGCGATATCTTCGGTATCGTCGGCTACAGCGGCGCCGGCAAATCGACGCTGGTGCGCCTGATCAACGCGCTGGAGCTGCCCACGAGCGGCAGGGTGGTGGTGCGCGACAGGGTGATTAACGAGCTGGGCGGTGCCGACCTGCGCAGGGCACGCAAGGATATCGCGATGATTTTCCAAAGCTTCAACCTGCTCAATTCCAAAACCGTCTATGATAACGTCGCTATCCCGCTTTTGCTCAACAATACGCCCAAGGACGAAATCCGCAAAAAGGTTGTCGAAATGCTGGATTTTGTGGAGCTGGGTGACAAGCTGGACGTGTATCCGCAAAACCTTTCGGGCGGACAAAAGCAGCGTGTGGGTATTGCCCGGGCGCTGGCCACCAACCCCAGCATTTTGCTCTGCGACGAGCCGACGAGCGCGCTGGACCCTAAGACGACGGATTCCATTTTGCATTTGCTGCGCCGCGTCAACAAGGAGCTGAATGTTACGATTGTGCTGATTACGCATCAGATTAACATCATCAGCAAGATCTGCAACAAGGTTGCCGTTATGGCCAACGGTGAGATTATCGAGCAGGGTGCGGTAAAGGACATCTTTGCCCATCCCAGGCAGCAGCTGACCAAGGATTTTATTAACCTGGTGGTGGATGACTTTATCCCCGAAACCATCTTCCGCAAGGCGCTGCAGGAGGAGGGACCGGCAAAAATCTTTAAGCTGCGCGTGCTTAACGGCAACGTTTGTGATACCTTGGTTCCCGATTTGCGCGCTGCCTTTGACCTGCAAATCAAAACCCTGTCCATGTCCGTGATGGAGATGCAGGGATCGATTTTGACCAGTGCGGGCATTTTGGCCAAGGGTGAGGCCGCCGAGCTGGCGCGCCTGGAAAAGCACCTGCGGCAAAATTATGAGGTGAAGGAGGTAACTGCCTGATGATACAGCAATATTTGCACGTGCCTGCTTCTACCTTGGTTTTGGCGGCGAACCAGACCATTTACATGGTGGCGGTGTCGCTCTTTGCCGGTGCGTTTTTGGGGATGTTCATCGCCCTGGTGCTGGTGCTGACGCGTGAGCGCGGGCCGCTGGCGAACAGGTGGGTGTTCACTATTTTGAGCGCCATTGTCAACATCGTGCGCAGCATTCCCTTCATTATATTTATTGTGGCGGTAATGCCGCTCACGAAGGCGTTAGTTGGCACAAGAATCGGCACCACGGCGGCCATCATCCCCCTGGTGCTGCACGTCGCCCCCTACCTGGCGCGTTTGTTTGAAAACTCGCTGCTGGAGGTGCAGGGAGGCATTATCGAAGCGGCGCAGTCCATGGGTGCCACCACCTGGCAGATTATCCGCTACTTCTTTTTGCCCGAGGCGATGCCGTCCTTGATTTTGGCGATTACCACGGGCACCATCGGCCTCTTGGGGTCCACGGCGATGGCCGGCGCTATCGGCGCAGGCGGCGTGGGCAACCTGGCGCTGACCTATGGCTACGAGCGTTTGAACATGCCGCTGATGGCAGCGACGGTTATTATTTTGATTATCCTGGTGCAGTTAATCCAAAGCCTGGGTAATTATTTGGCACAAAAATTTAGACATGTATAAAGGAAGTGTATGAAAATGTTTAAGCATAAATTGACAGCAATAGCAGTTTTGGGAGCGTTTATTACCCTTTTTGCCCTGGGCTGCGGCAGCGACACCAAGGCAGATAACGCCGCCACCCAACTGAGCGAGGGCGCCAAGCAGCATAAGGTGATTAAGTACCGCCGTCTGCCGACCGCCACCAGCGATATGTTTGAGGCAGGCATCGTGCCGCTGTTGAAAAAGAAGGGCTACGAGCTGCAGCCGGTGGAGATCACCGATTCCGTACAGCGTGAGCTGGCACTGAGCGAGGACGAAATTGATATGCATATTGATTCGCACTCTGCCTATGTCAAGACCATCAACAGGGACCAAAAGACCGATTTGTATCCTGCGCTGCCCATCCCGACCGTGCCTGCAGGCATTTACGCCGGCGCTAAAAACGACCTGAAGCAGATTGCCGACGGCGACAAGATTGCCTTTCCTAACGATGCCTCTAACGAAGCACGCTCGCTGCAGCTGCTGAAGGAGGTGGGCCTGATTAAGATGAAGGAGGGCGTGGACCCCACCAAATACAAGCTGGAGGACGTGGCCGAAAACCCGCATAACCTCAACTTTGTGCTGATGAAGGGACCCAACATCGCCGGTGTGCGCTCGGACGTTGCCTTTATCATCCTGCGCGGCAGTGACGCCTACAATGCCAAGATTGACTTTAACAGCGCTTTGGCAGGCGAGCGTCAGGAGGATATCCTTGCTCCTAACATGATGTGCTTTGTGGTTAACGGCAAGCACAAGGATGAGCCGTGGGTGAAGGACGTTATCGCTGCCTATAAATCGCCTGAGTTTAAGGAATTTATGAAGACGCAGAGCAAGTTTTGGATTCTGCCCGACTACCTGCGTGATAAATAAGAAAAGAGCCTGATAAAAATGCTTAACGAAGATTTGTGCGCCGCCCTGCGCGCTGCTGTGACGGCGGCCGAGCCAAATGCCTATGCTGCCTACGCCGCCATCCACCAGCAGCCGGAGCTGGCGCTGCAGGAATACAATACCAATAAGCTCATCCGCCAGAGGGTGGCTGAAATGGGCGGCTTTGACGAGCCGCTGGCCGTGGGGCCGACGGGCCTTTTGTACAGGCTGCAGGGTGCAAGGCCGGGGAAAACGCTGCTTTTGCGTGCGGATATGGACGCGCTGCCCATCTGCGAGGATGCGGGGCACGCGCCGCGCAGCCAGGTGGACGGTGCGATGCACGCCTGCGGTCACGATTCACATACAGCGGTTTTGCTGGGGACGATGCAGGTGCTGCAGGCACTGCGCCAGCAGATTGCCGGGACGGTGTACTTTTTCTTTCAGCCGGCGGAGGAGGGACTGGGCGGCGCCAAGCTGCTTTTGGAAGCTGCGGGCGCACCCTTGGACGCTATTGACGCCGTGTGTGCCTGCCACATGATGCCCGATCTTTACGCCGGTGAGATTGGCCTTGAGAGCGGCGCGATTTTGGCGAGTGCCGACCATTTTGACATCACCGTTACGGGTAAGGGCGGCCACGGCGCCCACCCCTACACCACCGTAGACCCCGTGACGATTGCTACGGGATTGGTGCAGCAGCTGCAAAATTTGGTGGCACGCGAGGTGTGCGCCTTGGATGCGGCGGTGCTTTCGGTGTGCAGCATTCATTCCGAGGGCGATGCCTACAACATTATTCCCGACAGGGTGCGCCTTAAGGGGACGCTGCGCACCATGAACCCTGCTGTGCGTGCGCATTTGCAAAAGCGTCTGCATGAAGTTTGCCAAGGCTTTTGCAGCGCGCAGCGCGCCACCTGCGAGGTGGTGCTGCACCAGGGGCCGCCGTCACTGCACAACGATGCGGACTGGGTGGAGCGCGCGCAAAGCACACTGGCACCGCTTTTGGGGGCAGCAGCCGTCAAGCCGCGGCACATTGCCACCATGGGCGCCGAAGACTTTGCCTACATCAAGGAGCGCTATCCCGGCATTTTTATCCGCGTGGGCTGCCGCACGCAGGGCCGGCCCTTTACGCCCATCCACAGCGGCCGCTTTACCGTGGACCGCGGGGCGCTGACGGCAGGCATGCTCACCCTGGGCGGCCTGGCGCTGGATTTTTGCAGCGCGGAGGGCAGCGGCGATGGCAAATAAGCTTTACGAGGTGACCGTAGGCCAGGGCGAGGACATCAAAAGCGTGCTCACCGCCTTTATTTTGACCAACGGCTGGAAAAACGTTTACGTGACGGGCGCAATTGGCAGCGTCATCGAGATGGTCTTTACCACACCTATACAGAACACATTGCCGCTGCGCTGCGGCAGGGTGCCTGTGAGCGCCGCGGGCGAAATTGTGCAGTTTTGCGGCGAGGTGATGCCCATCGAAAAAATGCCGCCCGAGCTGGAGGATATCTATCCCGATAAGGACAGCCCGCTTTTTGTGCACATACACGCCGCCTGCGCCATTGCCGGCGGCCATGTGATTGGCGGCGGCCTGAGCGCGGGCAGGGCGTTTCGTGCGCTGCGGATATTTGTGCTGCCCTTGGATGAATAAAATAGTGTGCATACTACGCACAGCTGCTGCAGCAGGAAGCCCCCTGCTGCGGCAGTTTTTTGCTGTTGCAGCGGTGCTATAAAATGTCTGATAAAAACATGTCTTGTTTAACAAGACAACAGGATAAAGTATACTCTATGTAAAGCGAACTTTACATTATAATCTTGCATTATGCTTAAAGTGAGATTATAATATATTAGGGACAGTATAATTTAATATATATA
>CAVBQX010000023.1:0-37827 GCA_963597755.1 Segatella copri
ATGATACTTTTTCCATGGCGGGAAAAAGTATCCAAAAAGCGCCTTGTGAAGCTGCTCCACTGGATTCCGGCGACTATCTAACACATTTTTCAGGTCGCGGAGGTCTTTTGCGTACAGGCGGCAGCACATCTGCCGCTCAACTGAAAAATGTCCCTTTGGTTTGCCTGCTATCGTGGTAACGTAATACATGGCATTGCCACCGTGTCCGTCGTCCGCTGCCGCTGTCGCAGCGCGGAGTTTGTAGTGCTATATTAAAAGGCTCCCCTAGGGGAGCCTTTTTAGTGTTGCGTGAAGCTGTAGTAATGGCCCCCTCTTCGAGGGGGCTGGCATCACCGTAAGGTGATGCCTGGGGGAGTTGCTCCCCAAGGGGAGCCTTTTTGGCACTTATGACGCGGATTGTGCCTTATCGGCGGTCTTGATGATTGCACACGCCGCAGCGCCCACACCCCTCAAAGCACATGGGCGTGAAGCGTCCTGCCCCGCTGCGCGCTAACTCATCTGCCAAATACTTTTGCGTAACGCCCATATCCAGATGCTGCCACGGCAACGGCTGGCCTACGCACAGCTCACGCTCTGCCAGCTCCTCGGCGTCTATTCCCTGCGCCTTCAGCACCTGCTTAAGATTGCGGCCTGTGGTGTGCGCCTCTAAAAGCGCTTCGCCTATGCGCCTGTCACCACGCGCCAGCACGCTCTGCACCACGGTTTCCTTCAAGGATTCCGTAATCAGCTTGATGCGCTTTTCCTTCTTTAGTCCGTCGCCCAAAAGCTTAAAGCGTTTTTTTAGCGTACGCACATTGCATAGCGGTGCCCATTGGTACGGCGTAAAGGGCTTAGGCACAAAGCCGTTCACCGAAATCACCAGCTCGCCCCTGTTGCCCACAGCGTCCATTTTCGCGCGCACGCGCCTGATCATCGCGACGGTCTCTTCTATATCCTCATCGGTCTCACCAGGCAGCCCGATCATGTAATACAGCTTGATGTTGCGCATGCCTGCGCCTGCCGCCAGCTCAATGGCACTGTATACGTGCTCTTCGGTTATGCCCTTGTTGATAGCGGCACGCATTCTTTCGCTGCCGGCCTCGGGGGCAACCGTCATCGTGCGCTGGCCGCTCTGCGCCAGGGCAGCAGCAATCTGCTCCGTGAGCATATCGGCACGCATGCTGGCCACCGAAAAGGGTATCTTGTGCTCCACAAGGTAGGCTGTAAGAGCTGGCATCTGCGGATGGTCCGACACCGCCGCTCCCATCAGTCCCACCTTCTTCGTCCGTGCGGGACGCTTGGCGATATCTGCCAAAATAGCCTCCAGCGACCGCGGCCGCGGCTTGCGGAAGCAGTAGCCTGCCATACAAAAGCGGCAGTGACGGCCACATCCACGCGCCACCTCTACAATATACATATCCTCAAACTCAGTACCGCTCGTCACAATTGCCGACGTATGCGGATAAGCATCAATATCGCGCACCCACTGGCGCGCAATGGTCGCAGGCGCGCCGTCATGTGCTACAAGCGCAGCAAAATCACCGTTTTCGTCATACTGCGCTTCGTAAAACTTAGGCACGTACACTCCCGGCAGCTGCGATAGTGCAGCAAGACGCTCCGCCTTGCTGCTTTTGGCATAAATAGTATCCAAAATATGCTGCACCGTTTCCTCGCCCTCGCCAATAACAAAGGCATCAGCCACAGCCGCCATGGGCTCGGGATTAAAGGTGGCGCAGGGTCCGCCCACAATCAAAAGCGGCTCACGCTCGTTACGCTCGGCCGCACGCAGGCGGATATTACCCAAATCCAGCACAGTCATCAGGTTGTCGTAATCCATTTCAAACGACAGCATGACAAAAATCACATCAAAATCGGCCAATGCACGCTGGGTTTCCAGGCTCAAAAGCGGCGTTTTGCTTTTGCTGTGCTCTGCCTGCAGGCGTTTATCAGGCAAAAAGAAACGCTCGCAGGCACTGTCGCCCCTGGCGTTAATCATTTGATACAAAATGTGCATCCCCAGGTTGGACATGCCCAAGTGATACACGTTGGGATAGATAAACGCCACGCTATGGCGCAGCCCGGGCGGATACACCTGGGCGCCCCATTCATTTTCTCTTGTTTCCTTAATATAGTTTTTAATTTGCCAGGACAATACTTTTCCTCTCAGTTCCGTTTATTTACACTGCGCCAGCTTGCTTTCAAACAGGTCGATAACTGTTTTGAGCACCTTCAGGCGCGCGTAATATTTATTGTTGCCCTCTACCACGGTCCAAGGCGCGTAGGAGGTATCTGTGCGCACCAGCATTTCGTTAACTGCGTCCTCGTAGGCCTCCCACTTGTCGCGGTTGCGCCAGTCCTCGTCCGTAATCTTCCATTGCTTGTTGGGGTCGTTTTGGCGTTCGTTAAAGCGGCGCAGCTGCTCATCCTTGTCAATCTGCAGCCAGAACTTGGCAATAGCGACGCCATGCTCGCTCCACTGCGCCTCCATATCCTTAATTTCGTCATAGGCACGCTGCCATTCATGCGGCTTGGCAAAGCCCTCTATGCGCTCTACCATCACACGGCCATACCAGGTGCGGTCAAAGATGGTGATATTGCCTGGCTGCGGCAGGTGAATCCAAAAACGCCATTGGTAATGGAACTGCTTTTCGACCACGTTGGGCGAAGCAACAGGATGCACGTTAAAGCCCAGGGGGTCAAGTGCCGCCGTCAAACGGCGGATAGCGCCGCCCTTGCCGGCAGCATCCCAGCCCTCAAAGCCGATAACCGCAGGAATCTGAGCCTTAAACATTTCTATCTGCAGCTGCGCGAGGCGTTTTTGGTACTTATCCAGCTTTTCCTTGTATTCTTCCTTGCTAAGCTCCCTATCAGGGTCCACCCTGCTCAAAACGTCGTAGGCAGCCGCGGTGCGCTGCGGTGCGCTCGGTTCGCGCTTAGCAGCAACTGCTGCCTCAATGGCTTCGGCAATCTTAGTAAAGACCTCTATCCTCGCACTGCGGCCGTCATCTGCGGCAACTAAATGCCAGGGTGCGTTAGCTGTATCGCTGGCCTCCAGCATTTTTTCGTAGCGGGTCAAGTACTTATCATAAGCATCGCTTTCGTCGATAGCGGGGTTAAGGTCGCGCCAGGCCTTGCCCAGGGTTTTGGCATTTTTTTCGATATTCTTTTTTTGCTGCTCCGGAGAAAGATGCAAAAAGAATTTCAAAATCAGGTAATTGTCATCCGTCAGCATCTTTTCAAAATTATTGATATGCTCATAGGATATCGCCGGACATTTTTTGCACTGCTCATCCTTATGCTGCAGCTCGTTGGCATGCTTTAAATAATACCAGCTGCGGTGGTAAACCGCCATATGCCCCAAGGCAGGCAAATGCTGCCAAAAGAAGGTGAAAAACGGCTGCTCCTGCCATCTGCCGCCCAGGCGCACGGTGGAATAAACGTTAAAGCCACGTGCGTCCATCTGCTGCATCATCTCATTAATCAGCGCGCTGCGGCGCGCACCACGCCAGCCCTCAAAGACGATAATCACCGGCCTTTTGGCCTCGCGCGCCAGGCGCTGCGCCCTGCCCAGACGCTCTCCAAGAGCCTCCATCTGCGCACTATATTCTTCCTTGGATAGCTTTTTTGTCAAATCCAGCTTTTCCAGCATTTATTAACATCTCCTAAAAATTTTCGTTACCGCCATTCAATGCCTTAGGCTTACCCAGCACCTCGGCCATAATCACGCCGTTGACCAGGGCCGCGTGCTTCAGCCTTGCGCGCGGTCTTTGCTCCTGCGCGCCCTTTTGCGCATAGCGTGCGCTGAAGGCTGCAGCGGCAGCGTTCATCTTCTCCTCGTCGTAGCTGTAATCACCACGCGGATCGTAGTAAACCCTGCCCTTGTCGTGGGCAAAGGCCTCCTGCTCGCGGTGCAGTCTGCCTGTGCTGTCATGCGCCGCCTCGCCGTCATGATGCACGCTGATGTCACTGTCACGGCGCACATTAGCGCCATCACGCAGAACAGTGGCATCATCACGTCGCACGTTGGCACCGTCGCGACGGATGCGCTGACGCGCGCTGGCCTCCTGCTTTTGCGCCTCGGACTTCGCCGTGGTCTTTTTCAGGCGGCGTTCAAAATCTGCCGCAACATCTTTATCCTTGGCAGGCTCCTGCGTAGCCGCCGGCGGTATTTGCTGTGTATTTTCATCTTGCTGCCTGCGCTGGCGACGCTTTTTTTTATCAAGAAAAACATTAATCATCATGAAGATGACAAACAGCACAGGTATCAGGTCGCTATCAAATAAACCACCCATAGCGCACCTCTTTATTATTTGCTGCCATTAGGCTTGTCGCTCTCACCCTCAGGGCCCACCTCAGCAATAGTCTGACGCATCTTGGTATCTGCCTGGATATTGTTCAGACGATAGTAGTCCATCACGCCCAGGCGGCCATTTGCCAAGGCTTCGGCCATAGCGGCAGGCACCTTGGCCTGTGCTTCTACAACTTTAGCCTGCATTTCCTGGGTGTAGGCCTTCATTTCCTGCTCCTTGGCAACCGCCATAGCACGGCGCTCCTCCGCACGTGCCTGGGCAATGCGCTTATCAGCCTCAGCCTGGTCAGTCATCAAGGCAGCGCCGATGTTGCGTCCCACATCCACGTCTGCAATATCAATAGATAAAATCTCAAACGCAGTACCTGCATCCAGGCCCTTGTCCAAAACAGTTTTAGAAATATAATCAGGATTTTCCAGCACCTTGCTGTGGTCCGCACTCGAACCGACGTTGGTGACAATGCCCTCGCCGACGCGGGCGATAATCGTCGCCTCACCTGCGCCGCCCACCAGGCGGTCAATGTTAGCACGCACCGTTACACGCGCCTTAACCTTCAATTCAATGCCGTCCTTTGCTACAGCGCTGACAACAGGGGTTTCAATAACCTCGGGGTTAACGCTCATCTGCACAGCCTCCAGCACGTTGCGGCCTGCCAGGTCAATAGCACAGCCACGCTCAAAGCTCAAATCAATCTGCGCACGGTGGGCGGCAATCAAAGCATCAATTACGCGGTCCACGTTGCCGCCAGCCAGATAATGCGCCTCCAGCTGGTTAACGTTCACGTCCAGGCCTGCCTTATTCGCCTTAATCAAGGGCAGTACAATCTGTGAGGCAGGCACGCGGCGCAAACGCATACCGATAAGATTAAATATCCCTACGTTCACACCTGCCGCAATCGCCGAAATCCACAGTCCCAGCGGCACAAAGTTCAAAAAAATCGCGATGCCGACAATGGCCAGCACAAAGACAAAGCCACTGCCCATAACAAGTCCTAGTAATTCTCCCATAATTTCACTCCTTCGCTTTTTCTACAAAAATTTTGCTACCCTCTACGCGGGTAATAACAACGACTGTATCCTTGGGAATATAGTCTCCCAGGCTGCTTACATCCAGGCGCTTGCCGTCAACGACAACCGTCCCTGCAGGCCGCAGCGTCGTAAGCGCTGTTCCCCGCCTGCCCAAAAGCGTGCTCAAATCATTGCCGCCGGTGTAGCCCTCGCTATTTTTTTGGCGTGTCCACAGCACAAACGGGTTATATTGGCTTTCCTTGGGCAGATACACGCACAAAAACGCAATCACCAGTGCCACAAGCAGATATACCGCCAGCAAAACCATTATTGCCAGCGCACCGCCGCCCAAAACAAAAAAGCTCCCCACCGTCAGACACACCAGACCGCTGATGCCAAAAAGACCGAAGCCGGGGATAGCAAGCTCAATCACGAGCAAAACCACGCCGGCCAGCAAAAAATAATATTCCATAGGCATGAGCCGCACCTCCTTGATGCTCTTAATCTATAGTATAGCAGACCTTGCAGGGTGCGTAAAATAATTTTTTGTGAATAAAATAACCGTGCCGGATCTCTCCAGCACGGTTATTATTGTTATTTAAGCAATTCACGAACGATAGCGTTAATACGCTTGCCATCTGCACGGCCCTTGGTCTTTGCCATTACCGCCGGCATTACCTTGCCCATATCCTTGGGACTGGTAGCACCAACAGCTGCAATAACCTCCGCTACGATAGCCTTCAGCTCGTCATCGCCAAGAGCTTCAGGAAGATATTTTTTTAAGATTTCAATCTCTTCCTTAGCTTGGGCAACCAGCTCGTCACGACCTGCCTTTTGGAATTCCTCCAAGGAGTCCTGACGCATTTTGACCTCTTTCATCAAGACAGCCAAGACCTCATCATCAGAAAGCTCTCTTTTGTCATTGATTTCAACATTTTTAATATTAGCACGTACCATACGGATTACGGATAAACGCAGCTTACCTGCTTCCCTGTCCTTCATGGCCTGCTTCATATCAGCAGTCAATTGGTCTTTTATAGACATACAGCCCGCCTCCAATTATCTGGTTTTACGTTTTCTGGCTGCTTCGGATTTTTTCTTACGTGCAACGCTCGGCTTTTCATAGTGCTCGCGTTTTCTTACCTCAGAAAGAATGCCTGCCTTTTGGGTTGCTCTTTTAAATCTGCGCAGTGCGCTGTCTAAAGTTTCATTCTTGCCAACTTTAATTTCTGCCATCTGATCTCCCTCCCTCCACACACTTAGGGAAGTGTATATGCAAATTAAGTCTTTACCTGTTACCAGACAAAAACACTTACTGACTAATTATACAGGAAAAGACAAGCATTGTCAAGTTTTAGCACGGAGGCCAGCCCAAAGCTTTACCACCAATTACATGAATGTGCAAATGCTTTACGGTCTGTCCACCATCATCGCCGGTGTTGATTACAATGCGGAAACCTTTTTCGGCAATACCTGTTTTTTCGGCAATCATTTTTACCTTGCTCAGCATGTATGCAACCAGCTCAGGGTCAGCAGTGGTGATATTTGCGGTATGATCCTTGGGCATCAGCAGCACGTGTACGGGAGCTGCAGGCGCAACGTCATTAATAGCAATCATTTTATCGTCTTCATAAACCCTTGCAGAAGGGATGTCACCCTTGATTATTTTACAAAAAATGCAATCGTCAGCCACTTAATTATCCTCCTCTCAAATTATCGTATCTAGATATATTCTGTATCAATTAATATAATCCTGCTATAAATGTGAAATGTTTTTGAATTAACTACCTGCAGTTATTTTTCTAACAGCTCACCCACAAGATAATCATCCTGCACACCGGTAATTTTTACCCTGGCAATCTGGTTAGCCAGCTGCGCGCTACCGGCCGCGACTACCCGCAGATAAGGACCACACAGGCCTTCCATATGCGCTAAATCTACAGGCTGCTCAAACAGCACCTCCTCCACCTTGCCCACCATAGCGGCAAGAGTGCTTTGGTGCAGCGCGTCGTCCACCTGCGCCAGGCGTGCGGCGCGCTCGCTCTTTACGGCCTCGTCCACCTGTTCGCGCATTTCGGCAGCAGGCGTGCCCTTACGCTTGGAATAAGGGAAAATGTGCATTTTGGCAAAGCCGCATTTTTGCACAAAATCCATAGTAACAGCAAAATCCTCTTCGGTTTCGCCGGGAAAGCCCACAATAACATCCGTCGTTATCGCCACGTCCGGCACCTGCGCTCTGATATCGGCCAGCAGCCTGCTAAAGTGCTGCGTATCATACGGGCGGTGCATAGAACGCAAAATCTTGTCACAACCGCTCTGCAGCGGCAAATGCAGATGCCGCAACAGACGCGGCTCGCTTGCCATCAGCTGCAAAAGGCGCGGCTCCACCTCCACCGATTCCAACGAGCCCAGGCGCACACGCTGCACGCCCTCCACGCTCAGGGCCGCCTGCACTGCGTCATACAGCGTAACGTGCCTGCCCTCACGGGCCAGCTCCTTACCATAGCAGCCCAGGTGAATGCCAATGAGCACAACCTCCTTATAGCCTGCGGCCACCAGCTTGCCCACCTCCTCGCGGATGCTTTCCAGGCTGCGGCTGCGCAGCGGGCCACGGGCAAAGGGAATGATGCAATAGGTGCAATATTGGTTGCAGCCCTCCTGGATTTTTAAGAAGGCACGGGTTTTGTCGGTTTCTGTGCCTACGCCCAGCTCCTCAAATTTTGTATCCACCGTCATCTGCTGCACATTGTCCAAAATCTCTGTCTGCTTGTGCTCCAAAGCTTCGTTTACCAGCTCTACAATGCGCGCACGCTCCTGGTTGCCGATGATAACGTCCACACCGCTGATGGCACGCACCTCCTCGGGCGCGGTCTGCGGATAACAGCCTGTAACCACCACCAGCGACAAGGGGTTGTGACGCACAGCGCGGTTAATAATCTGACGCGACTTGCGCTGTCCTGTGTTAGTAACAACGCAGGTATTAACTAAATATACATCCGCCGGCTCGCCAAAGGGCACCACCGCATAGCCTGCGCTGCGGAAGATTCCCTCCATGCTCGCAGTGTCTGCCTGGTTCACCTTGCAGCCCAGCGTGTAAAAGGCAATTTTTCTCATTAATCTCCTAAATCTCCTGTTTCATAAAATATAGCCGATATCGCCACCAGTCCCGCAGTTTCGGCACGCAAAATCCTGCGTCCTAAGCTTACAGGCACCGCACCTGCCGCACGTGCTGCTGCAAGCTCTGCCTCGCTGATACCGCCCTCCGGCCCGATAATCAAAAGCAGGCTGGTAAGACTGCCTGTCTCCTTAGCTGCCACTAGTGCTGAGCGCAGGCTTTTTTTGTCCTCACACTCGTAGGCGATAATCTTCGTCTGGCAGTCATTGGCCGCCAGCATCTGCGCCATGGTCTGCACCTGCTGCACCTGGGGAATAATGTCACGCTTGCTTTGCTTGGCAGCCGCTTCAGCAATCTTTTGCCAGCGCTCCACCTTTTTTTGTGCCTTTGCGCCGTCTAAGCGCACTACGGAATGCTCCATTGCCACAGGCACAACGCTGTAGGCACCCATTTCCACGGCCTTTTGGATGATAAAGTCCATCTTCTCGCCCTTGGCCAGACCCTGTGCCAAAACCAGGCGCACTGCAGGCTCATGGCTTTCGGCGAGCTTTTCCTTACAGCGCACGCTAACGCTCTCTGCATCAATCGCCGTGATTTCGGCAATGGCGCTCACGCCGTCGTCACTCACCAGCTGCAGCTCATCGCCCGGCTGCATACGCAGCACCTTGCTGATATGACGTGCGTCCACACCTGTGATGGTCATTGTTTCGTTGTATAGTTGGGGAATGAAAAAGCGATGCAATTTGAAGTCCTTTCTTTTACGCCATGCGCATCTGCATTACAACCCAGCCGCCGCGGTGGTCGACTGCGTCCACTACAAGGCCCTGCTTGTGTGCTTCGGCCTCAACGTCTGCCATGCGCTCTTCAATAATGCCGCTAGCCAAAAATACGCCGTCAGCTGCCAGCCTTTGCGGGATATCCTTCAAAAGCATGATGATAATATCAGCAATAATATTAGCGATAATAACATCCGCCCTGCCCTCGGTACCATGCAGCAGGTCGCCCTCACGCACCTCGATGGCACCGGCCAGGCCGTTGTCTGCCACGTTTTCCTTAGCCACACGCACGGCAACGGCATCAATATCCACTGCCTTAACGCTTTTGGCTCCCAGCATAGCCGACGCAATCGCTAAAATGCCGCTGCCCGTGCCCACATCAAACACGGTAGAATCAGGCGTAATTACCTTTTCCAGGCGCTCCATCATCATGTTGGTGGTGTGGTGCGTACCCGTGCCAAAGGCCATGCCCGGGTCAATTTCAATAACGTGCTCGCCCTCCTTGGCAGCATAGTCCTCCCAGCTTGGCTTGATAACCAGGCTTTTGCCCACGTGCGTCACATGAAAATACTGCTTCCATTCGTTGGCCCAGTCCTGCTCGCTCATCTTGCGAAAGCGCGTATTGCCAAAGCGGTACTTGCCAATGCGCTCCTCAATCAGCGCCAGCTGCGCATCTATCTCTGCCAGGCGCTGCGTAAGCTTGTCATCGTCAGCGTAATAAGCACTGACGGTGACCACCTCGGTATTTTGCTGCTCGGGAATATCACACAGCTCCCAGGTACCGCTATTTCGCAAATCGTTAATCAGCTGCGGGTCCTCAATGGCCACACCCTTAGAGCCTGCGTTAGTCAAAACATCAGCGACTGCCTCCACCGCCTCGTGCGTCACAGCCACATTTACTTCTATCCATTGCATTTTTCTGCACTCCTTTAAGCTTATTATCATCATATCATTATACACTATCTTTGCTGTAATTGTACATAAGCACTTGACGCGGGCGCAGATTCATTTTATACTAAAATGTAATGTGTTGTGCTACAAGCTGCTTCTTGCAGCAGACATTGGCGCAGACAGATTGTTTTATTTAAAAATAAGGGAAAAGAAGGTATCAAAATGCTGACACTAGACAAAATTTATCATGCAGCCTTCATCTTAAAGAGCGTAGCACGCAAGACAGATTTAATAGCGGCACCTCATTTGAGTGATGGCAACGACCTGTATCTAAAAACAGAAAACCTGCAGGTAACAGGCAGCTTTAAGCTGCGTGGCGCCTATTACAAAATCAGCCAGCTTTCACCGGAGGAGGCTGCCAAGGGCGTAATCGCCTGCAGCGCCGGCAACCATGCCCAGGGTGTGGCGCTTGCCGCCACCAGCATGGGCATCAAAAGCGTCATCTGCATGCCTGACGGCGCCCCCATCATGAAGGTAGAAAACACCAAGCGCTTGGGCGCACAGGTGGAGCTTGTTCCCGGTGCCTATGACGAAGCACACGACCGTGCTGTACAGCTACAGGAGGAAACAGGCATGACCTTTATCCATCCGTATGATGACGAGCTGGTTATTGCCGGCCAGGGCAGTATCGGTCTGGAGATTTTGGACCAGCTGCCTGATGTAGAGGCAGTTGTCGTACCCATCGGCGGCGGCGGACTCATCAGCGGCGTGGCCTTCGCTATCAAAAGCCTGCGTCCCGATGTCAAAATCTACGGCGTGCAGGCAGCAGGCGCAGCCAGCATGTTCAACGCCTTCCACGACCACAAATACGAAACCTTGGAGCACGTCAACACCTTTGCCGACGGCATTGCTGTAAAAACCCCGGGTGAAACCACCTACGAAATGATCAGCAAATATGTGGACGATATCGTTACCGTCAGCGAGGACGAAATCGCTACCGCTATTTTAACCCTGATAGAAAAGCAAAAGCTCATCGCCGAGGGTGCAGGCGCTACTCCTGTGGCCGCTGCTATTTTCGACAAACTGCCGCTTAAGGGCAAAAAGACCGTCTGCCTCGTATCTGGTGGCAATATTGATGTAAACATCCTCTCACGCGTCATTACCCGCGGTCAGGTAACCAGCGGCCGTCGTGCCGACCTGGTCATCGTGCTCGAGGACCGTCCCGGCCAGCTGCGCCAGGTCAGCGACATCGTCAGCCAGTGCGGTGCCAACGTTGTCGGTGTGCAGCACAACCGCAGCGATGCCAACATGGCCATTACGGGCTGCTTCCTCAAGCTGGAGCTGGAAACCCGTGACGCCAAACAGATCCGGGAAATCAAGGATAAGCTTACGGCAGCAGGCTTCAGCCTGTTGAACGATAAAGCAGTGCACTATTAACAACGCAAACAAACAACCCACAGCCTACAAATTACGTAAGCTGTGGGTTTATTTTGTCTGTATATATTTGTGTCTGCAGCAAAAGCCTATTTATCCGCGTTTTGCACATGCAGCTGCGCCAAGGCCTGCTTGGCTGCATGCTGCTCCGAATCCTTTTTGGTGCGGCCGCTGCCCTCACCGATAACCCTGCCTCCAAGCAGGACGCGTGAGGTAAACATTTTGTTGTGCTCCGGACCGGTGCTGCTAAGCAGCACATAATGGATATCTGCATCACCATCGCGCTGCAGATATTCCTGCAAGCGTGTCTTGTAATCGTTAAAAATACCGTGATGGCAGATATAATCAATCTCCGGCTGCATCATACCCAAAAGATAGCTTCTGGCCACCTCAAAGCCTTGGTCGAGGTAAATCGCGCCCAAAACTGATTCAAACGCATCCGCCAGAATGGAGGGGCGCTCGCGTCCTCCGCTCAGCTCTTCGCCCTTACCCAGCTTCAGATGCTCGCCCAGGTGAATCTTTTTGGCATATTCATAAAGCGAGCCTTCGCATACCAGGTAAGCGCGCAGCTTTGTCAGCTGCCCCTCTGCCAGATCGGGAAAGTTTTTGTACATATATGTGCTTACAATGACGCTGAGCACGGAATCGCCCAAAAACTCTATACGCTCGTTGTGGTGCGGTTTAGGATATTGCTTAGCTTCGTGGGCGAAGGACGTATGGGTCAGTGCCATGTCCAACAGCTCCAAATCACGCATCTGGATGCCCAGCCCCTGACAGAAGCTTCTTAGCTGCTGTATACGTGTTTCCTGCATCTTCATCAACCCTGCTTTTTAGTCAACGTATTTTTTGAAAACGATGCTAGCATTGTGGCCGCCAAAGCCCAGGTTATCGCTCAGTGCGACGTTAACCACCTTTTTGCGTGCTACGTTCGGCACATAATCCAGATCCAGCGGTCCTTCAGGATCATCCAGATCCTTATCCTGGTAGTTGATGGTCGGAGGAATCAAATCGTTTTCGATAGTCATAACGGTAGCGATAGCTTCAACACCGCCGGCAGCACCCAGCAAATGGCCGATCATGGATTTGTTGGAGCTGATGCACAGCTCATAGGCATGGTCGCCAAATACCTTCTTGAAGGCAATGGTTTCGCCCAGATCGTTGCGGTGGGTAGAAGTGCCGTGAGCGTTGATGTAATCAACCTCCTCAGGCTTCACGCCGGCGTCAGCAACAGCAGCTGCAATGCAGGCTGCCGGGGTTTCACCGGTCGGGTCGGGAGCAGTGATGTGATAAGCATCGCAGTTCATAGCAAAGCCAACCAGCTCAGCATAAATGTGTGCACCACGTGCTTTGGCATGCTCCAGCTCTTCCAGTACCAGCACGCCGGCACCCTCGCCCATAACAAAGCCATCACGCTTTTTATCAAAGGGGCAGGAAGCTGCTTCGGGGTTTTCGTTGTTGGTGGACAGTGCCTTCATGTTAGCAAAGCCTGCGATAGCAATCGGGGAAACGGCTGCTTCAGTGCCGCCGGCCAGCATAACGTCAGCATCACCATATTGAATAGTACGCAGTGCGTCACCAATGCAGTTGGTGCCGGTAGCGCAGGCAGTTACAATGGCGGTGTTAGGTCCCTTCAGGCCGGTAGCAATAGCAATCTGGCCTGCGGACATATTGGGGATTTCCATCGGGATGAAGAACGGGCTGATTTTGGACGGTCCTTTAGCACCCAGCTTGAGGGACTGCTCCAGGAAGGTGTGAATGCCGCCGATACCACTGCCAACGCAAACGCCGCAGCGCAGAGCATTTTCCTTGCTCATATCCAGCTTAGCATCCTCAATAGCCAGCTTAGCAGCAGCTACAGCAAAGTGGGTTACGCGGTCCATACGCTTGCCTTCCTTTTTATCAATGAAAGCAGTGTAATCAAAATCCTTAACCTCACCGGCAATCTTTACGCTAAAGTCAGTAGTATCAAATTGGGTAATTTCACCAATGCCGGATTTGCCTGCAACCAGGTTGCTCCAAAAAGCATCCTTGCCAATGCCGATAGGAGTTACAGGGCCAACACCAGTAACAACAACTCTTCTTTTACTCAAAATAGTTCACCTCGTAATTAAATTTTTGCAATTTCTTCCTTTATGCGCCTGAAGATTTCTTTAACAGGCAATATTTCCTTAATTTTCCACATATTGGCACCGGTGAAGACCAGGCCGGTTTCCACGTCACCCTGCTGTGCACGTGTCAGTGCTCTGATAATGCAGAAGCTGTGCGTGCAGTGCTTGAGGCACAAATCGCAGGTCGTAGGCTTAGGAGCTCTATTTTCTAAAGATAGCTGCGCGAAGGGGTTGCGGATAGCGCGTCCCTTATAGCCGACAGGGCTGTCAATCTGCACAACATCTTCTTTAGTCATTTTTAAGTAAAATTCTTTAAGAGCAGGTGCGCCGTTCGATTCCTCGCTGGCAGCAAATCTGCTGCCCATCTGCACACCGCTCGCACCAAGCTTCAAAAGCTCGGCAACATCACTGCCGCAGACAGCGCCGCCGGCAGCAATAACAGGTATATTAACGGATTTAACAATGTCCGGAAGTATCTCTTTTATAGATTGCTGGGTTCCCAGGTGTCCGCCTGCCTCCGTGCCTTCGACAACGATAGCAGAAGCTCCCAGCTTCTCAGAAATTTTAGCCAGCTTAACAGAAGAAACAATAGGTACTACTTCAACACCATATTTACGTCCGACGGCAAAAATATCTCTTGAAAAACCGGCGCCGGCCACGATTAAATCTATTTTCTCTTGTGCGGCAGTAGTAATCAGCCCCAAAAACTCGCGGGCAGCAAACATAGCATTGATGCCAATAATGCCCTTGCCGCCGGTCAGCTTTCTGGCCAGGCGTATTTCAGTACGCAGCTCATCAAAGCTCATTCCGGATGCAGCAATAAGGCCAATACCGCCTTCCTTTGCTACGGCAGCTGCTAAGCGGGCAGTAGACAGCCTGATAGCCATGCCTCCTTGTACAATCGGTACTTCAGCAACAAGCTTACCGATTTTCAGCACTGGTAGTTTCAACAAATATCCCCCATTTCAGGACTAGAATAGCTTGTGTCAGGGAACCCGCAAAGGGTTCCCAAAACATAAGCCGGTAAAGCATTATTTTTCTTCATCCAGCAGCTTAACTGCGTCAGCTACAGTGCGGATCTTTTCAGCTTTTTCATCAGGAATTTCAACACCGAATTCCTCTTCGAAAGCCATGATCAGTTCAACGATGTCGAGGGAGTCAGCGCCGAGGTCATCGATGAAAGCGGATTCCATCTTTACTTCGTCAGCGTCAACGCTCAGTTGTTCAACAGTGATGTCTCTTACTTTTTCGAAAGTGCTCATTACGATTCACCTCCTTCCAAATGGTATAGTTGGCAGGGTTCCTTAATAAGGTCCCCTATTACATTACCATACCACCGTCAACATGTAAAGTCTGTCCGGTAATATAATTGGCGTCGTCGCTCACTAAGAAGACAACAGCCTTGGCAATATCAGTAGTTTCACCCAGCCTATGCAGGGGGATGGAGGTAAGCATGCCTTCAACAACCTTGTCCGAAAGCACACTGGTCATATCGGTCTTAATAAAGCCTGGAGCCACTGCGTTAACAGTAATGCCACGGGCAGCAACCTCCTTGGCAACAGCCTTGGTAAAGCCAATTACGCCTGCCTTGGCAGCTGCGTAGTTAGCCTGGCCTGCGTTGCCCATTAAGCCGACAACAGAGCTGATGCTGACAATTTTGCCAGCCTTCTGCTTCATCATATATTTTACGGCAGCCTTGGTGCAGTTAAACACACCCTTCAAATTGGTGGTGAGCACTGCATCCCAGTCTTCCTCTTTCATGCGCATTAAAAGACCATCGCGGGTGATGCCGGCATTGTTAACCAAAATATCAATGCGGCCAAATTCCTTAACAACGGTATCAATCATAGCGGTAGCTGCTTCGTTGGACGAAATATCAGCCTGTACAACAAACGCCTTGCGTCCCATAGCTTCAATTTCCGCAGCAACCTCCTTGGCTGCAGCCTCACTGCCGGCGTAGTTTACTACCACGTCAGCGCCCTCGGCAGCCAGGGCCAGGGCAATGGCACGGCCAATGCCGCGGGATGCGCCGGTTACAAGAGCTTTTTTTCCTTCAAGTTTCATAACTGTGTCCTTTCCCATTCACAAATTGATTATAGCAGATAATCAACGGACGATTTATTTTGCCAATGCTTCCAGGGTTTTTGCCAGGCTTTCGGGGTTTTCTACGTTCAGCGCAGGCACGCCCTTGGCAATCTTTTTGGTGAAGCCGGTGAGAACCTTGCCGGGACCAACCTCAACAAAGGTGTCTACACCGCCGGCAACCATGTTGCGTACGCTGGTTTCCCACAGTACGGGCATAGCAGCCTGCTTAATGAGCAACTTTTTGATCTCTTCTCCGCTGGTTACCTCGTTTGCAGTTACGTTAGCTACAACAGGAACGGTGATATCGCTTACCTCGATAGGAGCGAGAACCTCAGCCAGACGGTCAGCTGCAGGCTGCATCAAAGTGCTGTGGAAGGGAGCACTTACAGGCAGCAGAATAGCACGTTTTGCACCGGCAGCCTTCAATGCGTCAATAGCCTTATTTACTGCATTTACTGCGCCGGCAATTACAACCTGGCCGGGGCAGTTAAAGTTAACAGCCTGTACAGCCTCGCCGCTTTCAGCCTCTACGCTGCGGCAGATTTCGATAATCTTGTCGCTATCAAGACCAAGCACAGCAGCCATGCTGCCCTCGCCAACAGGAACAGCCTCCTGCATAAATTGGCCACGTTTATTAACAATACGAACTGCGTCAGCAAATTTGAGAGCACCAACGTTAACCAAAGCGCTGTATTCGCCCAGGCTGTGACCTGCAGCGATGTCGCAGCTTACACCATGCTCCTTAAGTACGGCTGCGCAGGCAGTGCTGGCAGTCAAAATAGCGGGCTGGGTGTTAGCAGTCAGGCGCAGCTGATCCTCAGGACCTTCAAAGCACATCTTGCTGATAGAAAAGCCCAAAGCGTCATCAGCTTCTTCAAAAATTTGCTTTACAACCGGATATTCATCATAAAAAGCCTTGCACATGCCAACGGTCTGAGAACCCTGGCCAGGGAATACGAATGCAATCTTACTCACGTTATAATCATCCTTTCCTATGAAAATTATACGTTATATACTTATTAATTGCGCCTTATCGGCATATATTTACCACTTCAAAGGCAGACTTACTTGCTCCATTTAAGAACAATAGCCGCCCAAGTCAACCCCGCGCCAAAGCCATCGAGGATGATGTTGTCACCCTTTTTGAGCGCACCTGCAGCCTGTGCCTCGCACAAGGCAATAGGAATAGAAGCAGCGGAGGTGTTGGCATACTTATCTACGTTCACCCAAACCTTTTCCATAGGCATCTTCAGACGCTTGGCAGCAGAGGTGATAATGCGGTAGTTTGCCTGATGCGGGAAGAGCATATCCAGCTCCTCGGGCTTCATGTTAGCATTAGCCAGAGCACGCTTTGCAGTTTTGCCCATAATCTGGATAGCGAACTTAAAGACCTCCTGGCCGTTCATATGAATGGTGTGCCCCTTAGCTGCTACGGTTGCTTCGCTGGCCGGGTTACGGCTGCCGCCTGCAGGCTGCAGCAGGTGCTTACCACCGTTGCCGTCCGCACCCATATCAATGCCCAGCACGCCATAGCCTTCTTCAACCTCGCCAATAACAGCAGCACCGGCACCATCACCAAACAATACGCAAGTGTTACGGTCGGTCCAGTTCATGATACGGCTCAGGGTTTCAGCACCGATAATCAGCACCTTATTATAAAGGCCGCTCTTTACCATCTGGCTGGCTACACCCAGGCTGTAAACAAAGCCGCTGCAACCTGCTGCCAGATCAAACGCAGCCGCGTTCTTTGCACCCAGACGCGCCTGTACCAGGCAGGCAGTGGACGGGAAGATATAATCGCTGGAGGCAGTGCCGACAATTACCAAATCCAGCTCCTCGGCAGCTACGCCGGCATCTGCCAATGCTGCCACGGCAGCCTTGTAGGCCAGGTCGCTGGTTGCCTCCTCAGGGGCAGCAATGTGACGCTGCTTGATACCAGTGCGTTCGGTAATCCATTCATCACTGGTTTCAACAATTTTTTCCATGTCCTTGTTAGTGATAATTTTTTCAGGAACATAATGTCCTACGCCTAAAATACCAACAGCTCTTGTCATTGATCTATTTCCTCTTTCTTTTCTTGCGATTGCGCAATTTTGTCTTTAATGATGCTCACGACATCCTGCTCGGCAAAATCCATAGCTACGTGGATAGCATTGGTTATAGCCTTGGCCTTGGAGCTGCCGTGGCAGATAATAAAGGGTGCGCGGATACCTAACAGCAACGCACCACCATATTCCGCCGGATCCAGGCGCTTCTTTAAGCCCTTAAGCGCCGGCTTGATTAAGAGGCCGCCAAGCTTTGCCAATATGCCGCCATTTGTGATAGCTTCCTTGATCAAGGTCATAATAGCCTTGGCCAGACCCTCGCCGAACTTCAGGACGACGTTACCAACAAAACCATCGCAGACGACCACGTCCACAGTGCCTTTGTTGATATCACGGCCTTCGACGTTGCCGATAAAATTAATGGTCTGCTCTGCCTTTAGCAGCGGGTAGGTTGCCAGTGCCTGCTCATTACCCTTAGTTTCTTCTTCACCGATGTTCAAAAGTCCTACCTTCGGCGCAGAAATTTTTAAGATTTTTTCGGCATACACCGTACCCATGATGGCGCTTTGCACCATATGCTCAGGCTTGGCGTCAACCTTGGCACCGCTGTCGAGCACAACAGTGGTACCTGTAAGGCTGGGGATAGGCGTTGCAATCGCAGGCCTTTCCACTCCCTTAATGCGTCCCACGCAAAAGAGTGCCGAAGCTACAGCAGCACCCGTGCTGCCCGAAGAAACCAGGGCATCACATTCCTTATTGCGCAGCAGCCTTGCCGCTACCACGATTGAAGCATCCTTTTTGGATTTTACCGCAATTGCAGGATGCTCGTCCATTGCTATTACCTCGCTGGCATGATGAATGGTAATCCTCGGCTCCTTATCAGCACCATATTGCTGCAAAAGATCACGGATGATGCTTTCATCACCAACAAGCACAGTTTCGCAGCCATACGCTTTAACCGCATTGACTGCGCCCAAAACCAGTTCCTTGGGGCCGTAGTCGGTACCCATAACATCTACTGCGATTTTCATGCGTCCTGCTCCCTTTCCTGCTTTTCCCTGTTATCCAGGGAAACAATAATAAACTTAGCGCGAAAAACCTCTTCGTTATTATTTTTGATAGAAACAAAAATATAGTACTTGTCCATGCGGCGGTGAGTCACCACGGCACGTGCCACCAGCACGGCACCAGCATTAACAGGCACCTTATATTTTACATTACCTACGGCAGTCAGGGCAAACTGGGCATCCACCACCGCCAGTGCCAGCGTGTTGGCCATAGCAAACATATAGTAGCCGCGCGCGATACCCGTGCGCTCCAGCACCATGTCTGCCGTTATCTTGAGGGTGGAAATGCCGATTTTGTTCAGCTCCAGATCAAGCAGCTCACCTACAATATCCTTTTTATCAATAGCACGCAGCTTAGTCTGTGCTTCCTCTGCCATAGTACGAGTTCTGGCACGCAGCTCCGGAATCCCCAGTGCTACACGGTCCAGCCTGATCGTCTGGACGCTGACGTCCAGCATCTGCGCCAGCTGTTCGTCTGTGCAGAAGGGGTTATCCCTAAGCAGCTTTTTCAAGCTTTTGTGACGTATTAATTTTTTAGAAGATGTCATTACCTCACCTGCTTTTTAGTACCAGCTCATAATATCTGTTTTTATTATAAGAGCATGAATGGCTTTTGGCAAGAGGTTTTTGACGAAAAATGTGTAATATCGCTTACATTTTTGTGATTTCTTTAATTACACAATTAATTTTTAGCCATGCAAAAAGCCCCCGAAGATATCCTCGGAGGCTTGATAGCTTAGATTATTCTGCTTTAGCAATGACTTGCTTGCCATTGTAGTAACCGCATTCCGGGCAAACGCGATGCGGCATTTTCAATTCATGACATTGCGGGCATTCAACCATGCCAGGAACACTCAGCTTCCAGTTAGCACGACGTCTGTCACGACGGGCTTTGGACATTTTTCTCTTAGGTACTGCCATTTCTCAACACACCTCCTCAGTGCTATGAAGTGAATTTAATTTTTGATGAATTGCTTCAATGCCGCCAGCCTTGGATCTACAGTGAACCTGTCACATCCGCAGTCACCATCATTAAGATCAGCGCCACAAACGGGACAAAGTCCCCGGCAGTCTGGCTTACACAGAGCCTGCATGGGCTCTGCAAGCAGCAGCCCTTCACGAAGCGGTTCCGTTATATCGATAACGTCCGAATCGTAAACAAAAGCATCATTTTCAATATGTTCAGCACTTGCCGGATAAAACTTTTCGATAACCTCTGCCTGCACAACGCCTGTAAAATCCTTCAGACAACGACCACAGGTGCGCTGCACCTCAGCCGCAAGCACAGCCTGCAAAAGTAAAACATCTCCTGCATTGCTCATCGTGCCTTCCACACGCACCGTACCTTCAATAGCCATTTCAACAGGCGTTATCTCCAGCTCAGCGGGCGAAAGATCAAAAGCAAAGGCCTTTTCACCGACTAGTCTTTTCTTGATTTCTGCGACATTTATTTTAATCATATTTCACCAATCGTTACAATTATAGCGGTATTAGCGCTCTTTGTCAAGTAAAAATGCTTTAGGCAAAGCAAAAACAGCAGCCCACTTTACATAAAATACTGCACTACAGCTTAATAATCCTGCGGCAGATGTTATAGGTGTCACGGGCAATGACCAGCTCTTCATTTGTCGGGATGACAAAAATCTTGACGCGGGCACGGCGCACGCTGATTTCGCGCTCCTTGCCACGCACCTTGTTCAGATCAGGGTCAATACGCGTTCCCAGATATTCCAGACCATTGCAGATCTTATCACGCATAAAGGGAGAGTTTTCTCCCAAGCCGGCAGTAAAGACAATAGCATCCACGCCGCCCATAGCAGCAACATAGCCGCCGATATATTTTTTTACCTTGTAGGCAAAAACATCAATCGCCAGCTGGCTGCGCTCATCACCGCGGTTAGCAGCACTTTCCAGGTCACGGAAGTCACTAGACAGGCCGCTGATGCCCAAAATACCGCTGCGGCGGTTCAGGTAGTCGTCAATCTGCTGTGCGTTCATATTTTCCTTTTCCATAAGGAAAGGAATAATCGCAGGGTCAATCTCACCGCTGCGCGTGCCCATAATAAGTCCCTCCAGCGGCGTGTAGCCCATGCTGGTATCTATAGATTTGCCATATTTGATGGCGGCAATACTGGCGCCATTACCCAGGTGGCAGGTAATAATGCGTAAATCGTTCATATGCTCTTCCATCAGCACTGCGGCACGCTGCGCCACATACTTGTGCGAGGTACCATGGAAGCCGTAACGGCGCACGCCATATTTTACGTACATTTCATAGGGCAGGCCGTAAAGATAGGCAACCTTGGGCATCGTCTGGTGAAAGGCCGTATCGAACACCGCCACCTGCGGCGTACCGCGCATAATTTCCATGCAGGCATTAATGCCATAAAGATTGGGCGGATTGTGCAGGGGGGCGATTTCGCAGCAGGCCTCAATGCCGCGCAGCACGTCGCTGGTAATCAGCACGCTGTCGGTGAAGCGCTCGCCGCCATGCACGACGCGGTGACCTACAGCGTCTATTTCCGACATATCGTCAATAACGCCATATTCCTTGTTGGTCAGCGCAGCAATCGCCATACGGATGCCTACCTTATGGTCGGGAATTTCTTCCTTGATATCAATTGTATATTTGCCTGCCGGCGTATGCTTGAGCGTGCTGCCCTCCATGCCTATGCGTTCTATCAGGCCCTTGGCCAGCACCTGCTCGTTTTCCATATCAATCAGCTGATATTTGATTGAGGAGCTGCCACAATTAACTACAAAAACAATCACGATAAGCCTCCTGGTTATTAGCAAGCCAAATTTGAGAAACAAAATCCAATACACCATTAGTATACACTATTTGACGTCACTTGAACAGAAATATTTTCTCAATTTACAGCGTATGCTATAATAAAATATAAAGTAAGATATATTTTTAGTGAGGTATAACCATGGAAGCTACCGGAATCGTAGCCGAATACAACCCTTTTCATAACGGTCATTTATATCATCTTGCCGAAGCCAGGCGCCTTGCGCAGCAGCCTGTCATCGTCGTCATGAGTGGCAGCTTTATGCAGCGTGGCGAGCCTGCTATTTTAGACAAATGGCAACGTGCGCAGCTGGCAGTGCAGGGCGGGGCCAGCCTTGTAATCGAGCTTCCCTGTGCCTTCGCGCTGCGCAGTGCCCAATTTTTTGCCAGCGGAGCAGTGCAGCTGTTGGCTGCCACAGGCTGCTGCAGCGTGCTTTGCTGCGGTGCCGAAACAGCTACAGCAGACTTTGCAGAGCTTGCACACCGTGCAACAAGCAGCGAGGTGCAGCAAAGGCTGCGCACACTCTTAAAAAACGGCGCCAGCTACGCCAGCGCCGCCAGCAAGGCCCTGGGAAGCGACGCCGTACTCACCTCCCCCAATGACATTTTGGCCCTGGAATACACCAAAGCACTGCCCGGGACGGGCATCACACCGCTGTACATACAGCGTCAGGACGCAGGCTACAACAGCGCTGCTATTGCAGGCGCCAGCGCCAGCGCCACCGCCATCCGCCAGGCCCTGACCCGTGGCGACGCTTCCTGGCAACAGGCAGTGCCGCCCTACGTGCGCGCTGCGCTTGGCGGCGCCGGCTATGACGAGCAGCTTTTATGGCAGCTTATCGCCTACCGCCTGCGTCTGCTCACACCTGCGCAAATCGCCGCACGCTGTGAAGCCAGCGAAGGACTGGAAAACCTGCTGAAGCAGGCCGCCAGCTGTGAGTCGCTTGCCGAAGCAGCCGCTCTTTGCACCCACAAGCGCTACACCACCAGCCGTGTGCGCCGCCTGCTTATGCAAATACTGCTGGACAGGCCCCGCTCCGTCTGGCAGCAGGCTGCCCCCGCCTACCTGCGCGTGCTGGCCTTTAGCAGCACCGGCCGCCAGCTTTTAAAGCAGATGAAATGCACTAGCACGCTTCCTGTCATCACCAAGCTGGGCAAAAATGCCGTCCAAGGGCAAGGTGCGGCCTTCACCGCCCAGCTTGAGCTGGACATCGCCGCCACCGACGTGTGGAGCCTGCTGCAAAATAGCAGCACACCCAGGCGCGCAGGCAACGACTATTATATTTCGCCTGTGTATGTAGAAGAATAGCAAAAAAAGAGCCGCCGCCCTGCCAAGGCAGGACAGCGGTCTTTTTTTACGAGGAGTGTTCTATTGCAAACTGCCTTTATCTAAAAGTCAATAAAAGCCATTAGAAGGTGAAGAGCAGCTGGCTCCAAATGGTTTGAGAGTCACGGTCGCCCTCTTTTTCTTCCAGGTCATACCATTCAACCTGACCCATGATGTTCTTAGCAAAGGTGTAGTTAGCAGTTACGCTGTAGCCCTTAAAGCCCCACATCTTATCTGCCAGACCATTCATGGTGTGGTTTACATAAGTGGTTGCGCCCTGGTCATAGTAGCTTGCGGACAGACCCCAGCTGCCAGGAGTGGTAGCCTTAGCGCCCTTGTAGGATACGGTTGCGATATAGCCGTCATCATCGATATCGTCATAATCGCAGTAGCTGTCCTCACCCATCAAATAGGTGAAGCCCAGCTTAACATTATTATCAAAGTTGTAGGTTGCGCCTACAGACCAGATATTCAGATCGTCATCATCAATCTTCTTTTCGCCGGTTTTACCGTAATTATCAAAGGATTCAACCTCGCTGAAGCTGTAGTAACCAGCCTTCAGTCCCAGCTTACCGATATCACCGGAAACCTCGCCGTACCAAACCTCATCAGAGGAATCCTCCAGGGTTGCACCCTTGAACTTGCCATCATAGAAGGTGTGAGTTGTCGTAGTGGACGGAGAAGCCTTGCCGTAGCCGGCAGTAATCTTCACATCCTTGCCATAGGAGGCTTGGATACCATCAAAACGTTCATCATATACATTGCCGTCAGCCAGCTTCAGGTTGTAACGACCACCCTGTACAGCAACGCCGCCGATTTTACCATTAATGTAAGCACGTTGGAACTTGGTGTCCTCATCGCCATCGTCGTTACGGAAATCCTGCTCGTTTTGGATCATGCCGGTATAAGTCCAGTCATCATTGATCTGGCCGTTAATCCAAATACGGGAACGCAGCTTGCTGGTGTAGCCGGGAGCAACATCGTCGTCATTATCAGCATAATGGTAACGAACTTCACCGGTAATCTTTACATTGTCGGCCTTTCTTTCCAGGTTAGCAACGCGTACGCCCAAATTATCCAGCTCTTCAGCAAATTCTGCAGCCAGCTTGTCAACGTTTGCGCCCTTGGCCATAGCCTTTGCTACGATTTGTGCCATTTCATAACGGGTCATCAGCTTGTCGCCACCAAAGGTGGTGTCGCCGTAGCCTTCGATTACGCCTGCAGCTGCCAGCTTGTTGATGCTGTCATAGGCCCAGTGGCCTGCAGGCACGTCGCTAAACGGGTTAGCTGCGTATGCACTTGCACTTACTCCCAATGCCATTGCGATTGCAAATACTAAAGACTTTTTCATAATGTTTTCCTCCTTCTCATTGTAAGAGAACTATTAACACTATGCAAAAAATTTCTTTACGCCAATATACAGCCGTCATCTGCCGAGTTGCCTTGTTTCCTCCAAGCCACAGCTTTTATTATTGTTAAGAATATTTCATGCACAATGTTTATGTATACGACGTTATAAAGCAAGCCTCGCGATTGCTTGTTTATTTGTCGTTGGGATAATTATAACACTCACTGACTGGTCAGTCAATAGTTATTTTAAGACTTTTTTAGCTTTTGACTATGTAGTCACCAATTTTTTACTGCTGTTTTCGCATTAATACTATTATTTTTTATAGCAATAACGATTTGCAAATTCAACAAGCACCCACACGCTGCACATGCTTTTTGTATCTTATTAATTTTTATTATTTTCATTTCGCAGTAATCAGCAATCGAAGCAACTAAAAAACAGCAGCGACACAAGCATCTTGCTTATATCACTGCTGTTATAGCCGTTATCTTACTCCTCGTCCTCTGCCGCAAGCTCTTCCTCCTGGCGTTCAGGCGCACTCATAAGATTGCGCATCTCGGAGCTGACGTTTTCGCGGTTTTCAGCTAACCCCTTTAACGCACTGTCTAAGTTGCCGCTTAAGTAAGCCAGCATATCCTCGGCATACTGCAGGGAGTCCTTCTTTAACTGCATGGCATAGCTGTCGGCCTCGGCCTTGGTTTCCTCCTGATAGCGCAGGGCATTAGTCTTGATTTCTTCGGCTACAGCATTAGCCTGCTTAACGATTTCTTCCTGCTGCACCTTAGCATCGGCATCGGCCTGCGCCACACTGATAATACGCTCGGCCTCTTCCTTAGCCTGCTGCACAATCCTGTCTGCGTCCGCATAAGCCTTATTGACTATATTCTTCTGCTCCTCCAAAACCTGGTTAGCACTTTTGATCTCCCTGGGAATAGCATCCTTAAGATCATCAAGAATATTTAAAAGATCATTTTCATCCAATATAATCTTGTCCGTAAGCGGCATATGCCTCGCATCGGATATCAGCTTAAAGAGATCCTCAAACATCCCTTCCAAAGCTACATTCGTATTGTTACGTTCGATCATAATATCACATCCAGATTCTAATCATACTTTTGATAAACGTGCTTACGTACACGTTCTTCTATGCATTCAGGCACCAAATCCTTCAGCTGCCCGCCAAAGGTTGCCAGCTCACGTACACCGGACGAGCTGACAAAAGAGTATCTGGCATTGGTCATAATAAAAACAGTTTCCAGATGACTATCAATTTTTTTGATGAGCAAAGCGCGCTGAAATTCATACTCAAAATCAGTAAAGGCACGCAATCCCCTGACTATAAAGGGTGCTTCTTCTTTTTTACAAAATTCGTTCAACAAACCCGAAAAGCAGGTCACCCTCACATTGGGGATATGCTTTGTTGCCTCACGCAGCATTTCCACACGTTCTTCCATGCTAAACATGGCCTTATCCTTACCGGGGTTATGAAAAACGCTGATGATGAGTTCATCAAACATAGCACTCGCTCTCTCAAAAATATCTATATGACCCTTTGTTACAGGGTCAAAACTTCCTGGGCAAACTGCTCTGCGCATACGCCAGACCTCCTACACTCTATTCCCGAAGCTTAAAAAAGCCGAGAAATCCCTATAATACAATTTCTTATTCGACATAAAGTCGGATATTCCTTTTTATTTCACAAAATTATTCCAGCAAATAAAATCTACTATTGTTTCACCATAACGGCTGCTGCGTACCAGCTCGCAGCCCACAGGCAACGGCGGCAGCTCATCATGCGCGCTGCGTTCCACAACCAGATAGCCACCATCACGCAAAAATGACTGCCTGCCCAAAAGCTCGATAATCTGCTGCACCCAGCCCTTATTATACGGAGGGTCGCAAAAGGCAAAGTCAAAAAGCTCACCCGTCAGCGCCAGCCTTTGCGCCACCTGCGGCGCGCTTCCCTGCAGCACGGTGCAGTCATCCTGTGCCCTGCACTTGGCAATATTACTGCGCACCAGCCGAAGCGATTCCTTGCTGGCATCAATAAAGGTGATAGCACTAGCTCCACGGCTCCAGCTTTCCAGCCCCAGATTACCCGTGCCGGCAAACAAATCCAGCACCCTGGCACCGATGATTTTGCTGCCAATAATGTTAAAAACCGATTCCTTAACCCTGTCCGCCGTCGGACGTACATCATAGGTTTTGGGCACAGTCAGCTGCAAGCCGCGCGCCCTGCCCGTAATTATTCTCATGTGTCACTCCTGTTGTGTTATAATTATGAAGACAGAAAGGAGATAGCCTATGCGCCGCACACACAAAATCATATGCATCAGCAGCGTAGTACTGCTCCTTATAGCAGTGTTCCTGTCGTGCTGGCGGCTTCCTGCCACCAGCAGCGTCAGTCTGCCTGCTCCGGCAGCAAGGCGAAGTATTTTGCTGCTGCCGCTTGACAGCCGCCCCGTTTGCAGCACCATGGTGCAGAAGCTGGGGCAGCTTGCAGGCCTAAATGTAATTTTACCGCCAAAAACCTGTCTTGACAACTACCAGACGCCTGCAGACAAACAAAAACTTTGGCAATGGCTGCAAAGCGTCTCCCCCTATTACGATTATAGTATAATTTCTGCCGACAATCTTCTGCACGGCGGCCTTTTAGCTGCCAGGCAAGACATTGCTGCAGCTGGAGAGGGGGATGCACTTTTGCGTAATCTGCAGCAGCTGCCCACGCCGCCCGAAGGGCAGCAGGATATATTTTCGATCATCCCCCGCCTGCTCGTCAGCGACCAGCTTTTGCCCGACCGCTGGTACCAGTACCAGCTTTGGCGTTATTCGCAGCTGGCCGACCTTGTGCGCATCACAGGCAGCTTTGCCCTGACGCGTCAAATGCGCGAAACAGAAGCCAAAATTCCGCCCAAGGTGCTGGATAAATACCGCCTGCGCTACCAGCAAAGCAACCGCTTTAACCTTGGCCTCTTGCAGCTGGCTACACCAACAAGACACATAATCATCGGTCAGGACGACGCCGCCCCCCTTGGCCTGCCACATGCCAGCGCTGACAGGCTGCAGGCGGCCATCAACCGTCTGCCTCCAGGCCAGGCACAAATCACCTGCGGTGCGGACGAAATCGCCGCGCTGCTGCTTGCACGCCACTATCTGCACAGCATTGGCTATAGGCCCAAGGTTTACCTGATGTACGCAAACAAGGCTATAGCCTGGCAGGATATGCCCTATATGCCCGTCAGCACGGGTAGCGCCCTGCGCAGCCAGCTGCAGCTTTTAGGCGCACAGGAGGCAGCCACAGCGGACGACGCCGACCTCATCTGCTACATTAGCTGCGGTGGTGATAATTTTGTTCCTGGTCAAACCCAGGTAGCAGAGCTGGCAGCGCTTTTGGCGCAGGGACGCGCCGTGGCACTAATAGACAGTAGTGCCAACTTCGAAGCAGATGAGCTTTTATTACCGCTGCTTCTGGCTGCCAATGTACCTATAAACCAACTTGCGGCCTACGCCGGCTGGAACACCTTCAGCAATTCGTCAGGCACCGCGCTGGCGCAGGGGCTCATCTTTTGCGGACAGGTGCAACGCTTGCGGCAAAGCGGCGCCAGTGCGGAGCAGCTGGCCGCGCTCTACGCCGCTAACCTGCGCTTTACGGCAGAACGCATCCTTGAGGATTACTGCTACCAAAAGCTGCTGCACGCTAATCTGCGCAGTCAGCTTGCTACACTAGGTACAGACCCAGCACTGCTAAGTGATGACGAAAAGGCCGCAGCCGAGCGTTACATACAATGGCAGCTGAGCCTTTTGGCACACAGGTTGCTGCACACAAGCCTTGGACGCACACCCTTTTTCAGCCAGGACGGCAAGGCCTGGTACCTGCGTAATCTGACAGTAGGAGTGCAGCTGCCCTGGAACAGAATTTTTGAGGTAGATTTGAGCGTCTGGACGCAGACAGGCGTGCGCGAAAAGTAAAACCGGTTATTGCTGCTACTATAGCCAAAAAGGCGCTGCCATAGTTGACAGCGCCTTTTACTATACACATTATGCGCTCAAATCGGCCAAATTATATTTCCAGGCTTTGCAGCAAAAATTCTTCATCATCATGCGACAAAACCTGTCCGTCAAACATTTTTCCAGATACGTCTATAATTCTGTACAAATGACGCAGCACCTCCGTAGGATATATAAATGGCAATCTATCAAAGGTTTCTGCTACCATATCCTTTAGCTCCTGCGGCAATACGTTGCCCTCAAAGCGTTGGTCGCAGGCATATCCCAAGGCTAAGATGCAGCACGTAATATCACTGCAATACCTTTCGTCATACACTGTTCTGTTATTGATAACAAAGCACAAATCCTTAATGACCTTTTTTACATCAATATCCTTCACCCTGCAGCCGGTATCCAGGCGCAACGCCATAGCTAAGGCGTGTGCAGTTGTCTGCAGGTTGCTTTTTTTATTTTGAGCATAAGCGTCTAGAGCAAAGCAATCATAAATATAAGCGCCTTCCTGCTGCTTTTTGCCAAAAGCATATAGGCAGGCAGAGTAATAACGCGACTGTCTCTTAAGCGCTACCAAATCGGCAATCTGCTCACTACTGCCGCAGCAGGCAAGAGTATAGATGGCCTGTATGTTGGTATTAACCCTGCTACCACTACATTCAAAACCCTTAAGCTCGGTCTGCAGCAGATTCATACATTCCCTGGCAAGCTTTCTGCGCTCGATCTCTGTCCAGCTTGCAGCATGACGACGGGCAATAAGCAGCAGTCTTTGCCTGAGGTCATCATTATTGCTTTCCTTCAGCAAATTTAAAATAGGCTCAGCAAATTCGTCTTTGTTGGCTGCCGCAGAAATTTTTGTAACATACTGCGCCAGCATTTTTACCGCCTTTTGTCCCCTGTTGCCTTTGGCGTACAAGCTACGCTCACAAATAAGCTGCATACCGTGCAGCTCGTTGACAACGTCCAGCCTGCCTCCTAAGGGAGCAACCATTTTTATTTTATTAGCTGCCCCATCATCCAAGCTGCCAATTACAATTTCAGCTACTTTGTTCTCCCAGACTTCATGGCCGGCGTAATCCCTGCTCAGCTGCATTTCCATAGTAATAACCTTGCTGGCATTCATTTTGACACGTATCGCCACATACGCGCCATCAGCATATCCGCCTGTCTGTAGCTTTAAGCGCCCATTGCCGATCGTCTGGTAGCCTTTGCCAAGGTTGCGTCTTTTTATAGGAATAGCGATTTCACCCTTGCCCGGCAAAAGCTGAAAGCCCTTGATAAAATCTGATTGATAGGGAAGCGTCGTTCCCCCTGGGATAAGCTCACGCACTGCACCATCACGCATACCAAGATAAAGACTGTCATTTAGAATCTTATTGCCCCACTCTATAGCAGGACGTACTGCCTGCGCTTTTTGCTGCTGCTTTTGCGGCGTCGGCAGCACGCCTGCTTTATCCGCACCAGCCCCTACAAGCCGCATATCCTCCTGCATTTGTTGGGCGTGCTTATGCAAATAGTAATGGTACACCGCAGCACCTCTAGCCACTGCTTGGTCCGGGTCTAGGGCGACGATAGGCTCAAAGCCGAAAAACTCCTCCAAACGCTTAGTAACCATATAAAATTTGCTCATACCACCATTGACTATAACGGCATCAACCTTAAAACCGTCCCCCAATTTAGTACTACTTTTATACAGTACGTCCAACACAGGATAAATAATATTTCGTGTTCCATTAAGCATATCTATGTTCTTATAATCATCAAACTGCAGATTGTTTCCCATAAAGGGCGCTAATATCGCCTCAATATCCTCCTTAGTAAAGCTGTCATCATAGGCATAGCCAATACCGCCCATATTACCACCAACAACAAATTCTTCCTCATCATCGCCCCATCCCATATCATCATCGCTGCAGGCAGCGTTACTGCCTGCACGCTCGCTTACATCAAGCTTCAATGCCTCAGCATAATTTATAAGCTGCGGCATAATCGCCTTTTTCTCCTGCTGCAGCTTATGTACTATCTCCGGGTATGTAGCATACTGCTTTTGGTAATGCTCAAACATTACTGCAGCAATCGCTGCATCAAAATCATCCCCTCCAAGAAGAGTATATCTATTGGTAGCAATTTCATCTACCTTTAAAATATCAGGGTAATCCTCCCTACGCTTGATCTTGTGCATAGTGATATCAAGCGTACCACCGCCAAGATCAAAAACCATAACATTTTTTTCACTATTAAGGTCAATAATATGATTAGATATTTCACCATTTTGTACCTGGTTAATCAAATCATAAATAACAGCATTCGGTTCTGACAGCAGCACCGCCCTTTCCGAACCATCGCTGTCAGTAACCTTAATTCCGGCCATGGCTGCCGCCTCCCGCGTAGCCTGACACATTACGGAGTCAAAATTTGCCGGCACCGTAATCACCGCATCAGTAATTTCGGTACGGTAAATTTTGCCTGCCTCCTTTAACATATGTTTCAAAATACGTGCTGATACCTGCGCAGGAGTTTTATCCATAATCTCCTGCGCTAAGCCTTCGGCCTGCGCTTTTCCCATCTGGCTTTTTATGGATTTAGCCACAAGATGAGGACGCAATGCAAATTGATTCTTAGCAAAATCGCCTACTAAAGGCTCATATCCATATTCCTCCCTATAGTAAACGCAAGATGGAAGCAGGGAGCGCTTCTGCGTATTCAGCCTTCCCCTGCCCAGGCTGCTGTTGAAAACATCCACAGCACGAGGCAAATCCACAACCTTACTCACAATATCACCATTAGCCTTAAGGTTGATGGTTGCTAAAACTGAATTGGTCGTACCAAGATCAATACCAACACACAAATCATTATGCTCTTCACCATTAATTAACATGCTCTATAACCTCCTTCACCTTCGGACGCGAAATCTGCACCTGTTTTTCCGTGTAAATCCATCCCGGAGAAATAACCATTACCCGCTTTTCCTCTTCCGAGCTGGCAAAGGCACTTCCCTCATAGTTCCAAAATTCTACATCAGCTGCTTTAACGCAGCGCATAGAATTTGGCTTAAGTATAGGATTTATATGACTGTCGCGCACAAATTGCACCAGCTTACGCACCATAATCAACAGACCGTTAATTTCCAGCGGCAGGGAATAACCGCTTTTTTTTATGGCATCAATACCCTTGCGCAGCTCAAGCAGCTCATCTAAAATACAGCCATATTTATCAGAATTCAGTCTGCCGAAAAAATCACTCATTTCCTGTAGCTTGACAGCCTCCAGACGCTCATCGAATTCGTTCTGCAGGTCACTAAGCAACAGGTTCGATTGCTCTAAGGCACTTTCTAAGCTGCTAATCTTTTGTAAAAAATCCTTCTGTTCAAGCTGCTGCGGTTTTTCAGCAGGCTTTTTAGCACTCCCGCCACTATATACATTAAAGCCATAGGCAGCACTAATAGCATGTTCAATATCATACAAAAGATATTTACACATAGTATTGCCCAAATTCAAAATCAATTCCCTATCATCCTCCTGCAGTAGTTCGGGAATATTTTGTAAAACCATGGCTAATATAATTCTGTTGTTACGCTCGTGCTTTTTTTCCATAAATTTTTTGTAAGCACCGTAATACAGCTCCAGGGACTGCTTACTGCCATTTATACTTTTTTCTAAAAGTACTGCCAAAGCAGTAGCATCCTCAAAAACCTCTGTCCTTTTTTCGAGTGTGTTTATTTTATAATCACGGTAAATCCTGATAATATCATCCACGCTGCAGCTAAAGGCATATTTATTAAAAATTCGCTCAGCACATACAACAGGAGAAAGCTTTATGTTTGCACAAAGCACCTGTAGCAGCATATTTTCCAGAACAATATCATTAGAAATTCTTTTAAACCGGCCTGCTTTTTCCCCCACCTTACGGTGAAATTCCTGTAGAATATTTTTTACCTTTGCGTTTTTAGTGTCCAACACAATATTCTTCCTCCTTAATCAAATTGTATAAAGCTCTCCTTCTTCGGGAAATACCACCTGCGTGCGGCACTGTGCATCCAGCATCAGCTCCTGCTCTACTGTATAACTGCAATTGCCCTTGGCGCAATGCACTAAATATGCCTGCTTAGGATTTAGCCTGCGGATAAACTGCTTCATTTCTGCATAATCCTCATGCAGTGTATAGCTGTTGCCAAACAAGCGATAGCAGCAGTCTACCTCTTCCTTTAACCTTGTGCCTATAACTACATGCGGCCCCTGCGCCTGCCTGTAAAAGCTGCTGAAATTATTTTTTTGCAATATCGGGATCTGCATACTCTCCATCATCTCTACCGCTGCCATTGCTTTAGGTTCAAGATATATCGGAAACAGTGCCTGTCCTTGCTGCATTGCCTGGTTGAGCGCCAACAAAATTTCTAAAACCCTGCTGCCATCAAAAGCCTGCATATACACTGCCGTCCCCTGCTGCAGACACCTTATGACCTCTTTGATACGTTCCGTGAGAGTGTTTTTATTGTGAATTCTATATGGCTGCTTGGCGTGTAGGGCACACATCAACAGTACGTCAACCTGCAAATCATCCGGCAGCCAATACCCCTGCAGCCCAAAAGCTGAATGCGCTGAAAAATCTCCTGTATAAAGAATGCGTCTGCCAGCATATTCAAAAAGCGTCATCATCGCCCCCGGTATGTGACCTGCCGGATAAAAGCTTACTTTGTAATCCTTATGCTCTATGGTCTGTAGATAATTAACTGTTGCTGCTTTTGCAAGCTGACCTTCCAATTGCTCCACATTTACCTGTCCCTTCATATTTTCATATAAACGGTATTGCGCAAGATGCCTTGTCTGTAAGGTCATATACACAGCAGCATTGTCCGCACAACTCATCAGCTGTGGCAAATAGCCTACATGGTCACTGTGTGCATGCGATATATATATATGATCAAGCTGTTGCATGCTTTCCATGAAGGGTGATGTCAAAAGATACTTAAAGTAAGGGTTGCCAGTAAGTTTTCCTGTACGCTTTATGCCGCAATCCAGCAAAATATTCGTATGCCCCAGCCTCAGGTAATAACAGCTACGCCCCACTTCCTGCGCTCCGCCCAAGGGCATAAAATATATTTCCTTATTAATCACAAACACCTCCTGTCCTTTATCAGAATAGCAATTGACAAGGCCAATATCTGTCTATCATAAAAAATAGTAATTTACAATTTCCTAAACGCTTTAATGCTACGTATACAACAAAACGCACGCACACTAAAAAGGCTCCGCCCTTACGGGCGGAGCCTTCGCTGTATAAGCCTACACTATATTATTTTTTCTCTTTGATTTCTTCCTGCAGCATAGTGATGAAAGCATCCTGTGCCATAGCGCCAATATCACCGGCACCACGACGACGTACATTTACAGTACCCTCTTCCACTTCCTTGTCACCAACAACCAGGGTGTAGGGAACCTTTTGTACCTGAGCCTCACGAATCTTGTATCCCAGCTTTTCGTTGCGGTCATCCAGATGTACGCGCAGGCCAAGATCAAACATCTTATCTGCCAAAGCCTTGGCATAAGCCACATGCTTATCGGTAATCGGCAGGATGCGCACCTGACACGGAGCCAGCCAAGCCGGGAAGGCACCTGCATAATGCTCGATCAAAATGCCGATGAAGCGCTCGATAGAGCCGTAAACGACACGGTGAATCATAACCGGGCGATGCTTTAAGCCATCCTCACCGGTGTAGGTGAGTTCAAAACGCTCAGGCAGCTGCATATCCAGCTGGATAGTGCCACACTGCCAGGTACGGCCGATGGAGTCGGTCAGATGGAAGTCAATCTTCGGGCCGTAGAAGGCACCATCGCCCTCGTTAACAACGTAATCCAGGCCGCAGTCCTCCAAGGCTTCACGCAGACCGTTAGTAGCAAGCTCCCAAGTAGCGTCATCGCCCATAGAATTTTCCGGACGGGTGGACAGCTCAGCATGATACTTCAGGCCAAAGGTTGCATACACCTCGTCAAACAGGGTGATAACGTTTTTAATTTCGCTGCGGATCTGACTGGGCATCATAAAGATATGCGCATCGTCCTGGGTAAAGCAGCGTACACGGAACAGACCATGCAGCGCGCCGCTCAGCTCGTGACGGTGTACCAGACCCAGCTCACCTGCGCGGATAGGCAGCTCCTTATAAGAATGCGGATGCAGCTTGTAAACCAGCATACCACCAGGACAGTTCATCGGTTTAATAGCGTAATCCTGCTCATCAATCTGGGTAAAGTACATGTTTTCCTTATAATGATCCCAGTGACCGGAGGTTTCCCACAGCTTGCGCGAAAGGATCATCGGAGTTTTAATCTCTTCATAACCATAGCGGCGGTGAACCTGACGCCAGTAGTTAATCAGCTCGTTGCGGATAGTCATACCATTGGGCAGGAAGAACGGGAAGCCGGGGCCCTCATCCATGATGGCAAAAATATCCAGCTCCTTACCCAGCTTACGGTGATCACGCTTGGCAGCCTCCTCAAGCATATGCAGATATGCGTCCAGCTCTTCCTTGCTGGGGAAGGCTGTACCATAAATACGCTGCAGCATTTTGTTTTTTTCGTTGCCACGCCAGTAAGCGCCGGCGATGCTTTGCAACTTAAAGGCCTTTACGCGGCCGGTGGACGGGCAGTGCGGGCCTGCGCACAAATCGGTGAAATCACCCTGGGTATAGGTGCTGATGATAGCATCCTCAGGCAGATCGTTAATCAGCTCAACCTTATATTTTTCGTCCTTGGCGGCAAACATAGCCAAAGCCTCGCTGCGGGGGATTTCGGCACGCTGCAGGGGAATGTTCTGCTTAACGATTTTAGCCATTTCCTTTTCAATAGCCTGCAAATCCTCGGGAGTAAAGGTGTGCTCGCTGTCCAGGTCGTAATAGAAGCCGTTGGCAATAGCAGGGCCGATGGCAAATTTAACATCGGGGAACAGGTGCTGGATAGCCTGTGCCATAACGTGGGCGCAGGTGTGGCGGATTGCATGCAGTCCCTCCGGGGTATCGGGGGTAACGAATTCAACTGCGGCGTCATGCTCCAGCTTATCGCTCAAATCCTTGTTCACACCATCAACTACAGCCAAAAGAGCCTGCTTGCCCAGCTTTTGGGAAATACCCTTGGCAATCTCCAGCAAAGTGCTGCCGGCAGCAAATTCCTTAACGCTGCCATCCTTTAAGGTAACCTTAATATCAGCCATAATAATCCTCCTCTAAAATCATGCAGTAATGCTTTTTACAAAATAAAAATAACCCCAATCCCTCACACAAAAGGGACGGAGTTTTCCGCGGTTCCACCCTCATTGACCTGCCACAAGGCACGTCCACTCGGTACCGTTAACGCCGGCGTACGGACTGTCATACTTGCTTACGCGTTCCGCAGTCAGTTTGAAGGCGGTGCGCCTTTCGCTTTTCCCCTGCTACTCTCAGCCTATGGCAGCATTTTCTGTGGAGTATACGCGACGGCAATTCCTTCGCATTACTGTTAGCATTTTTACTTACCCGTTTATTATAGCATACCCATATTGCTTGTCAAGCAAATACTAGCAAAAAATTTCAATTCATAGTATAATTAGTAGATGTGTTTTAAGCTTAACAAATACATGATAAAGGAGGCGTTAGCTTTGACAAAGTATCTTCCCCAAAGGGTGAGGTTAACCGCCGCGCTCTGCGCCATCGGCTGCCTGCTTCCCGCTATAGTCCAGGCCAAACGCCTGACCATTTTATACGTTCCCTTAGACAACAGACCTGTCTGCTCGACCTATGTCAAGCAAACCATGGAGGCGGCAGATTGTAAAATCATCCTCCCACCCGACAAATATATTGCCACTAACGAAAAGAACGGTGACCCAGACGGCATTTGGGAGTGGCTGCAGACCAAGGCCCCCAAGGCCGACGCTGCCGTCATCAGCACAGACAGTATGATTTACGGCGGCCTTGTAGCCTCACGCACGCACAACATCAGCAAGGAGCAGCTGGATGCACGTGTAAAGCGTGTTTATGAGCTCAAAAGCATGCTTCCTATTAAGCTGTATGCCTTTTCCACCATCATGCGCACCCCACGCGCCAGCAAGGGACGCGTGGAACCACCGTATTACAGCAAAATCGGTCCCAGCATCTTTGCCTACAGCCAGCTGCTGGATAAAAAGGACCAGGGTAAGCTATCACCCAGCGAACAGCTTACGATGCAGGCCTTAGAGCGCAACCTGCCCAAAAATGAACTGGGTGACTGGCTGGAGCGGCGTGAAAAGAACCTGGCCGTCAACCAGGAGCTGACGCACCTGGCACGCAACGGTAAGTTTCACTATTTTGCTATCGGCAAGGATGACAACGCACCGCTTTCGGCAACGCATATGGAAGGCCGCAAAATCAGCCTCAGCACCTTTGATATGGGCAAAGACAGTTTTCAGGTGCTTGATGGCGTAGACCAGTTGGGGCTGCTGCTCATAGCACGTGCGTACAACGAAGCAACAGGCACCAAGCCTGCCGTCTATCCCCTGTACAGTGCAGGAGCAGGTGCCGCTACGCTGCCACAGTACAGCGACGCCCGCCTGCAGGACAGCGTGCCGCAGCAAATCATTGCCGCAGGAGCAGTTCAGACTGCCAGTGCTGCAAATGCCGACCTGGTGCTGGCGCTCAACACCCCCCAGGACGGTATTGTCAAGGATTCCACTGCTGATGACAACCAGCCCTTCCCTTCTGTTGCCAACAAAAACTTTGTAGGCCTCATCAGCAACCAATTAAGGGCAGGACGCAGTGTCAGCCTGGCAGATATCAGCTATTCCAACGGTGCGGATAACGGCTTTATGACCCTGCTGGACAGAAGCATTGATATTACGCAGCTTGCAGCCTACAACGGCTGGAACACCGCCGATAACGCTGTTGGCTATGCCATCGCACAGGGACTTTTAGCGCACTCTATGGCGGCCGATGCCAAAAACAGGCTGCTGCGCCAGCGTGTAATTGACGATTGGTTCTACCAAAGCAATGCGCGCCGCGCCATTTCTAACGATCTGGAAAAGCATAATCGCGAGGATTTGAAGTACGACCTTGGTAGCGCCGAACATAGCATATTGCAGCAGGCATACGATGACTGCCAGGAGCTTGCCAACCAGTACACCATCACCAAGGGCAGCAAATTTACGCTGGCGTTTCCTTGGAAGCGTCTGTTTGAGGTAGACGTGGAGCTGAAAAAATAACATTATAGTCAAAGAGGCTGGGACAAAACCCAGCCATTTTTTATTTTATTATAGAACCTCTTTAGTATGAGCTAGAGAGGTTTTTTTATATAGCCAAATATCTAATTTTTTAGATAATTATTGGTGCAATAGAGTTAGATAAAAATATATTTTTAAGGTGGTTTTGAAGTTTATTGGAAATTATTCGTATCAAAGGGGAGAGTAAGTTGACTTTAGTGTTTGATAAGTCAGAAAGGGAGGTGAATGATAATGTATCTTGACTCAAGTTAAAGTTGATATTCGTTTGTGATTCCGGGCATAGAAAAACACCTAGTAGTCGTCCAACAAAAACACTATACTAG
>CAVBQX010000024.1:0-36329 GCA_963597755.1 Segatella copri
GCTTCGTACAGTCATCCTAATACTTACTTTTATAGTAGCCATACATTTGTAACCTTCTTTGAATATGATAAGTTCTTTGATGGTTTATATGGACTTTGGAACGCAATTTATTATGGTGTTAAGGAATTACAAGAATTTTATCTTGAAAGATTTCACGGAGTCAGATATTTCATTGCTCCGGATTACTCAAAATGTGGAGATTCGCTGGAAGCGGAAAATGTACATCGACAATTAAGATCAAGAATAGTATCTATATGGTTGACAATGAATCTTAATGCTTTGGTAATTCCGCTTGTTTCGTGCGCAAATGATCTTGAGATGGAGTATATGCTTGATGGAATGGATGATTGTACTGTGGTTGCTTTTAATGCTAAGGGACCAATGGGCGACCCGTTGCAACTTAAGATTTTTATTAAAGCCATAAAATATACAGTAGATCGTTTGCCCAATTTAAAAACAATATTTGTATATTCTGCTTCTCCAAATAAGGATAAGGTCCTCGGTATCTTTAAATATGCAGTTGATGCCGGAATTGATGTACAAGTCCCGGAAAATACGCTCCAGATACGAAACCGACTGATGGGTGGTAAATCGTATGACTGCTAATAGAAATAGTGGCTTGGGAAATGGAACTAATGGACATCCACAGGGAGGAATTGAAGAGGGTTTATATCCATCTCAAGTTGAAACTGTCGAGATTGTTGAAATTCCGCCGAGATATAATCCATCTCCTAAACATGATCCGAGATCAGGATGGGGAAGCGAAAATCCAATTAAGTCTAATGGAGAAGGGCAACATCTGCTTGATACCGGATATCGTGACGGACGGCAAATTTATAATGTTACGTCCGATGGTAAGCTTGTGAAATTTCAGCCAGATGGTTCGCCTGATAACGGATATCATTCTTACGAGGTTTTGGGTACTCCGGATGTGCCACCAGCGATTTTGAGACAAATGGTACGTGACGGAAGAATTTCAAGAAGTGATTACAAAAAATTTTTGAAAGGAGGTAGATGATGATGCAATATATGATTGGCGATAAAAATACATTTGCAATAGGGTATAAATTCTGCAATAATTCACATGATACGGAGTTAGCTATGTATGTAGATGGGAAAAATATTCTTGCATTTGAACGTGATGGTATATACATGACAACTCAATGGAATCTTGATGAGCTGGCGCTGTGGCTCAGGGGTTTTTTAGATAATTTGACAGAAGATCCTTATCCGGTGGCTTGTGAAGGTAAATTTGCAGCACAAAAAGATAAAAAAGCAAGAGAATTTGATTCTGATGATGATAATATCTTCGATGAGTATTATGATAAGCTCTATGAATGGGATCTTCGTCATAGATGGCATGGTGCCTCAAATGGGGCAATTCTTGCAGATGTTTTTTTTCAACTTGTTGGTGCTAACGTTGAAGTATCATGGGATAATAGATGTTTTGGAGGGAAAGTGGTATTTCAGTCTGAAGTGGGTGGATTTGGGGTACCTAAGAATCAGTTTGTTAGTATCGTAGATTCCTTTTTGAAGGCTTATGCAGAGCATTGGTATAGGATTTAATCTGGCAGACAAAACGACTATTTTGAGTAGTGACGTTTATAGGCTGTTGTGTGCTCACGTTACGGTCCGATAGGTTTGCTAAAAAATCACAGCTCATTAAGTTAATAGTATTTCGTAGCCTTGCTGCTTCAAAAATGAAGTGGCAAGGCATTTTTGAAAAGTTCATCTAGTGCTGTGCATGTTGGATTACTACACACAGGTGCGGCGCTTGGCTGTCTGTGCGCGTATATAAGCTGGCGGCTGGTGCTGCTTTGGTGGAGGGATAGATAATGAAGATAACGGTATACTTAGGGGCGAGCGACGGCAACGCGCCTGCTCTCAAACAGGCGGCGCGCGAGCTGGGGCAGTGGATTGGCGCTAGCGGCCACTCCCTGGTTTACGGCGGCAGCAAGTCGGGACTGATGGGCGATTTGGCAAGCAGCGTGCTGGCGGCAGGCGGCACTGTCACAGGCGTGGAGCCGCAGTTTTTTGTGGATGCAGGCTATGTGTACGATGAGATTACGCAGTTAATCGTTACGCAGACCATGGGTGAACGCAAGGCGAAGATGATTGAGCTGGGCGATGCCTTTATCGCCTTCCCTGGCGGCACAGGCACGCTGGAGGAAATTGCCGAGGTGATGTCCAAGGTTTCACTGGGGCAGCTTGACGCCCCCTGCATTTTGTACAACCTTGACGGTTATTATGAAGCGCTCAAATTGCAGCTGGTGCATATGATAAGGCTGGGCCTGTCGAGCGAAGCTAAGCAGCAGGGAATATATTTTGCAAAAAATTTAGCCGAGATCAAGGCTTTGCTGGACCAGGCACATATATTATAGAAAAGAGGTAAATATATTATGGAAATAAAACGAGTGGCGATTGTGGGCATGGGCGCATTGGGACTTTTGTACGGCGAGGCTATCTGCAAGGCCTGCGGTCGCGACGCGGTGCGCTTTGTGATGGACAGCGAGCGCTTTGCGCGCCATGCGCAGGATAAATATACTATCAACGGCAGGGTGCAGGATTTTGTATTGCAGCCTGCGGATGCAGCGCAGCCTGTGGATTTGGTTATTGTCGCCACCAAGTTCAGCGGCCTGGAGCAGGCGATGGACGAGATGCGCAAGCTGGTGGGCGAGCAGACGGTGATCATCTCGGTGCTTAACGGCATTACCAGTGAGGAAAGGCTGATTGCCCGCTTTGGCGCGCAGCACGTGCTACATTGCGTGGCCTTGGGCATGGACGCGGTGCGCGAGGGCAGCAGCCTCACCTACCAGCATCAGGGGATGCTCAAAATCGGCTGCGTGGATAAGGCGCTGGAGCCCAAGCTTGACGCAGTGTGTGCCTTTTTGGACCGCTGCCAATTGCAATACGTGCGTGAGGAGGATATTTTGCACGCTTTGTGGGCCAAGCTGCTGCTTAACGTGGGCATTAACCAGACCTGCATGGTGTACGAAACCAATTACGGCGGCGCATTAGCTGACGAAGCGGCGCGCACTGCTATGTTTGCCGCCATGCACGAGGTTATTGACGTGGCACGATGCGAGGGTGTGAGCCTGACGGAGGACGATTTTGCTGCCTGCGTCAAGGTTATAAGCGGCCTTGCGCATGAGGGGCTGCCCTCTATGCGTCAGGATGCCCTGGCTAAGCGGCCGTCGGAGGTGGAGCTGTTTGCCGGCACGATTTTGCGCCTGGCGGCCAAGCATGGCGTGCCTGCGCCTGCCAACCGGCACTATTATGACAAAATAAAGGCGATAGAAGCAGGTTATTGATTTTGCCAGTAGCTGTGATTTATGCTAAAATAGATAATCATAATTACTGGGGAGCGCAAGGATAATGACAGCCAAAATAATTATCGGGGCCAACGAGGATGAAACACGCATGGGCCTTGTGGAGGACGGCCGCCTGATGGAATATCTGGTGGAGCGCAAGGAGGAGCAGCACCTTGTGGGCAGCATTTTCAAGGGACGTGTGTGCAATGTGGTGCGTGGCATCCAGGCGGCCTTTGTTGATATAGGCATGGAGCAGAACGCTTTTTTATATTTGGGAGATAAGGCAGACGTTACCGAGGGACAAAGCCTTATTGTGCAGATTTCTAAGGACGCACGGGGAACGAAGGGCCCTACTGCTACCCGCGAGATCACCCTGCCCGGACGCTATGTGGTGCTGCTGCCAAATGCAGATTACGTGGGCATATCACGCAAGATAACGGATAAGGCGGAGCGTGAACGCCTGGGACGGGTGTGCGGCGAGGTGCGTCCCGAGGGCATGGGTATTGTGGTGCGCACGGCGGCGGTGGGCGTGGTCGACGAGCTTTTGCAGCGCGACGTGCAGGAGCTGGCGGCGGACTGGCGCGTGCTGGCGGCAAGGCAGCGTGTGGCGAAGGCTCCCTGTCTGCTGCGGCGTGAGCTGGATTTGCCGATACGCATTGTGCGCGACTACCTGCGGCCACAGCTTGCGGAAATCGTGATGGATAACCTGGCGATCTATAAGCGGGTGGAGGAGCTGCTGGCGCAAATCCCGCAGGGAAGGCATATCAAGCTGACGCTGTACCAGGGTCTGGAGGATATTTTTGCCTATAACCAGCAGACGGAGGCCATAGCAGGCGTAAGCGACAGGCAGGTGCAGCTTCCGAGCGGCGGCTATCTTGTGATTGACTACACCGAGGCGATGACGGTTATTGACGTCAATAGCGGCAAATTCAGCGGCCGTGAAAGCCTGGAGGAAACCATCATGCAGATTAACCGCGAGGCGGCGGTGGAAATCGCACGGCAGCTGCGTCTGCGTGATATCGGCGGCATCATCGTGGTGGATTTCATCGATATGCATACGGATAATCACAAAAAGGAAATCCTGCATACGCTGCAGCAGGCCTTGGCAGGCGACAAGATGCACCCCAAGGTGCAGGATATCACGGTGCTGAACCTGGTGGAGATTACGCGCAAAAAATCGCGGCAGAACCTGGCGGGCGTGCTTTACACCCCCTGCCCGGTATGCAGCGGCAGCGGCAGGGTGCAGAGCAGGGAAACGCTGGCGCTGGAAATTAAACGCCGCCTGCGTACGCTGCTTAAGCGGCGCGGCAGCTCTAAAAGCCTGCTGGTGGTGGCAAATCCCTGGCTGGCCGACTGGCTGGCAGCCAAGGATTTGCGTGCCTGGGAGCGCGAGCTGGCCTGCACGCTGAGGATAGAGGCAGACGCGTCGCTGCACTGCGAAAGTTTTATGATTTTAGATAACAGCGGTGTTGACAAATAGATGTGAGTAAGGTACAATATTCCAGTATGGACTGATTTAGTCCGCCCCAACCGCGCAGAGAGGTTCTGAAAATCCCCAAGGCTTTGGGGTACCGTATTTGGCGAGTCTATCATTAAGGGAGGTGCAATACATGTACGCAATTATCAAAACCGGCGGCAAGCAATACCGCGTAAGCGAAGGCGAAACCCTGCAAGTTGAAAAGCTGAACGCTGAGGTTGGCGCTGAGGTTGTTTTTGAAGAAGTTCTGACCGTTGTAAACGATGCTGACGTTAAGATTGGCAAGCCTGTTGTTGAAGGCGCAAAGGTTACTGCTAAGGTTGTTGAACACGGCAAGGCAGACAAGATCTTCGTTTTCAAATACAAAGCAAAATCCAACTACCGCAAGCGTCAAGGTCATCGTCAGCCGTTCACCACTGTTGAAATCACCGCTATCGAAGCTTAATAGCAATGATATCAGTTGATTTGTTCAGGGATAAGCAGGGTATGATTACCGGCTACAAGGTCAGTGGTCATGCAGATTACGCAAAAGCAGGCGAGGATATTATCTGCAGCGCTGTTTCTGCTCTGACGCAGGCGCCCTTGCTTGGCTTGGAGAGACATTTGAAGCTCAAGCCGTCCTATGTCGTAAATCAGGAGGACGGGATTTTAGAGGTAGCATTGAACAGTGCTCCCAACGACCTGACCGAGGCTATATTGCAGACCATGCTTTACGGTGTGGATTCTATAGCGCGTCAGTGTCCGCAATATGTTCGTATCAAGGAACATAGGAGGTGAAAGTAATGTTTGAAATTATTCTGCAATTACATGCACATAAAAAAGGTACTGGTAGCTCCCACAACGGTCGTGACTCTAACGCACAACGTTTGGGCACCAAGGCTCATGACACCCAGCTGGTAACCGCCGGCAGCATCATTGTCCGTCAACGTGGCACCAAATTCCACCCGGGCAACAATGTTGGCATGGGCAAGGACTACACTATTTATGCTAAGGTTGAAGGCCGCGTTAAATTTGAGCGCAAGGGCCGCGACAAACGCCAAATCAGTGTATATCCTGTTGAAGAAGCAGCAATGTAATATTGTACTTTTCAAGGCAAAGCACCCTGTAGCCGTAAGGCTGCGGGGTTTTGTTTTTTGCGTAAAAAAGCTACCGCAGTGTGAATATCAGGCTTTTATTTCAAAAGCAGCATATCACACGCAGGCGGTAGCTTGTGTTTTTTTTGCAATATTTAGTTAGCGGCCCTGTAGATGTTTTCCATATCGCTGATGGTGAGCACCTTAAACTGGCCGATGGTGCGGGTGTTCATAAAGCTGCACTTGTAGGCCAGCTCCTTAACCTCCTCCTCGGTCAGGTCCCTGCCGATAAGCTCGTTGATGCTGGTGGGCATGCCGATGTGGTGGAAGAAGCTTTCCATAGCGGCGATGCCTGCGCGGGCAGTGGCAGGAATATTATTGTAGTTGTAGGGAATGTTAAAGACGTTGGTTGCCAGCTGCGCAAAGCGGTGCGGATAGGTTTCGTATACATAGCGCGCCCAGCTGCCCCACACTGCTGCCAGACCTGCGCCGTGGGCAACGCCAAACATGCTGCTGAGCTCGTGCTCCAGCTGGTGGCACGACCAGTCACCAAAGGTGCGGTCGCCGGTGGTTTCGTTGTGCGACAGCGTGCCGCACCACATGATTTCGGCACGGGCGTCGTAGTTTTCGGGATTACTGAGGGCGATGGAGGCGTTGCGCATAACGGTGCGCAGCAGTGTTTCGGCGATGCCGTCAATAAGCTGCAGCTGATGCACCTCGGGCGCGGTAAAGTAGCGCTCCAGCGTGTGCAGGATGATATCGGTGCAGCCGCTGGCCGTCTGGTAGGCCGGCAGTGAATAGGTCAGCTCTGGGTTCATAATGGCAAATTTGCAATAGCCGTAATCGGTCGACAGGCCGCGCTTAAGCATGCCGTCTTCGTTGGTGATGACGCTGCAGTTGCTCATTTCGCTGCCTGCGGCGGCAATCGTCAGTACAGCACCCAGGGGAACGCAGGCTGTAACCTCGCGCTTTTTGGCATAATAGTCCCATACGTCGCCGGGGTTGGCCAGGCCGTAGCCAATGCCCTTGGCGCTGTCGATAACGCTGCCGCCGCCAACTGCCAGGATAAAATCTACGCCCTGCTCACGGCAAAGCTCTATGCCCTGGCGTACCATCGCAAGGCGTGGGTTGGGAACGACACCGCCCAGAAGGACGTATTCCAAACCTGCTTCCTTCAGGCTGTCGCAGACGCGGTCCAAAAGGCCGCTTTTTTTCGCGCTGTGGCCGCCAAAATGCACCAGCACCTTGTGCGCACCATAATATTTGCACCATTTGCCTGCCTGTGACTCGGTAGCTTTACCAAAAATCACCTGTGTGGGTGCATGAATTGCAAAATGATCCACAAAATCATCTCCTTGATGTAAACATCTTCTCATTTTTCGAACAATATATTATAATAGAGAGGCTGAGATTGCTGTTAAGCCAGTCTTCCCCGTCAAGGGGGTGATAACGTGACAGTATATGAGGCGTTGTCTTTAATGCTTCAGTTCGGCAATTTTGCCGTGCTTACACTCACTGTTATCGTTGCCGTTATCAAATTACGCAAGTAATATGGTAATAAAAAAGACCGCCTAACGTCGTAAGCAGCCTTTCTCAAAGAACATAAGATTCGGAGAGGACTGACACGCGACTATCAGGAATCTCTCTTTTCCTATTATAAAAAATAATTTTCTGTTTGTCAATCTTTAATAGGGGAGATGATTAGATGCAATATATAGCCTGTTATGGCGATTCTCTGGTACAGGGCTTTCCGTTCGGCCCCAAATATTCCTGGACGGCGCAGGTGGAAAGCCTGACGCAGATCAAGATGCTGAACTTTGGCGAATGCGGTGACTGCTGCGATGATATCATCTACCGAATGCGCCAGTACGCACTGCCGGAATATGTGCGCCATGTACTCTTTTTGGGCGGTGCTAACGACGTTTTGCAGGGACGCAGGCTGGAGGCCATCAGCAGCGATTACCTGCGCCTTTTGGCGTGGTGCGCCCAAAAGCAGTACCGCCTGTGCATAGTGCTGCCCTTTATCAGCACGGAGCAGGCACTCAACAGGCAGCTGCTTAATCTGCGTCAGGAAGTTGAGCATGTGTGTGCAGGCAAGGCACTGCTGCTCGATTTGCAGCCTGCCATCGGCTTGGACGCTTCTGTACGCAGGGCAGCATACGTAGACGGCCTGCATCCCAAGGCTGCGACCTACGAGGCCATGGGGCGTTTGGCTGCCCCGCTATTAGAAAAGTGGCTTGAGGAGTGAGGCAGCTTGTACTCAGGCCTTGCTTTTTAGTCCCAGCATTTCGGGCGGCAGCTGCGCCAGCATGATGGCGGCAAAGACCAGGCAGCAGCCAAAAATTTCGCGCATTGACATAGCCTGTCCCAAAATCAGCCAGCCGCTGAGCAGGGCGAAGGCTGATTCCAGGCTCATCAGCATGCAGGCCAGCACCGAGCTGACGTGCTTTTGACCGATGATCTGCAGCGTATAGGCCACGCCGCTGGACATAATGCCTGCGTAGGCGATGGGCGCCCAGCCGGCAATGATGCTCGTCATAGACGGAGATTCGAAGATGAACATAAATATACCGTTAATTACGGCGCAGGTGGCAAACTGGATGAGCGAAAGGCGCACGCCGTCCAGATTTTTGATGATGTTTTCGACGCAGATGATTTGCGCGGCGAAGCAAAGGGCACAGGCGAGGGTGTACATATCGCCCTTGTTGATGCTGAAGGCCTCGTTAATGCAGATAAAGTACATGCCGACGGCGGCGATGCCCACGCTGAGTGCCTGCAGCAGCGTGACGGAGCGGCGGTAGACAACAAAGCTTAAAAGCGGCACCAGTACGATATATAGGGCCGTGATGAAGCCGCTTTTGCCAACCGTGGTGTACATGATGCCCACCTGCTGCAGCAGCATGGCTGCTGACAAAAAGACGCCGCAGGTGATGCCGCCCTTGAGCAGACGGTCGCAATAGATGGGGTCATCACTTCCCAGGATGCTCAGGGGCCTGCCGCGGAATTTGTCGAACAATAGGCAGCCACAGCCGAGAAAGGCAACTGCCAGCACGCTGCGGGCGCAATTAAAGGTGAGGGGTTCGGCGTAATCGGCGCCGACGCTTTGCGCGATAAAGGCTGTACCCCAGATAAAGGCACACAGGGTGAGCATAAAAACGCCGCTGCCTGTAGATGAATTATTCATAGAAAATACACTCTCCCATACAAACAATAAGCTAGTTACCATTGTACCATTTTTTTGCGGTGTGTACAAAGGTGACAGCACTAAAAATAAGCGCAAAGGCAAAATTTTTCTGCCCTTTGTCTGCGTAACATTTCCTCATGCAAGACGCTTATGTAAAGCAGGGCGCAGGCAAAAGTAAAAATAATGTTAAGTGCAACATTGGCGCAAAATTAGTCTACAGGCTCAAGAAACTATATGTTGTGAAAATCTCTTTGACAACCACGACATATTGTGGTAGAATAATAACACAGACAGCGAAGGCAGTGAATACGCCCGTTGTTGATCTTAATATGTACAAGGCTTTGACTACCATAGTCAGAGCCTTGTGTCACGTATATGCAGCTTTTAAGTATAGCTGAAAAATTACTGCTGTGATAAAAGCAGGCTAAGGAATTCAGGAAAGGATGTTGGGGACGATGAAGGTTATTAAGCGCGATGGCACTACCGTGGACTTTGACGGCAACAAAATCGTTGTTGCTATCCAAAAGGCTAATGCGGCAGTAGAGCCGGAATTTCAAATTGAGGAGGGACAAATTCACGATATTGCTGTCGCCGTGCAAAGCCGCAACCGCAAGCGCCTCCTGGTTGAAGATATTCAGGATATGGTGGAGCATAGCCTGATGGAAGCCGGTAAGTTTGAGCTGGCCAAACAGTACATCATTTACCGCTATCAGCGTGCTATGGTGCGCAAGGCCAATACCACCGATGATTCTATTTTGTCCTTAATCCGCAACAGCAACAAGGACGTTATGGAGGAAAACTCCAATAAAAACGCAGTTATGGCTGCCACCCAGCGCGATTTGATCGCAGGCGAGGTGTCTAAGGATCTTACCAAGCGCATTATGCTGCCCGAAAAAATTTCTAAGGCACACGAGGAGGGCATTTTGCACTTTCATGATGCGGATTATTTCATCCAGCCGATTTTTAACTGCTGCCTGATTAATATCGGCGACATGCTTGATAACGGCACGGTTATGAACGGTAAGATGATTGAAAGCCCCAAAAGCTTTCAGGTTGCCTGCACCGTTATGACGCAGATTATCGCCTCCGTGGCCTCCAGTCAGTACGGCGGTCAGTCGGTTGATATCCGCCACTTAGGCAAGTATCTGCGCAAAAGCTACGAAAAGTTTAAAAAAGGTATTTTGGAGGCCGCAGGCGGCAACATTGATGCCGACACCTTAGAGCATCTGACGGACGAACGCCTGCGCTACGAGCTGAAGGGCGGCGTGCAGACCATCCAATACCAGATCAATACATTGATGACCACCAACGGCCAGTCGCCGTTTGTTACCCTGTTCTTGAACCTGCAGGAGGATGATCCCTACCTGAAGGAAAACGCCATGATCGTAGAGGAAATCCTGCGTCAGCGTCTACAGGGCATCAAAAACGACAAGGGCGTATATGTAACGCCGGCCTTCCCCAAGCTGATTTATGTTTTGGACGAGCACAACTGTCTTAAGGGCGGCAAATACGACTATATCACGCGCCTGGCGGTAAAATGCAGCGCCAAGCGTATGTATCCTGATTACATCAGTGCCAAGAAGATGCGTGAAAACTACGAGGGCAACGTCTTTTCACCCATGGGCTGCCGCAGCTTTTTGTCGCCGTGGAAGGACGAAAACGGCAACTACAAGTTCGAGGGCCGCTTTAACCAGGGCGTAGTTTCCTTGAACCTGCCGCAGATCGGCATTATCGCCAAGGGTGACGAGGAAAAGTTCTGGCAGCTGTTAGACGAGCGCCTGGAGCTGTGCTACGAAGCTTTGATGTGCCGCCACAACGCGCTGATGGGCATCAAGAGCGACGTGAGCCCCGTGCATTGGCAGTATGGCGCTATTGCCCGCCTGCAAAAGGGCGAGACTATCGACAAGTATCTGCTTAATGGTTATTCCACCATTTCCCTTGGCTATATCGGCCTGTACGAGCTGACCAAGCTGATGAAGGGCACCAGCCACACCACGGAAGAGGGCAAGGACTTTGCCCTGCGCGTAATGCGCCGCCTGCGTGGTGCCTGCGACAAATGGAAGGCACAGACCGGCCTGGGCTTCGGTCTGTATGGCACTCCTGCCGAAAGCCTGTGCTACCGCTTCGCCCGCATCGATAAGGAGCGCTTCGGTACGATCGAGGACGTTACCGACAAGGGCTATTACACCAACTCCTACCATGTTGACGTGCGCGAGCAGATTGACGCCTTCAGCAAGTTTAAATTTGAAAGCCAGTTCCAGAGCATTTCCTCCGGCGGTGCTATTTCCTATGTCGAAATTCCTAATATGCGTCACAACCTGGAGGCGCTGGAGGAGGTTGTTAAGTTTATCTATGACAACATCCAATATGCCGAATTCAACACTAAATCCGACTACTGCCATGTTTGCGGCTTTGACGGCGAAATTACCATCAACGACGACAACGAATGGGAATGTCCTGTCTGCCACAACAAGGACCATGGCAAGATGACGGTTATCCGCCGAACCTGCGGTTATTTGGGCGAAAACTTCTGGAACGTGGGCAAGACCAAGGAAATCAAGGCCAGGGTTATGCATCTTTGATAGACAAGAGGTGAGGGCGTATGCATTACGCAAAAATAAAGAATCTGGATATCGCCAACGGACCGGGCCTGCGCGTGTCGCTGTTTGTGAGCGGCTGCACGCACCGCTGCAAGGGCTGCTTTAACCCGGAAGCATGGGACTTTAGTTACGGCCAGCCGTTTACGCAGGCAACGCAGGATGAGCTGCTTGCTTTGCTCGGCGGCGAGCATATCCGCGGTTTGTCGCTCCTTGGCGGCGAGCCCTTTGAGCCAGCCAATCAGGAGGCGCTGCTGCCGTTTTTGCGTCGCGTGAAAAAGGAATATCCAATTAAGGATATTTGGTGCTACAGCGGCTATAACTTTGAAAAGGATATGCTTACAGGCAACCTGGGACCATGGGAGATTACGGAAGAGATGCTTTCGTATATCGATATTTTGGTAGATGGCGAGTTTGTGCTGGACTTAAAAAATCCCAACCTGCGCTTTCGTGGCAGTGCCAACCAGCGCGTTATCTGCGTGCAGCAGTCGCTGGCGCAGGATGCCGTGGTGCTGTGGGATGATGGCGAGGGCTTGGTTATTTAAAAATTGTATATGGATAAAAAAAGGCGGGAGCTGCTTTGTGGGCGGCTCCCGCTTTTGGATGCGTAAGGTATGGGGGTGGCTTATACTACGCGCTCAGCTTTTTAGCAAGCTCGCGTACCTCTGCTAAGGGCATATCAGCTGCCTTGGCGGCAATTTCTTCGGTGATACCATTTTTGAGGAGATTGAGAACAATCTGCTCAGCTCTTTGCTCAGCCATCTGCTGAACTCTTGACTCGGTTCTTTCTTTTATCTTTTTCTCAATATAAAGATCCAGGATATCAGTCATTTTTTCTTCACCTTCCTTTGAGTCCTTTAAAAATTTCATGCGTTTACCAAATTCACTGTAATGCAGCCTTGCAGTCTCGGTGCAGTGTAAATCCTGCATCAGATAACCCAAGGCAGTGTTGTCACGGCATTGGCTGTTGACATAAATAATATTTGAGCCGTCTTTACTTGCACAGCAGCAGTAATCCGCCAATGCTTGGCATACACAAAACAATATAGCGCAGCACGTTGCGCGGCGCCAGGCGCGTCAGCTTGGCGCCAAAGTAGGCACCAAGGGTCAAACCGCCCAGCGTCTGTAAAAAGATGACCAGATCCAGGTGGCCGTTAAACAAATAGCCCAAGCCGCCCGAAATGGAAATAGGCAGGATGATGAGCATGGTGGTGCCGATGGCATTATACAGCGAAATGCCGAAAAAGAGCATAAGGCTGATTTGGATGAAGGCGGTGGCGCCGATGCCAAAGGCACCGCTCAAAAAGCCGGTAACAAGGCCGATGCAGGCAGCATGGGCATAAAAGCTTGCACCCTCTGCGCGGGATGCGTGCCTGGCCACGAAGGTGTCCAGCACGTCCTTGCGGAACAGGACAAAATACAGCAGCACGCTGGATGCCAGCATGAGCGCGGCCGTGATTTTGCTCAAAATATCGCCTGCCAATGCGTCCGAAACGCGTGCGCCTATAAAGGCGCCCACCATGCCGGCAAGGCCCGTAGGCACACCCAGGCGCAAAAGCACGTCACCCTCACGAAAATGGCTGATGGTTCCCGAAAGCATAGTGAAGGACATGGCGGCCAGCGCCACGCCCAGGGCAGTGTGGATAGAAATGCCAAAGCCTACGGTGAGCATGGTGATGGTGAGCCCGGCACCGCCTGCGCCTGCAAAGCCCAGCAGCGTACCCAAAAAAATCATAGCGAGAAAAATCATAAGTGTAACCCTTCTTTGTATCATAAACTTTTATTGATGGTAAAATCAGCATAAATTAAGCGCGCTTTGCTGCTAAAGAAAATAGCACCAGTAAAGCCATATGGCTGCTGATGCTATCTTTTACCCGCAAGGCCCTGCGGCTGCGGAATCACCGATTCGATAAAGGCCTTGACTATGGCCGGGTCAAAATCAAGCCCCGCCTTGTTTTGCAGCTCGACGATGGCGTCCGCGTGCGTCTTCTGCCAATGCTGCGTGCAGGGGTTAAGGTTGCGGTCGTAGTAGTTGGCGACAGCCACGATGCGTGCGCCGATGGGGATGTTCTGCCCCTTGAGGCGCTTGGGATAGCCTGTGCCGTCCCACTTTTCGTGGTGGCTGCGGATCATCTCACAGATAATGGCAAAGCCGGGGATGTTTTCGAGCATGCTGGCGCCGGCGATGCAGTGACGCTTGTAGATGGACTGCTCCCTGGTCGATAAAAACGGCAGCTTGGCCAAAATAATGTTGGGTACCGAAAGCTGCCCTATATCATGCAAAAGCGCCGCCGTCTTAATCTGCGAAACCTCGGAGGCCGGCAGGCCCAGCTTGGCCGCGGTGCTGGCGGCGTAATTGGCCACCTGCTGGCTGTGCAGATAAATTTCCCTGTTTTTTATTTCGAGCATTCTTAAATAGAACTCGCAGATTTCCTTCGTCTGGCGCGCATCTGCAAAGTCCAGGCATTGTGGTATGGCAATCATAACAGTCTTTCCCTTTGTTTCCGTACAATATGAGTACTAACAGTATAACACCTTTTGACAAAATATTAAAGTATGGCCTGCCGGCGGCTTGCAAAAAAATATTGTGGAGCTTATAATTAACTGAGACAACTCAGGTCTGTGGTTGCAAGTCGATGCCAGTTGCAGGCAAAACGATCCACGTAAGCAGCGAAAATTTGCTGTGAGCACGGTGCAGCTTAGAAGTAAGTCCTGCCGCAAAAAATTAGGGCGAGAGGGGTAGTAGTGGGGAGCGCAAGGCTTAGGAGCGAACCCTCCAGCAGGCGGGTGTGGGGGCGAAAACCAGGTCAGCTGGGTTGTTTTTTTGTTGTTTTACAGTCTGCGTGCTATTTGTAGTGATTGCTGCGCAGGCTGTTATTTTTATGCTATGTTTTTTTATAAAAATTCTTTACCTTGCAGTCAATTCGGTATATAATGATTGTAACTTGATAAAGCGATACATTGTTGAAAGGAGTAGTTCATAATGAAAAAAATTCTGATATTGGTTATGGCTGTGCTGGCAGCAGCGGCGATGCTGGTTGCCGGCTGCGGCGGCGATGGTGGCGACAAAAAGGCCGCAGAACCGCAAAAGGTGCTGCGCGTCGGTACGGAGCCGACCTTTGCGCCCTTTGAATTCCAAAAGGAAGGCAGCAAAACCTATGACGGCTTTGACATGGATCTGGCACGTGCTATCGGCAAGCAGATGGGTTACGAGGTCGAAATCGTCAGCATGGGCTTTGATGCCCTCATTCCCGCACTGAATGCAGGCAACATTGACGTTATTGCCGCAGGCATGAGCATTAATGACGAGCGCAGACAGGCAGTAACCTTCTCTGACCCGTATTACACCTCCGGCCTGATTATTATGGTCAACAAGGATAACACCGAGGTCAAGAGCATTAAAGACCTGGAGGGCAAGCGTATTGCCTGCCAGATCGGCACCACCGGTGAAAAGATGGCCAGAAGCGTTGCTAATGCCAAGGTAACAGCCTTTAACACCAATGACGAGGCAGTTATGGAGTTGAAGAACAAGGGCGTTGACGCTATCATCAACGACAGTCCGGTTGTCGGCTACTATCTGGCACAGGGCGGCAACAAGACCATGATGACCGTGGGCGACGTTATGGAAGCCGAGCAATACGGCCTGGCAGTTAAAAAGGGCAACGACAAGATGGCTCAAAGCATCAACAAGGCTTTGCTGGACCTGAAGAAGAATGGTGCTTATGACAAGATTTACCAAACCTGGTTTGGCGAAGTAAAGAAATAATATTTGGTTCATAGCAGAGCACGATGGGGTGTAACAGAACCAGTCGTGCTCTGTTTATTTTTAGGCGCTTGGTCTGTAAATTTTATTTGTGAGGGGGACTTTAAAATGAAAAAGATTTTGACGTTTTTACTGATGGCTATTATGGCTTGCAGCCTGCTGGTTGCCGGCTGCGGTGGTGATGAGAAAAAGGCTGATGGCGGCGAAAAGATTCTGCGCGCCGGCACTGAGCCTGTTTTTGCACCCTTTGAGTTTCCTAAGGAGGGCAGCAAGGAGCTGACAGGCTTTGATATTGAGCTGATTCAGGCACTGGGCAAGCAGATGGGCTATAAGGTGGAAATGGTGAGCATGGGCTTTGACGCCCTCATCCCGGCGCTCAACGCAGGCAATATTGATGTAGCTATCGCCGGCATGACCATTACCGACGAGCGCAAAAAGGCAGTTGATTTTACTGATTCCTACTATACCTCCGGCCTGATGATTATGGTGCGCAAGGACAGCGATGTTAAATCCATTGATGACCTGAAGGGTAAAACCATTGCCTGCCAGATTGGCACCACCGGCGAAAACAAATCAAGAACTGTTGAGGGAGCCAAGGTAAAGGCCTTCAATACTCAGGACGAGGCTTCCCTGGAGCTGAAGAACGGCGGCGCTGACGCTGTTATCGGTGACGCGCCTGTAGTTGAATATTACCTGGCACAAACAGGTTCCTCCTTTGCCAAGACTGTTGGCGAAAAGATGGAAGCAGAGCCTTACGGTATCGCCCTCAAAAAGGACAGCAAGCTGACTGCCGATCTGAACAAGGCACTGGCCGAGCTGAAAAAAAGCGGCGAATACGACAAGCTGTACAGCAAATGGTTTGGCGCCAAAAAATAACAAGCTGACGGCCTCTGTAGCAGGCGGTCGTTACAGAGGAGTATAAAAATAGCTATATACTCCTCCATCTCCTTGATAGTGAGGAGAAATTTCTATAGAAGGGATTGGGGAGTATGAATTTTGATTTGATAGCAAGGTCCGTCCCGCTGCTTTTGGCCGGTGCCGCTATTACGGTGGAAATTACGGCGATGAGCGTGGCCTTGGGCCTGTTTATCGGCTGTATGGTGGGCATCGCGCGCCTGTGCAGCATTAAGCCCCTGCGCTATTTTGCTAATGTTTATGTAGATTTTATCCGCGGCACACCGCTTTTGGTGCAGATCTTTTTGGTGTATTTTGCTCTGCCGGGCCTGACAGGCAGCCGTGTGGACCCGTATGTGGCAGCCATTTCGGCCTGCTCCATTAACAGCGGCGCCTACATTGCCGAAATCTTCCGCGCCGGCATTCAGTCAATCGACAAGGGACAGATGGAGGCGGGCCGCAGCCTGGGCATGACCTGGTCGCAGACCATGCGCTATATCATTATGCCGCAGGCCTTTAAGCGCATCATTCCGCCCCTGGGCAACGAATTTATCGCCATGCTGAAGGATTCCTCGCTGGTTTCCGTCATTGGCTTTGAAGAGCTCACCCGTCGCGGCCAGCTGATCATCGCCCGTACATACGCTTCCTTTGAAATCTGGATGGCTGTAGCAATTATCTATTTGATTATGACCTTTGCTGTAGCAAGGTTCACCGGGTACTTGGAGCGGAGGTTTGACACAAAATGAGCAAGGAAATGATTAAAATCACCGATTTGAAAAAAAGCTTTGGTGACCTGCAGGTCTTAAAGGGCGTTAATCTGAGCATTGCCGAAAAAGAGGTTGTTGTTATCATCGGCCCCAGCGGCAGCGGCAAAAGCACGCTGTTGCGCTGCATCAACTTTTTGGAGGAGCCAACGGGCGGCAGCATCGTAATTGATGGTATTCCCCTGACGGGTGAGGCCAACATCAACGAAATCCGCAAGGAGGTCGGCATGGTGTTCCAGCGCTTTAACCTTTTTCCGCATATGAACGTGCTGCAGAATTTGATGCTGGCGCCCATGAAGGTGCGTGGCATTAAAAAGGAAGATGCTGAAAAAACAGCACATATGTATTTAAAGAAGGTTGGTTTAGAGGATAAGGCCAAGGCCTATCCCGACCAGCTGAGCGGCGGCCAGCAGCAGCGTGTGGCCATTGCGCGCGCCCTGTGCATGAAGCCCAAGGCGTTGCTGTTTGACGAGCCCACCAGTGCGCTGGACCCGGAAATGGTTAACGAGGTGCTGGACGTTATGAAGGAGCTGGCTAACGAGGGCATGACCATGGCTGTTGTTACCCACGAAATGGGCTTTGCCCGTGAGGTGGGTGACCGCGTTTGCTTTGTAGATGGCGGCGTCATCTTAGAGCAGGGCACGCCCGAAGAGCTCTTTAACCACCCCAAGGAAGAACGCACGAAGAACTTCCTGTCAAAAATCTTATAATATTCTTTAAGACTCCCCTGCAGCGCGTGGTTGTGGGGGAGTTTTTGTGTGTGGGAAGGTGTCAGGTAGCAAAAGTTTCAGACTTAGAGGTCAGAAACTCTCTAAAATAAAAAGTTTCGGACTTTGAAGTCGGAAACTTTTTATTTTGCAGGAAATGAGGTAGTGATATTAGTTGTGTTTTTCATGCCAATCGCAGCACCCATCACAATACTATGCAATTTATGAGTAACTTATAATTTGCCTAATATCTTGCCTGTCTTAAGCAGCATGTCTATAATATAGTTAAAGCAAGGCTACTAAGGAGGCAATAAAAATGTTGAATGAAAAAGTAATCGCTGTTTTGCAAAATAATATCTGGGAGATTGCTACCTGTGCTGATAACGAGCCTAACGTAGTACCCGTAGGCTTCAAAAACGTTACCGCTGACGGCAAGCTTACCGTGGGCGATGTATTTTTGGCTACCACGCTGCAAAATATCGCTGCTAACGGTCGCATCGCCATTTCTGCCTATGACGGCAAAACTATGGAGGGCTACCAGGTAAAGGGCAGCGCTGTATACGTAACCGAGGGCGAGGTTTTAGAAGCATACAAGGCTGCAGTTTCCGCAATGTTTAGCGGTGCAGTAACTGCCAAGGGCGCTCTCATTATCACACCGGAGCAGGTTATCGTTACCACCCCGGGTGCCGATAATAAAAAGGTGCTGTAATTTTATAAGGCTTGTTGCAGGCTGCTGCTTGGCTATTCCTGCTATCGGGTAGCGGCGGCAGCTTTTTGGCGTTTTACTATGCTTTTGAGCGGATATGTAGTAAAATAGGTGCGAGGCAGGTGAAGTCAATGTATCAAAGAAAGCTGGAGGCAGATATCCGCTGCCCCTTGGAATATGGCCTGGGTGTGTTTGGCGGCAAATGGAAGTCACGCATTATCTGTGTGCTGGCGCAAAAAAAGACGCTGCGCTACGGCGAGCTGCGCAAGGAGCTGGCTAATATTACGGACGCTGTGCTGGCGACTACGCTTAAGGAGCTGATTGCAGACGGCATGCTGGAGCGCAGGGCGTTCAACGAAATTCCGCCGCACGTGGAATATTCGCTGACTGCTAAGGGTGCTTCGGTTGTCCCCATTTTGCAAAGCATCTGCCAATGGTCAGGGATGTTTTATAAGGAAGAAAGCACCAGCGTTATGACGCAGTGTCAGCGCTGTGATTATAAATGAACATCCTCCTATACATTTTGCGCAAAAAATGCTAAGATATAACAGACGCCCGGGGTCTTGCTGCCGAATTTTTGGCAGCAAGGCTTTCTTTCTTGCAGACGGTCGTTATTTAGGGAGTGATATTTTGGAGAAGGTACTAGAGCAGGAAAGCTATTTTGGCTCAGAAAAAATCAGCAAAATACTGCGCGATATTGCACCTCCGGTGATGCTGGGGCTGCTTATCCAGGCTTTGTATAATATAGTGGACAGCTTTTTTGTCGGCCAATATTCGGTTGCAGGCCTGACGGCGCTGTCGGTAATTTTTCCGGTGCAGTTTGTAGCGATAGCGCTGGCAGTTGGCACAGGCGTGGGTGTTAACACCTACATGGCGCGCAAGTACGCGCAGGGAAAGCCGCAGGACGCGGATGCTGCTGCCGGCACAGGCATGGTGCTGGAGCTGGTGACCTGGGCTATTTTCGCGGCAGTGTGCTACGCCTTTATGCGGCCGTATGTGCTTACCTCGGCCAGCGAGGAGGCAGCCATCACGGCGGCGGTGACCTATGGCAACATTGTGTGTGTGGGCAGCCTGGGACTGTTTTTGGAAGCTAATTGGACCAAGGTGCAGCAGGCTGGTGGTGGCATGCGCCTGCCGATGCTGGCGCAGGTTGCAGGTGCCTTGGTCAACATTGTGCTTGACCCGCTTTTGATTTTTGGCGCAGGGCCGGTGCCTGCTTTGGGTATAGCCGGTGCTGCCTATGCCACGGTAGCAGGGCAGCTGGTGGCGGCGGCGATAACCTTTTTTAAGGGCTGGCGCAGGCCGCCCTCAGGCTTAGCGGTATTTTTGCATTACGCTGGGCGCATTTATTTTTACGGCTATTCCTCTATTTTGATGCAGGCCAGCTGCACTGTGTATATCGTAATCTTGAACATTATCCTGGCAGGCTTTTCGGATGCGGCGGTGACGGTGCTGGGACTGTATTACAAATGGCAGACATTTTTCTTTATCCCGCTTTTGGGCCTGATGACCTGCATCGTACCCGTCATCAGCTTTAACTACACATGCAGGCAGTTTGACCGCTGTCGTGAAACGGTTAAGCTGTCGTGCTATATTTCGGCAGCATTTATGATAGTAGGCTTTATCTGCTTCGTGATCTTTCCGGAGCAGTCGCTGGGAATATTTTCGGATGATGCACAGGTGCTAGAGATTGGACGCGTTGCCTTTCCTATAATCGGCACCAGCTTTTTTTCGGCAGTGTTTTCGCTGATGCTGCCCATGGTGTTTTTAGCGATTGGCGCAGGCCGTGCCAGCACGCTGTTGTCGCTCAACAGGCAGATCTTTTGCCTGCTGCCCAGCTTTTGGTGCTTTGCGCAGCTGGGCGTGGATTACACCTGGCTGGCGTTTCCTTTTTCAGAGACAGTATCGGGCGCTATCAGCTATTATATGTACCGCAGGCTGGCAAAGGGCTGGGAAAAACAAATTTAGAGTAAGGATGGATATAAATGATAATTCGTAAAGCAACAATGCAGGATTTAGACGCTATAGCGGCAGTAGAGGCCGAATGCTTCCCGGCGGCGGAGGCAGCGACAGCGGCCGAATTTGCCGATCGTCTGGCGCATTATGCAGACTGCTTTTGGCTGCTGTTTGAGGGCAGCGAGCTGCTTGGCTTTGTCGATGGTATGATTACCGACTGCGCTGATTTGACCGACGAAATGTATGCGGATGCCAGCCTGCACAATCCGGACGGCAAATGGCAGATGATTTTTGGCCTGAATACGCTGCCGCAGCATCGCTGTCATGGTTATGCCGCCAAGCTTGTAGAAAGCGTTGTCGCTGCTGCCAGGGAGGCAGGGCGTGCGGGCGTGGTGCTGACCTGCAAGGATAAGCTGGTGCATTACTATGCTAAGTTTGGCTTTGTGGATGAAGGTGTTTCCGGCTCCACGCATGGTGATGCAGTTTGGTATCAGATGCGTTTGCGCTTTTAAAATACTGCAAGGCTCCTGCCAAGAGGCAGGGGCCTTTGCTTATTGTTGAAGCAGTATAATTTACAATTTATTTGCTTGCGGCAGTCATTTTAGCGTGCTATAATAATCTCCGCTATTTTTTATTGTATGCAAATGAGGAGCTTTGTAAAATGGAAAACAAGATTACCACCAAAGAATGGCTGCCCTTGCTTGGCATGACGGTGGCGGCCTTTATGTTTAATACCTCGGAGTTTATGCCGATCGGACTATTGATGGATATCGCGGCAGATTTTGCGATGACCGAGGCGCAGGCAGGCATGCTGATAACGATTTACGCCTACGTCGTAATGCTTATGAGCCTGCCGCTGATGATTCTGGCCTCGCGCTATCCCCTGCGCAAGCTGCTTTTGGCAACCATCAGCCTGTTTGCTTTGTCGCACGTGGCCTCGGCCTTTGCCGGCGGCTTTTGGACGCTTATGCTTTCGCGCGTGGGTGTGGCCTTTGCCCATTCTATTTTTTGGTCGGTGGCCTCGCCCATCGCGGTGCGCTTGGTGCGCGGGCCGTTTAAGGCGCTGGCCATGAGCATGATCGTTACGGGTACGGCAATCGCGATTATCGTCGGCCTGCCATTAGGACGCATCATCGGCCTGTATATTGGCTGGCGTATGGCGTTTATGTGCATCGCGGTGATTGCCTTCGCGGTGCTGGCCTACATGTTTTTTGTTTTTCCTAAGCTGGAGGAGGGCGAACCCTTTACGCTGGCGCAGCTGCCTGTGCTGCTGCGCAATCCCGTGCTCATCGGCCTGTATGTGATGAGCTTTTTGCTGCCGACAGGCTACTACACGGCCTACAGCTATATTGAACCCTTTCTCAAGCTCGTAGCCGGAATGGACGAGGCCTGGATTACGGTTACCTTGGTCGTTTTTGGTGCTGCCGGTCTTTTGGGCAGCATGGCCTTTTCTAAGTGGTACGATAAATACCGTTATAGCTTCTTTCGCACTACGGTGCTGGGCGTGGCGGTTGTACTGCTGCTTTTGTATCCGCTCAGCTTCAACCATTATGTATTGCTGGCGCTGTGCGCTATCTGGGGCATTTTCGTCACGGCCTTCAACGTTGTGGGACAGGCAGAGCTGCTGCGTACAACGTCTGTGAGCACGTCGGCTGTGGCTATGAGCATCTACTCCGGTATTTTTAACCTGGGCATTGGCAGCGGCAGCTACCTGGGCGGGCAGCTCAGCACGCATCTGTCTATGGCCTACATTGGCTTTGGTGGTGGTGTGATAGTGCTGCTTTCCTTTGCCTATTGCGCGCTGCGCCTGGTGCGTAACATGCAGCGTGTGGAACGACAGCAGGCAGCAGGCGGCGAGTAACAGGGCAGCAGCCTTTAGTATCAGCCTGGTAACCACGGCACAATAAAGTGCTTACTTCACAAAAGCAGCGCTAGGACTTATAATAGCAGTATCGATGATATATTTTGGGAGGTATACACTATGACACAAGAAACTTTGGCTTACGTAAAGGAACAAACCGCGGCTTTGATTGCAGCACCCAGCTGCAGTGCCGAAGCAAAGGCTGCTGCCGAGGCTTGGCTGGCTGCTGTGGGCACCGCTGGTGAAAAGGCTGCCACCGCTGCCTATATTGTAGAATTAGAAGCAGATATTATGCCGATTGACGGCTTGATTGGCTTTGCCGGTAGTGAAGCAGGCGTGGGCGTGTTCGGCGAGGAGCTGGCAAAAAATATTTTGGCACATGCTAAGGAAATCAAGGCTGCAGGTGCAGAGTATTGTGACTGCCCGGCCTGCGCTGCCGTAAAGGCCATTTTGGATAAAAAGGCAGAAGTGCTGGCAGACTAAGGGTAGTAGAGAGTTTTACTTGCCTTTGGCTATCAGACGTAGTACAATGAACATGGAAAAAGTGCTACCGATAGGCGGTTGCCATTGAATCTACTAGTTAAAAAATAACCGCAGGTTTGCAGACACGGCGGTTATTTTTTTGCGTTTTTACCGAGCTCATAGCCGAATTTTAAGCACGCTAAACCGTAGCCTAACAGTGCAAGGATTTCAAGTATATTCATCGGTACCACCCTCTTTCTTGTAGATTTCCATGTAAGCATGGATTCTGGCAATTGGAGAGTCGCAAAGCCCTCAGAGGAGGGCAACCGCCTACCGCTTTGGTAGCACAGGAATATTATGACGTACGTTCGCAGAAAAGAAAATATAAAACAAAAAAGGAATGTCACATAAAAATGTGATGAGGTAACCCTAAAAAAATTAGATTTTATTAGCGAGACAGTTTCCCCTGCCTCGCTTTTTTGTTGCCTGCACTAGGATTGTGCCGGTAATTTTATAATTATTGTAAGCTAAAGCATGGATTGACAGTTAAGGGATAATGAGATAGAATTGCAATAGAGGATAATTATAAATAACTATCCGATGAGCTGAGATTGTACCGGCCGGTACGTTTGGCGTGATGTGTAAATGCTTTTGCTTGTTGTTAGTTTGAGGAGGAATATATTATGAGAAGCATTACTACGCTTGATATTCAATATGCCCACCGGTTTTATGGCTTTAAGGGTGAAGCACAATATTTACACGGACACACAGGTGTGTTGACCATTGAGGTGGAGGAGTCTGTGAATATGGGAGTAAATATGGTGTTCCCATGCAACGAAATTAAGAAAACTGCCTGGGAAGTACTGCAAAATTTTGACCATGCGTTGATTTTGCGCGAGGATGACCCGTTGCTGCCTGCGGTGCTGGAGGTTTATGAAAAGCAGGGCATCAGGCATGGTGCACCGCAAAATACCATGACAGGCCCGGCCTTTAAGACAGAGCTGGCGGTTGCTTATCCTGAGTGCAGGCTGGTTGTGACTAAGGAAACCATGACCGTTGAAGGCATGATCAAGATGGTTTATGATCTGCTTAAGGACAAGCTTAACATTGTCAAATTAACCTTTACCAGCGGTGTGAATGCCGCAACTGTAGAATTTCCGCCGCATCTGCAGATGGAAAGATGCCCGCTTTGCGGCATTGCGCTGGATGAAAACGGTGTGTGCCCTAAATGTGGCTATAGCAAAGCTTAAAAAGGCGGCTCATAGAGCCTTAAAGCGTAGACATTTCTAAATAGGTAAAGCCCAAAGCATGTATTGATGATACGATGCTTTGGGCTTTTTTGCGTTTTGACGTGTCCAACATTTGGGGTCCTCCTCAAACCTCAAAATTTTACATAAACTGCATAAATGAAGTGTAAAATCAATAAAAATCTTGTGGGGGGGGGAATAGTGTGTTATAATTTCAGCATAGAGATATGCACAAACTGTAGTTGCAAAGTTTTATAGTATATACCAACTGCTGTCTGCATATCTTTGGGCGTACACATAATAATGAAGAATTTGTGCGTGCTAAGAGAAAGGATGATTGGTTGTGAAGCAAACCCATAAGGACAAATCTCTGGTAAAAAAAGTTGTGCTTTCTGTTTTGGCAGTAGGCGTTGCGACTAGCTTTGTGCTGAATGCGGAGGCAGCAGACGTTCTTGATGTACACGGAGAGACTGTTACAGAAAGTGATGTTGAATTTAGCAAGATTTTTGCCGAAGGCGGTGCAGATGTAACATTAAATGGTGGTACTGTGAGTGGTCTTAAAGTAGAACGTCATGATGATGAAGATTCTGCTGTAGTTTCTGCTGATATTGCTGCTGATATTAGTGATAAAAGTACATTGGAAGCCAATGGTGTAGATTTTACTGGTGGCATTGAAGCTTCTGGTGGCAGTAAAATTGTTTTGAATGGTGGCAGTGTTACTGTTGGTAATTTCTATGATAGTAATAATAAAGCGTTATACACTACTGAAATCAGTGCAGAGGGTTCTGGCTCTAGCGTTACACTCGATAAAGTAACTATTAATTCTAATTTAGGTGCATTTGATGACGGTGTAATTACCGTTAATAATTCCGGTGTAACTGCAGATACTGCTATTTACGCTGAAGGCGGAACAATTAATCTTAGCAGCACTGATGGTAGTGCAGTCTATACTGTTAAAGAAGATGGTATTGAAGCCGAAGACGGCGGTGTAATTAATATCAATGGTGGCAAAGTTAACACAACTTATATGGTTGCTAATGCCGATACAACAATTACTGTCAATAATGCTGATGTGAAGGCAACTGAGATTATTGTTGCTGATGGCGAAAAGGCTTCTATTACATTTAATGGCGCCGAGAAAAACAGCTACACTGTTAGCAAAGGCTTTGTTGCTACGAATGATGGTAAGATTTATATCAATGGCGGTACGCTGGCAGATAATCATTTAAAAAGCAAAATGTATGGTATCGTGACAGAAGAAGGTGAAACCCTTAACACCTCTGCTAAGGGCATCGTCCTGGATAAAAACGGCGTTATCTCCACTATGTCCGACCAAATCTATGCTAATGCTGCATCAGCAACACAAAAGCAGTCTGGTGCGATTACAAATGAAGGCATTGATTTCAAGGGCGGTAGTCTGATTTTAAATGACGAGAAGTTTACGCAATCTTACAGTGATTCCGCACAGAGTGAATTGAAAAAACAAGGCGTAACAAAGCTTACAATGGCTGGCGAGTTGGTAAAAGAGGAGTCCGGAGAAGTTCAGGAAAAAATTACTGTAGAAGAAGCTTCCGAAAAATATGGCAGCGATGTTGCTTTAGATAAAGTAACTGCCACAGCTGAAAAGAATTTGCTTGTTGGCACAACTGACAGCTTAAGTGGTAACGATGTTGACGGCGTAACTGTAGGCGAGCAGGTTACCAATGGATTTGCAGTTGCCTCCTTGGAGGTTAAGAAAGATGCTGATACCAGCGTTGGCGTAGTTATTACTAACGACAAAAATGTTACCCTGGGTGGCAGTGCAGGCGGCAGCATTATCACAGTAAAAGATAGTGAAGACCAAGAGGTTGCAGGCGAAGCAGTTAAGGTTGTTGTTGGTACTACAACTCCGGTAGTTACTGATGCTGCCACTAAAGGCACCCTGACTATTGGCAACAGCTTGGCAACTGCAGATACAAAATACAGCCTGAAGGGTGAGGTTGTTGTTAATGAGGGCAGCAACCTGGTTGTCAATGGCAGCACCAATGTCAGTGACGCCGTAACCCTGACGGTAGCAACCGTTGCAGTAAATAATGATGCAACCTTGGAAACCGCCAAAGTAAACATAATCGGTAACTCTGCTATTACCGGCGCTGTGGTAGCTGCCGCTAGTGCGGACGATACAAACGCAGGCATACTGACCTTGACAAATGACTATGACAGTCCTAGCGGCCAGGGCGTAGTGCTTTCTGTAGGCAATAAGGATGCAGCAGGCACTGTGGTTGTAAAAGATGCCAAGCTGAACGGCGGCATAGTCTTCCTGGATTCTGATTGGAAGGACAATGCTAAGATTGGCGATGCCAGCGGCTTTGCTATCAACAGTGAGAACCCCACCCTTGACGGCGCCTATGTTGTCGGCCGAAACTCCAAGCTGGCATTGGGCAGCGACCTGGCAGCAGCAGACGAGGCCTTTAACAGAGCAGGTGAGACCTGGGGCAAGGATGATATCACCGCAGCAGCCTATATTAAGGGTCACGTTACCCTGAGCAGTGAAGATAATAAATGGGGCTCTATCACTGTTGATGGTTCCAAGGATAAGTCTCCTGAAAATACTCCTGACGGCAACAGCGTAACCTTTGCGGCAAACTCCCTGCTGATGGTTGACGGAACAGCAACGAAAGACACTGCTGCAATCACGGGCGCAAATTATGTAACTGTTGCAGATTCTTCCAAACTGTATATCGACAACGCCAAGAACGGCGAAACCTATAAGATTATCGCTGGCAGCGAAGATGGCTGGAAAGCAGAAAATGTTATCAGCAACAACAAATTGCTGAAATTTAATATTGTAGACAGCGAAACGAACGATGCATATGACGTAACGGCTTATTCTGATTCCGTCAAAGAAGCATATGGTAATGCAATTTTCGCAGGCGACGTTTATGACGCAGCAATTATTGCTGGTGGTGCAGCAGCTGATTTCGTAAACAATGCATCTGATGATCATTACAATGCAGACGATGCAGCCAAAGTAAGCGCACTCAACAGTGCAGCTTCTATGGGCGAACTGGCAGGCGTGGAACACGGCACTTACGCTGCAAGCAACCTGATGACGGACGCAGTCAGCGACCACCTGTCTTTGGCTAACGACCGCACCCATGACAGCGATATCTGGGCTAAATACATTCACACAAAAGAAGATATTGACGGACTGAATATTGCAGGCGCAGGCGCAAGCTACGATGCACAGTTCAACGGCGTTGTAGTTGGTGCTGACTTGTACCATGGCGGCAAGGCTACCGTGGGCGTAGCACTGAGCTATGTTGATGGCAACATCAACGGCAGCACCCTGGCTGCAAGCACCAAAAACGATGCAACCTACTATGGCGCAAGCATTTACGGCGGCATTCAAAACGCTGACAGCGCTATCGTTGGCGACATCAGCTACCTGCATGGCAAAAACGACATCACCCAATACAACAGCGGCGCTAGTCTCACCGCAGACGCTAAGAGCGACGCCTTCAGCATTGGTGTACGTGCCGAAAAGAGCTTTGCCGCAGGCGCCGGCAAGTTCGTTCCGTATGCAGGCGTGCGCTACATGCACCTGGGCACCGGCAACTACACCAACAGCATCGGCATGGCCTATGACGGCGACGATTTGAACCTGTGGCTGCTGCCTGTAGGTGTAAAATATAGCGCTAATGTGGCAGCAGGCGGCTGGACCATCCGTCCGATTGCCGAGATTGGCTATGTATGGAACCTGGGCGACACTGACGCAGCACAAACTGTAAGCATGAGCGGCGTAGGCAACAGCTTCAGCTATGACGTGACCGACAGTGGCAGCTACATTGCCCGCCTGGCACTGGAAGCTGAAAAGGCTGACGTAACCTATGGCCTGGGTTATGAATACCAAAAGGGCGACAGCATAAAGGCTAATAGGTTTACAGCTAATGTAAATTGGAGCTTCTGATTGAATTGTAAGTTTCAGCTATAAAGGTACATAAAAAACAGCCTTGGCTTCATACTAATGTGAGGCCGGGGCTGTTTTGGTATCCTTTGGCTGAAAGATATTTTCTGCAAGCTATATAAACTGCAGGTACTGTATGAACAACTTACCTTTAGCAATTGGATGTAGTATTACAAGTGTAAAAAGGCACTGCCGCTAGGCGGTTGCACTTAAGTTATTTTTTTGTGTTTTTACCGAGTTCATAGCTGAATTTTAAGCACGCTGTCTATGTAAACAAAAATAACCCAAGCAACCTAGAAAGGCTGCCTGGGTTTTAATCTTTATGGTGCGCCTGAGAGGAATCGAACCTCCGCACACGGTTCCGGAGACCATTGCTCTATCCACTGAGCTACAGGCGCAATTTGCCAGCTGCAAAACTAACAAAGGAATTATACCACATCTGTGAAACTTATGCAAAGAAAAGCGCAGTTTTTTGTTTTACGCGGGCAGGTGTGTTACAATAAACTTATTATACTTTGTTATTTGCAGCTACGTCTGCGTGGGTGTGCTGGATTGAGGGAATGATGATGCGACAGAAAAATTTATATATGCTGGCAGCGTTCAGCATTATACTATTGTGGTCTTTGTGGAATTATCAGGTCAGTCTGTGGCTTTTACTAAAGCTTTATGATATTCTTGTGCCTTTTATCATAGGAGCAAGCCTGGCCTTTATTATTAATTTGCTGATGGCCCGGCTGGAAAAGCTGTGGCAGCGCTTCTTAGGAAAAACGTCGCTGGGCAGGGTGCAGAGACCTGCATGCTTGGCTTTGAGCTTGCTCATTATTCTTTCATTTCTTGCTTTTATTTTGTTTACGATTGTGCCGCAGCTGCGCACCAGCATGAAAACCGTGCTGCAGCTTTTGCCGCCTGCCTGGCAGAAGCTGCAGCTGTATTTGCAGGTGAAGTCGCAGGAGCTGCCGCTGTCGCAGGAGGAGCTGGCTTTTTTACAGTCACAGGCTAACGATATTTATCATACGCTATTAAATTATCTGCAAAATAATAAAAGTATGCTGCTTTCGCGTACTATGAGCGCAACTGCCTCAGCTTTGGATGTGCTGGCAGATATTGTTATAGGCATTGTGGCTGCAATCTATATTTTATTGGATAAGCAGCGCCTGGGGATGAACGCCAAACGCTTTATCTATGCCTATTGCAGCCGCGGACGTGCGGACTATCTGCTGCAGCTGGCGCAGCTGACAGAGAAAATTTTTACAGGCTTTGTCAGCGGACAGCTGCTGGTGGCGTTGTGCCTTGGCGTGATGTATTTTGCCGGTATGACGCTCTTCGGCTTTCCGTACGCTTTGCTTATTTCGATGCTGGTCGCTGTGCTCAGCCTGATACCGATTATAGGCACAGTTATCAGCGCAGTGGTTGGTGCTTTCTTGATTTTTGTGGCTGCTCCCGAAAAAGTTGTTTACTTTATAATTTTCTTTTTTGTGCTACATCGCATAGAGGGTGATTTGCTCTATCCCAAAATTGTGGGCGGCGCGGTTGGCCTTTCGGGCTTGTGGGTGCTGGCGGCAGTGAGCATTGGAGGTAGTATTGGCGGCATTTTGGGAATGATTATCTGCGTACCGTTATTTTCGGTTATCTGTGCTTTGGTGACGCAGCAGGTGCAGCAGCGGCTGGAGCAGAAAAATTTGCCGGGCAGCTAAGATTTGTTAGTTACTTTGGGGTAAAAGTGTTATAATAAGAAATTGATTGTATGGCTTTGCCTGTTATGGGTTGGCTGACTTAGGAATAAAAGGAGTATATATGATTACAATACGTGATAAGGTGCGTTTTGTGGAAACAGATATGATGGGCGTCGTGCACCACGCCAACTACCTGCGCTGGTTTGAGATGGGACGCGTGGCCTATCTGCGTGCCTGCGGCATAACTTTGGGCGAGCTGATGGATGCGGGGGTTATCTTCCCTATCACCGAGGTGCAGGCAAAATATAAAAATTCCTGCACCTTTGACGATGATTTTGAGGTGCAGGTAAAAATGAGCGGCTTTAACAAGGCCAAGATGGAGTTTGATTACACAGTGATCCGCCTGCGCGACGGCGCGGTAGCTGTAGAGGGACATACGCGTAATGTGTTTACCGACAGGGAGGGACATATTATCCGTCTTGATCCTAAATGGTACGATAAGATACAAAAAGTGTATGCGGCAGACAAGGCTGCAAAGGAGAAGTGAAAGTATGGAAAACTATAAGATTGTTCCTGTGCCGACAAGAATATTGACGCATCATGATGATATCTGTGATGCGATTTTAGAATATGCCAAGGATAAGATCGGTCCTAACGACGTTGTCTGCACTGCCGAAAGCGTTGTAGCGATTACCCAGGGGCGTGCTATGCGCTGCGAGGAGTTTCATCCGGGACCGCTGGCCAAGGTGCTGTCGCATCTGTTTCCGGCCAAGGGCAGCATCAGCAGCTGGTACAGTATGCAGGCGCTGATTGATGCCGAGGGCGGCGCGCGTGTGCTGTGGGCCGTTATCTGCGGCTTTGCTGCCAAGTGCGTGGGCGTGAGCGGCACGTTTTACCGCATGGCAGGCAAGCAGGCGCGCTTGATTGATGATGTTACGGGCACTATGCCTCCATATGATAAGCACATTGTTTATGGTCCCGCCGAGCCTGAGCGCGTGGCTGAGGCTATTACCAAGGCCTGTGGCTGCTACGGCGCCGCTATCGCTGACGTCAATGATTTGAAGCGTGCAGCTGTTTTGGGCTGGTCCAAGGGCGTTGACCCCGACAAGGTGTCGGCCATCCTCATTGATAATCCCTTTGGCAACGGCAGTGAAAAAACGCCGATTTGCATTATCAAGGATTATCACAAGGCGTAAGGGGGTAACAAAATGCTTTTGACTATTATAGAAATTCTCGTAGTGCTGTTTGTGTTGGGTATATTGGTTGTCGGTGTGTATATTTCGGTGCAGGGTGATGCGAAAATGCGCCTTTTGGCACCGCAGCGTACCAAGGCTGTGCTGGATAAGGTGTATGCTGACAGAATTGATTTTTCCCTGGAGCTGCCATTTGATAACGTCGGCAGGCAGGAGGGCACGATTCTGGATGCTTATATGCGTATTTATCTGCCACAGGAGCAATATAGTGACGTGCTGTTGCGCGGCAAGGTGAACCTTGAGGGCGTGCTGCGTGAGGACGATTATTTTGAAGCACTTTTGGTGCCTGCGGGTACAGGCAAAAAGTTTGTCCTGCGCTTTGAGGCCTATGCTAAAAACGGCAAGAGCATCGAGGAGGCAATGACCCATATTCCTGATGTGGACGTGGCCCTGTTTGCTGATTGCCGCGGCCGCCGGGAGCTGTACACTGTTAAGGAGATTTTTACACTGACAGCAGAGGAAATGCGCGAGCTGGTAAAATAAAATATTTTTGCTTAGGCCAAGGCGGGCGCTGCTGTCTGCTTTGGCCTTTTAAAAATTTACATCTTTGTTGCATTTAGAGGCAGGAAATTTTGCTTATGGCAAGAAGTTTTAACGTGCAACTTTTTTTACTGCAGATTTTACAAGGAGTGATAGAAATGAACGCAGAACTGGAAGCATTGAAGGAGCGCAGAAGCATCCGCCGCTATAAGGCAGATATGGTGCCGCAGGAGCTTATTGACCAGGTTATTGAGGCCGGTCTTTATGCTGCAACCGGCCACGGCAAGCAGGAAATCATCATTGTTGCTGTTACGAATAAGGAAGTACGTGACAAGCTGTCTATGATGAATAGGGAGATTATGGGTACTAAAAGCGACACCTTTTATGGTGCGCCTGTAGTTTTAATTGTCTTGGGGCCTAAAAGCAGCAAGCATACCCCCTATGACGGCAGCCTGGTGATGGGTAACCTGATGCAGGCAGCCCATGCTCTTGGCCTTGGCAGCTGCTGGATTAACCGCGCTAAGGAAGAATTTGAAAGCGAGGAAGGCAAGCAGATGCTGAAGGATTGGGGCATTGAGGGTGAATACGAGGGTGTAGGTCATTGCATTCTCGGCTACATTGATGGTAATGTTCCGCCTGCAGCGCCGCGTAAGCCTAACCGCGTTTACTATGTAAAATAGGTCTCGGAATCAATCATGAGAGTCGCCTTAGGGTGGCTCTTTTTTTGTGACAGGAACAAGGCTTTACTGAGAAGTCTTTGTGAAGCCATATACCGGCAGCCGACAATAAGATATAATGTTGTCTAGAGGCAGAGGCTTCTATGCAACATTATAATTACATAGGTTAAAGGAGTTGAGGATGATGACAGAACGCAAATTTTTTATCTGCAGGCATTGTGGTAATCTTGTGGGGCTGTTGCAGGACGGACATGGGCCGATGACCTGCTGTGGCGAGCCTATGGAGCAGCTTTTACCTAATACTGTGGATGCTGCTCAAGAAAAGCATGTGCCAGTGGCAGAAATTGATGGCCAAGAGGTGAGGGTGGCAGTTGGCAGCGTTGCTCATCCTATGCTTGCTGCTCACTATATCCAGTGGATTTATCTGGAAACCACGCTTGGAGGGCACAGAAGAGCGCTGCATCCTGAGGATAAACCATATGCGGTATTTGCCCTTGGTGAGGGTGAAAAGGCGATTGCAGTATATGAGTATTGCAATTTACATGGCCTATGGATGACAAAATTTGAGTAAGCACCACAAATCCCCGTATAACACTGATGTGGTTATATGGGGATTTTTTTATTATGGAATGGCATATAAAACGTTTCGCAAAAGTACGCTTAGAGTGTACTTTACATATGAGTAAGCATTTCATGAAACACTTGGTGACGTGTAAAGAAAAATACGCATTAATAGCGCAAAAAGAGCTCCTAAAAATTTCAAAAAAAATGTCAAAAAGTGTTGACATGATGTGTATGAGATGTTACAATATACAAGTATCGCAGGAGAGCTATGCGCTCGATGAAGGAGGTAACAGGATGGCACTTGAAGCATTGAAGCAAGCTGCAGAGCGGACTGTAGGCGTTAAGCAGACAGAAAAGGCTGTTGCAAGACAAGCTGTCATGATCGTTTACATCGCAAGTGATGCTGATGAGCGTGTTACCGCCAAGCTAAAGGAGCTTTGTGAGAAGAACTCCGTAAGCGTTGACTGCACAGAGACGATGTTAGAGATCGGCAGAGCGTGCAATATTAACGTCAGGGCAGCAGCCGCTGCGGTGCTTAAGTCTTGATAAGGGCCTGGCAATGACTGGGTTTTTATAATCATTAAAATCTAATTGTTTGGAAAGGAGGTGCCGATATGCCTACAATTAACCAATTGGTTCGCAAAGGCAGAGAGGTTCTGAAAAGCAAATCTACTGCTCCGGCATTGAAAGAATGCCCGCAAAAACGTGGCGTCTGCACTCGTGTTTACACCACTACCCCGAAGAAACCTAACTCTGCACTTCGTAAGGTTGCTCGTGTACGTTTGACCAACGGCATCGAAGTAACTGCTTACATCCCGGGTATCGGCCATAATCTTCAGGAACACAGTGTTGTTCTGATCAGAGGCGGAAGGGTTAAGGACCTTCCTGGTGTGCGTTACCATATCATTCGTGGTGCTCTTGATACTGCAGGTGTTGCTAACCGCAACCAATCCCGCTCCAAGTACGGTGCAAAACGTGCTAAAGCAAAGAAATAATTTCAAGAAAACATTAAGAATGATTTAATCCTAAGGAGGGAAACACATGCCGAGAAAAGGCCCTGTAACTAAAAGAGACGTACTGCCGGATCCGGTGTACGGTTCTAAGCTTTTAACTAGATTTATCAATAAAATTATGCTCGACGGTAAAAAAGGCGTAGCAGAGCGTATTGTATATGATGCATTTGACCTGGTTCGTGCAAAAACCGGCAAGGATCCTTTGGAAGTATTCGATGCCGCTATGCAAAACGTAATGCCGCTGCTGGAGGTTCGTGCTCGCCGCGTTGGTGGTGCTAACTACCAGGTTCCGGTAGAAGTACGTGCTGACCGCAAAACCACTCTGGGTATCCGCTGGCTGGTAAACTACTCCCGTCTGCGTGGTGAAAGAACCATGTACGAGCGTGTAGCTGGTGAAATCATGGATGCTTCCAATGGCACCGGTGCAGCTGTTAAAAAACGTGAAGATACCCACAAAATGGCAGAGGCAAATAAAGCATTTGCTCATTACCGCTGGTAATGGCCTGACTCAGTTTTGTTGAGGAGGATTTGAAAAAGTGGGCAGATTAATTCCGCTTGAGCGTACAAGAAATATCGGCATCATGGCTCACATCGATGCTGGTAAAACTACTACCACCGAACGTATTCTGTTCTACACCGGTAAAACTCACAAAATCGGTGAAGTTCACGAAGGCGCTGCTACCATGGACTGGATGGTTCAGGAGCAGGAGCGTGGTATCACCATCACTTCCGCTGCAACCACTGCAATGTGGAAGGGCTCCAAAGGCCAATATGATACGCACCGCATCAACATCATCGACACCCCGGGCCACGTTGACTTCACTGTAGAGGTTGAACGTTCCCTGCGTGTACTTGATGGCTCCGTTGCAGTTTTCTGTGCTAAGGGTGGCGTTGAGCCGCAGTCTGAAACCGTATGGCGTCAGGCTGATAAATACAGCGTACCGCGTATGGCATATGTAAACAAGATGGATATTACCGGTGCTAACTTCTATAACGTAGTCCAAATGATGAAGGATCGTCTGGGTGCTAACGCAGTGCCTATCATGTTGCCTATCGGCTTCGAAGATACCTTCAGCGGCATGGTTGATCTGATCAACATGCAGGCTATCGTTTATGATGATGCTCTGGGTAAAGAAGAAGAGTTCATCGAAATTCCGGATGACATGAAGGAAAAAGCAGAAGAATACCGCGCAGCTCTGGTTGAAGCTGTTGCTGAAGCTGATGACGAGCTGATGATGAAATACCTGGAAGGCGAAGAGCTGACCGTGGAAGAAATCAAAGCCGGCATCCGTAAAGCAACCATCGCTTGCAAAATGACTCCGGTATGCTGCGGTTCTTCTTACAAGAACAAAGGCGTACAGCCCCTGTTGGACGCAGTTGTAGACTTCATGCCTGCTCCGACTGATATTCCGCCTATCAAAGGCGTTAACCCTGAAACCGGTGAAGATGACGAGCGTCCTTCCAGTGACGAGGCTCCGTTTGCTGCACTGGCATTCAAAATTGCTACTGACCCGTTTGTTGGTAAGCTGGCATTCTTCCGCGTATACTCCGGTACTCTGACCGCAGGCTCTTATGTATACAACTCTACTAAGGGCAAACGCGAGCGTATCGGCCGTATCCTGCAAATGCATGCTAACCACCGCGAAGAAATCGAAATGGTTTACGCTGGTGATATCGCTGCTGCTGTAGGTCTGAAGGACACCACTACCGGCGACACCCTCTGCGACGAGAAGAACGAAATTATCCTGGAATCCATGGTATTCCCTGATCCGGTAATTTCCGTAGCAGTTGAACCTAAAACTAAAGCAGACCAGGAAAAGATGGGCATCGCCCTGCAAAAACTGGCTGAAGAAGATCCTACCTTCCGCGTTCACACTGATCCTGAAACCTCCCAAACCATTATTTCCGGTATGGGCGAGCTTCACCTGGATATCATTGTTGACCGTCTGCTGCGCGAATTCAAAGTAGGCTGCACTGTTGGTAACCCGCAGGTTGCTTACCGCGAAACCATCCGCAAGGCTGTTAAGTCTGAAGGTAAATTCGTTCGTCAGTCTGGTGGCAAAGGCCAATATGGTCATTGCTGGCTGGAAATCACCCCGCGTGAGCCTGGCGAAGGCTTCCTGTTCGAAAACAAAGTCGTTGGTGGCGCTATTCCTAAGGAATACATCGCTCCTATCGAAGCTGGTGTTAAGGAAGCTATGGAGAACGGCGTAGTTGCTGGCTATCCGATGGTTGACATCGCAGTAACTGTTTACGACGGTTCTTACCATGAAGTCGACTCTTCTGAAATGGCATTTAAGATTGCCGGTTCTATGGGCTTCAAGGCTGGTGCCGAAAAAGCTAACCCGGTTATCCTCGAGCCTTACATGAAAGTAGAAATCACTGTTCCTGAAGAATACATGGGCGACGTAATCGGCGACGTTAACTCCCGCCGTGGCCGCATTGAAGGCATGGAAGCACGTAATGGTGCACAGGTTATCAATGCATTCGTTCCCCTGGCTGAGATGTTCGGTTACGCAACCGACCTGCGCAGCAAGACCCAGGGCCGTGGCAACTACTCCATGGAAGTAGACCATTACGAAGACGTACCTAGAAACATTGCTGAAGCAATCGTTGCTAAAAACAAAGGCACCAACTAAGCCTGGTTTTAACAAACACAACCTTAAGGAGGAAATTCACAATGGCAAAAGCTAAATATGAAAGAACTAAACCGCATCTGAA
>CAVBQX010000025.1:0-34064 GCA_963597755.1 Segatella copri
GCCTATCCCTCGCCCCACTAAACACCATTACCCATACACCGCAATCTCTATTAAATTACCATCTGCATCCCGCAGATAAATGCTGTGCATTTCGCCAAGCGCGCCATGACGCAGCACTACTCCCTCCTCAATTGGGTAGCCTTTAGCTTCCAGCTCACTTTTAATTGCGTCTATATCTCCCTCTGCCAGCAGGCACAAATCCTGACTGCCGTACGTCGGATATGCCGCAGCTGGCAAAAATTCTGCCGGATGTGTATGGATATTGATTTTTTGCCTGCCAAAATAAAAAGCATGCTTGCCATTTTCCACCTCATGCCGCAGTCCCAAAACGCCCTCGTAAAAGGCGACGCACTTATCTATATCCTGCGTTGTAATAACCAAATGATCCAAGCCTGTAATGTTCATGCCGCTATCCTCCCATGTCGATATATGTTAATTTTATCACTGCTTGCTAACGCAACGCAACACCTGCAATATTCACTGCTTTGTATAATAGTTTTATCTAAAAAACAGCTTCCTGACTCAGTCTATACATTCTTACCCACATCTGCTAAACTATAAGCAAACACCATTGAAAGGAGCCTACCTATGTTAGATGCAAAATTATGCCATGCCTTAGAGGCTTACCTGGAAGATAATTATATAGATACACAAGAGCTTTGCTACTGCCTTGGTGCTCCCACAATAGATAGCAAAGGCAGCAGCATTGAGCCAAGCGATGAACTGTTATTAGAAGATACCTGGCCGGAATTTATTCCTGAGCCTGACAGCGACACCTTTTCGACTAAGCTCTTTCACCTTATCGACCAACGGGGATTGGAGGATGTTGACGTGTACAAGCGCGCCAACATCGACCGCAAGCTGTTTTCCAAACTGCGCAAAAAGGATTATCATCCCAGCAAGAAAACTGTTATCTCCCTGGCGCTTGCCCTGAAGCTAAACCTGGATGAAGCCATCGATCTTTTGCGCTATGCTGAATATGCCCTTTCCCCCAACGACAAGGCTGATACCATAATCAAGTTTTGCTTTACCAAGCCAGTTTATGAGCTGATGACGGTCAACGAGCTGCTTTATCAATACGCTCACACCACGCTGTAACGATGTCGCTTGTGCAGCGACCAAATGCCTGCCAGCGCCTGCTATAATAAAGCCATCAAAGCTAAGGAGGATGGCAGCATGAGCACCACAAGCCAAACTGACTACAACGAAATTATCTTTATTTTAGATCGCAGCGGCTCTATGAGCGGCTTAGAGGGCGATACCATCGGCGGCTACAACGGCTTTTTGCAAAGCCAAATGGAGGCAGGGGCGGCAGCAGTGATTTCCACCGTACTTTTCGACCACGAAATCAAGGTTCTGCACGACCGCATTGCTATCGACAAAATTAAACCGCTCACCGCCAAGGATTACCAAACACGTGGCTGCACCGCCCTTTTGGACGCAGTCGGCGGCGCTGTTAAGCACATCCACAGCTTACACAAAAAGCTGCCCAAGCAGGCGCAGCCTAAGAAAACCATCGTCGTTATTATTACTGACGGCTACGAAAACAGCAGCAAGCTTTACACCTACAAAAAGGTGAAGCAGATGATAGAAAAACGTCAGGCAAAGGACGGCTGGGAGTTTGTCTTTTTGGGTGCCAATATTGACGCTGCAGCCGAAGCAGCAAGCTTTGGCATCAAAGAAGAACGTGCTGTAAACTTTAAGGCCGACAGCATAGGCGTGGGCTGTAATTTTGCAATGATGAGCAATGCCATGCTTGACGCAGACGCCGAAGATGACTTTGATGCCGCCTTTGCCAAGCACCGCAAGCTTGTAGATGAAGACGTCGCACAGCGCGGCAGATAATTAACGCTTACCACCTTTTCATAATAAAGCACAGCAAGGCTCCTGCTACCCATTTATTGTGGGCAGCAGGAGCCTTGCATTTTACACTTTATTCAATTGCGGTATATTTCTTTTCCAGCAGGCGGATAAAATAATGGTAGGCCGCAAAAACGAAAATGGAACAGCTTATCCAGGCAATAGGCTCTGCCAAGCAAATGCCTACATACCCATAGGGGCCGCTGAGATAAACAGCGGCAATAGAGCGCATAATCAGCTCCACCACACCCGACAGCATAGGGATCATGCCCACGCCCATGCCCTGGCAGGAATTACGGTAGATAAAAATCTGGCTGAGGAAAAAGTACACAGGCACAGTATACAAAATATACAGATGCGCCGCTTCCATAACCGCAGGCGACGGATTATCCAAGAAAATACCAATAATCTCCTCGCCAAAGATGAAGATAACCACCGCAGCAAAAATGCTAAACGCCAAAGTGAGCTTAGAACAGCTGCGCACAGCAGCACGGATGCGGTCAAAGCGGCGTGCGCCGAAGTTTTGCGCCGTAAACACCGCCACAGCAATGCCAAAGGAAATCATTGGCTGCAGCGCCAGCTGCTCCACGCGCACAGCTGTAGTGAAGCCTGCAATCTGCTCGCTACCAAACTTGTTGCACACCGACTGCAAAATGATGATACCCAAACCCAGCACAGAAAACTGCACCGCCATAGGCATACCCATACGCAGATGCTCCCAGATTTCAGGCCAGTCAAGACGCAGGTCACTGCGATGGATGTGCAGCTGCGGAAAGCGCTTGTAAATATAAGCCACGCACAGCACCGCCGAAAACGCCTGCGCAATAACCAGCGCAAAAGCGCTGCCAGGCACACCCCAGCCAAAGTAGATGATAAAGACTAATGCTAACACAACGTTAGCGATACTGGATATAATCAAAAAATACAAGGGTGTCTTACTGTCACCCAACGAACGCATAATACCGCTCAAAAGATTGTAGGCCATCATTGCCAAAAGGCCGTCCACAATAATTATCACATAGGCGTAAGCGTCTGCCAACAGCTCCTGCGGTATATTCATCAGCACCAGCATAGGATCCATAATAAGATGCATGCCTGCCATAATGAGCACCACAAAAAAGACGCTCAGCACAATGCAGGTACAGATGCTGCGCCTCATACCTGCCATATCCTGCGCGCCATAGCGCTGGCCGGTGACAACCGTAAAGCCGTTGCTAAGACCAACTGTGAGCACCAGCGTAAGCATAAACAGCGGTGACACCGCGCCCACAGCAGCAAGAGCATTTACGCCAATCGTTCTCCCGACGATGATGATATCAGCAATATTATACAGCTGCTGAAAAACGTTACCTACCAAAAGCGGCACCATAAAGGGAATAATCAGCTTTAAGGGTGCGCCCTCTGTCATATTCTTTAGCATAAAAAAAGAACCTCCTCTAATACCAATATAGCAATAGCTTCAGTCCATCACTTTAGTACCAAATATTTCGTTGACTCACAAGTCAAATATATCACAAACACCAAAAATATACAAGACGCATGTTTTCACATGCGCCTCGCCTACATAACCATTATTCCATAATCACCCTGTTGGTGATGCTGCCAATGCCTTCAATTTCTACCGTAACCTCATCGCCCTCATTCAAAAGACCGCTGCCAACAGGTGTACCCGTAAGCACCAGGTCGCCTGCATCAAGCGTAAAGCTTTGCGAAATATAGCTCAAAATCTCATAAGGATTATAAACCATATTGCTGGTGCGCGCATTTTGCTGCAGCACGCCGTTAACATATGATTTCAAGGATAAATCGCTGGGATCCAGGTCAGTTTCCAGCCACGGCCCTAAAGGACAGAAGGTATCAAACGATTTGCAGCGCAGCCATTGACGCTCCTTACGCTGCAGGTCATGCGCCGTAATATCATTAGCGCAGGTGTAGCCCAAAATATATTTAGGCACATCCTTGGCCTTTACGTTTTTCATCTTCTTTTTGATGACGATGCCAAGCTCGACGCCAAAGGCCAGCTCCTCTACCTGCCTGGGCCAGATGATGTTAGCATCCGGGCCGATAACAGTGTGCGCTGCCTTAGAAAAAATACTAGGCTCCTGCGGAATTTCTACACCAAATTCTGCAGCGTGCTTTTTAAAGTTAAAGCTTACGCAGATAATCTGCTTAGGTACACAGGGAGCCAAAAGCTGCACATCTTCCAAATCATAGGTCTCATCAGTAATCTGCCAATATGTCTCCAACGTGCCATATACGCAGCGGATAACGTCACCATCAATATAACCTATGCGCTGGTGACCCGTTCTGGGATCCTCAAAACGTACGCATCTCATTATAACCCCTCCATAATCTGCATCTTTCTCGCCTTAAAATATACAGGTGTAAGCCCTGCCTGACGCGCCAGCTCCAAGGCAGGCTGCAGGCGGCGGCCAACATGCTCGGCATAGTGCGCATCACTGCCAATGGTGCAATAGCTGCCGCCAAGCTCGCGGTAACGCTTATATATGGGCAACAATCCTGCCACTGCCGCAGCATCATCTAAGCGGCGTGTATTTATCTCAATCGGCTTATTTTGTTCAACTAAAAGCTGCAGCAGCCTGTCAAATTGCTCTGGCGCATCCTCCAAGTGCAGCTCACGCTCTGCGCCCTCATACGGCCAATAACGGCAGATATAATCGATATGGGCAAAGGCATCAAAGTCGCGCTTTTGCTCCAGGCAGGTAATGCTGTCGTGCAAAAACTCCTCAACAATCTGCTGACGTGTACGTCCCTCATAACAGGTAGGCTCGTATAAATCGCGACCACCAATGCAGTGAATGGACGCCAGCACATAATCAAAGGCATGCGCCTGTGCTACCTTGGTGTCCTCGCTGGCAGTATGTGTCTGCATGCCAATTTCTATGCCAATGAGCACCTTATCGTTACACAAGGGTTTAAAGCGGGCAAAATATTCATCTATATCAAAGGTAAACGCCTGCGGATTTGTGGGATAATCATAATCCCAATGCTCTGTAACCGTCATACCGATCCCCTGCGCCGCAGCAGCAGTAATGGCATCAGTAAAGGTCATCTCGCTATCACACGAATAATCGCAGTGCATATGTGTATCAAATATCATTTAATCTCTCATCCTTCCGTAAATTATATTGTATCAAATTGAAACGAAAAATCAACGGGGGTAGGAACGATTTTTATTAATTAACACAAAAATTACAAGACAGTTAGCGATAGGTAAGCAATACGAGCAACACTACCCCATTATAGCATATTCCCACGCAGCAAAAAACGCAGGCTACTTATGCCGCCTGCGTCATTATGAAAGCTTATAAAATTTTACACATTAAAGCGGAACTCAACCACGTCTCCGTCCTGCATTACGTAATCCTTGCCCTCCAGGCGCACCAAACCCTTTTCGCGCGCTGCCGCCTTGCTGCCACAGGCAACCAAATCATCATACGACACAATCTCGGCACGGATAAAGCCACGTTCAAAATCAGTATGGATTTTGCCTGCTGCCTGCGGTGCCTTAGTATCCTGCTTAATCGTCCAGGCACGCGATTCAATTTCGCCCGCAGTAAGGAAGGTCATAAGTCCCAAAAGCTTAAAGCCAGCCTTAATCAAACGGTCCAGGCCTGTTTCCTCAAGTCCTGCCATCTCCAGGTATTCCCTGGCCTCATCCTCAGGCAGCTCGGCAATATCGCTTTCCATTTTAGCCGAAACGATAATAACCTCGGAGCCTTCCTCAGCAGCATACTTTTTGACAGCCTGTACATGCACGTTGGCAGACGTATCAGCTACCTCACCCTCTGCCACGTTGGTAACATACAGCACCGGCTTCATGGTCAAAAGATGCAGCTCGCCCAAAAACTCCTTTTCCTCGTCCGTCAGGCCCAAACGACGTGCCGGCACAACATCCGACAGACCTGCCATAACCTTTTCCATAACAGCCTGCTCCAGCTTAACCTTTTTATCACCGGTCTTAGCCAGCTTCACCAGGCGCTCCTGACGCTTTTCTACAGTTTCCATATCTGCCAGGCACAGCTCGGTGTTGATGATTTCAATATCACGCAGGGGATCAATGCTGCCCTCCACATGGGTAATGTTGCCATCCTCAAAGCAGCGTACAACCTCAGCTACAGCATCCACCTCGCGGATGTGCGACAAAAACTTGTTGCCCAGGCCCTCGCCCTTGCTGGCGCCCTTAACCAGGCCGGCAATATCTACAAAGCGCATAGCTGCAGGCACAATCTTGCGCGACTTAAACATTTCGCTCAACACGTCCAAACGCTTGTCCGGAACATCAACTACGCCTACATTAGGTTCAATAGTGCAGAAGGGGTAATTAGCAGCTTCGGCACCAGCCTTGGTAATAGCATTAAAAAGGGTACTTTTGCCCACGTTTGGCAGGCCTACGATACCAACCTCTAAATTTGTACTCACTTAAAATCGCTCCTCGTCTATATATTAGTGTGCTTAAAACTCTATATCTAATATATTTTACAATAATCTCCTGTCGTATGCAACAAAAAAGAGACGGCCATACAGGCCGCCTCTCTAATCGCTAACGCAATAGCTATACAATAAATTTAGAAAAACTCCAATTCCCTTTCAGCAAAAGCACCGGTAACGGGGTTCAGCTTAGCTTCTACTTTTTTGTATTTCGGAGTGGTGAACTTTGCTTCGTAATAGGTATTGTTACCTTCCTTTTCGGTTTCAATCACAATATTTTGCGCATCAGGATATGCTTCCAAAATGATGGCCTTGATATCCTCGGCAGTTTTAGCGATCGTAGTGCTGCCGGCGATATTACTGCCCTTAATTTCTACTTCCTTTACCTTGGCAGTTGCAGTGATAACCTCTACCTCATATTCCAGATAATTATCGTTGTCGCGGAAGTTGAGCACGGTTTTATCACCGTCCTCCTTATAACCATACATCACTGCGGCAGCAGGTACTTCAGCACGGGCAGCGGCAATAACGCTTTGCTGGCTGTTTTTAGCAGGAGCAGCCATAGCCACAGCGCTAACAGCCATAATAGCCAAGGCAGTTACTAAAAGAATAAATTTTTTCATCATCTTAGTCACCCTTTCTTAAACCCCAAAATTATTTATGTTGCATTAAACGGTTAGCATAGTTTCGCATTGCGGGATCAGCAACCTGCTTGAAATCGGCAGGCGGCAGGGCAAAAGCTGTTTCTGTATCTACCTGGTCAGATACCTCCACCACGTTAAACATGGGCAGGTAGCTTACCTCGTATCCCTTCCAATTGGCAGTGTCCTTTTCGTAATAAAAGCTGAGGGTATTAGTTCCCTTAGTCATTTTGTCATAATCCCAGCCGGTAACAACGTCGTTGCCGCCCTCAGGACGGTTATTGAACCAGCTCACCAACGTCTCTGCAAAGGCCATGCTCATTCCAGGCAGCTCAGGAATGCGGTCATAGGTTTTATTAGCATAATCAATAGTATACCAATAGCCGCCACGTACAAAGCTGACAGTATCCTTAATTACCTTGCCTTCACCATCTGTTTTGGTGATGCGTTCGGCGTTAATACCCTTAGCTTCGTTATATTCAGTGCGGTTGACAATTTTTTGCTGTGCCGGTGTCAGCTTGGCATACGCCTCAGCAGTGAGCACATCACGCATATCAATGGTTTGCGTAACCACTAGATGTACAGGATGCTTGTCACTGTTTAGGGTATGTCCTAAAAGCTGGTAGGTGCGCTGGCCGGGATTGTAGGCAAGGGCTGCTGCAGCACACATAACTGTAAACAAAAATGTTAATAGTAATACGGATAGAGATTTTCTCATCAAGTTCACCTCTTCAATCTTATATATTTACATTATAGCATGCTAGACAGATTGCTGGTTGAATGTCAAAAAAAAATCACAATTATACAGATATAAAGAAAATCCCGCAACCTGACGGTTGCGGGATTGTTCACTTTAGTATGTTGCCTAAGCCTTATTCGCAGGTAAACGGCAGCAAAGCAACGCAGCGAGCGCGTTTGATTGCTACGGTCAGTTGGCGTTGGTGCTTAGCGCAGGTACCGGAAATACGACGCGGTAAAATCTTGCCGCGCTCGGTGATGTAGCGTTTCAGCTTAGAAGCATCCTTATAATCGATTTCTTCTACTTTATCAACACAGAAGCTGCATACTTTTCTTCTGGGTCTTCTGCCTCTTTCACGTTTCATTGCATAACCTCCCTTAAATTAGAATGGAATTTCCTCATCAAAGGGAACCGCTTTGCCCATATCCTCCATGCCACCGTTTGGCGCCGGTGCAGCATTGGTCGGACGTACAGCATTACTATGTGCGGCAATACTATCAGCCTTGCGCTCAATGAACTCAAAGCGGTCAGCAATTACCTCGGCGACATAACGTTTAGTGCCATCCTTTGCATCATAGCTACGGATTTGCAGGCGGCCTTCTACCAGCGCGCGCTGCCCCTTTGTGAGACTGTTACCGCATGTCTCGCCTTGTTTACCCCAAATGATTACAGGGATAAAATCGGCTTCTCTCTGGCCTTCCTGATTGGCAAAAGGTCTGTCTACTGCAAGAGTAAACTGACAAACAACCTTACCGGTAGACGTATAACGCACTTCCGGATCTCTGGTAAGTCTGCCTAAAAGAATAATCTTATTCATGATTATTCACCCTTTCTGATAATCATATGGCGCAGTACTTCATCGGTAATTTTCATAACACGATCAAGTTCTTTAACAGCAGCGGCTTCAGCCTGGAAGGTTACGAGAACATAGATACCTTCATTCAGGTCCTGAATCTCATAAGCAAGGCGTTTTTTGCCCCAACGATCGGTTTTTTCTACATTACCACCGTTTGCAGCGATCAGCTTTTCAAACTTAGCAACAACTGCCTCGAAAGCTTCCTCTTCAACGGGTTTAACGATGTACATGACTTCGTATGCGTTCACGAAATCACCTCCTCCTTTGGACTTTGGCTCCCCTCTTATGTGGGAGCAGAAGAAGTATATATAATATATACAAGCTTAATAATTATATCATCTGTTACAGTGCTTTGCAAGCTTTTGTCGATAATTTTTCTGTGCAATGGTTACAGAGTGCGAATTTTTTTGCGTAGCGGCAATATGCACGCCGGACTCACCGATAGCTCATCGATCCCCATACGCACAAAGGTCTCGGTCAACGACAAATCTGCGCCCAGCTCACCGCAGATACCACACCAGATGCCGGCTGCATGAGCAGCATCTGCCGTCATTTGAATCAAGCGCAAAACAGCCGGATGATGTGCGTCAAAAAACGGCTCCAGCGTTTGGTTCTGGCGGTCAATCGCCAGTGTGTACTGGCTCAGATCGTTGGTGCCAATGCTAAAGAAATCAACCTCCTTAGCCAAGTCAGCAGCAATGAGCGCCGCAGCAGGAGTTTCTATCATAATGCCCACTTCCATTTTGGGGTCAAAGGGTACGCCTGCATATTTCAGCTCTGCCTGCACCTCACGCAGAATGGCGCGTGCACGACGCACCTCGTCAACGCTGATAATCATCGGAAACATCACTGCTACCTTGCCATAAGCAGAAGCACGGCAGATAGCGCGCAGCTGCGTAGCAAACAGCTGCTGTCTTTCTAAGCAGATACGGATCGCGCGGTAGCCCAAAGCAGGATTTTCTTCCTTGGGCAGTTCAAAATAAGCAGCCTGCTTATCTGCGCCAATATCTAAGGTACGGATAATAACACGCTTACCTGCCATCGTTTCGGCAGCAAGCTTGTATTTTTCCAGCTGCTGTTCCTCGGTAGGATAATCGCTGCTTTCCAGGTACAAAAATTCGCTGCGGAACAGGCCTACACCTTCGGCGTCGTTAGCCAGAACGCTCGCCAGATCACCGGTACTGCCAATATTGGCATAAACATGCACCTGTTGGCCACCGCCGGTGATGCTCTTTTTACCCTTAAGCTCCTCTAATAGCTTTTTGTGCTGCTCATCATCAGCAATCTTTTTTTGTATACGCGCAATTGTCTGCTCGTCAGGATCCACAAAAACCTCACCTGTATAGCCATCTACAGCAACGGTTTTGCCATCATATTCGTCACCAATAGCTGCACCGGTACTAACTACAGCAGGAATACCTATCGTTCTTGCCAAAATAGCGGTATGGGAGTTGACACTGCCTGCTGCCGTAACAAAGCCAAGCACGCGCGATTTATCCAGCTGTACCGTCTCACTCGGAGCCAGGTCATCAGCAGCTAAAACATACTTGCCCTCACCCTTTTCCCAGGTACTGCCTGCTTGCCCCAGGCACACCAAAACCTTATTAGATATATCCTTGACATCGGCCGCACGGCCACGCATATAATCGTCTTCCATAGAGGAAAAAATTTCTGCAAAATTTGCTGCCGTCGCCTGCACTGCGTATTCTGCATTAACGCTCTGCGTACGGATGATACCCTCTATAGATTCAATGTAATCTAAATCCTCAAGCATCATCTGGTGGATTTCAAAAATAGCGGCATTATCTCTGCCTACATCTATCACGGCCTTGTCGTACAAGGCTGCCAGCTGCGCAATGGCCTCCTGGCGCGCCTTTTGAAAACGCTCCACCTCTGCCTCAGCATTAATAACCTTGCGGCGCTTAACCTCTGCCGCACTGCGACGCAAGACTGCCAATGTTCCCAGCGTCACACCGCCGCAAACGCCCTTACCTTTTAGTGAAAGCATATCGTTACCTCACAATCTACAGTAATTACAAGTTAGCCTTAAAGAAGGCCTCCAAAGCAGCAGCTGCTGCCTCTTCGTCCGCACCTTCACAGGTAATAGTTACTTCCTCACCTTTTTTCACTCCCAGTGCCATAACGCCAAAGATGCGCTTTAAATCGCCCTTTTTGCTGCCCTTGGCAATGCTGGTGCTGCTGGAAAATTTAGCAGCCTCCTTCACTAAAAGTCCTGCAGGACGGGCATGGATACCAGCGGGATCAGTAATAACATAAGTAAATTGTTTCATAATATATTCCTCCTTATTCTTCGTTAACAGTTTTCTTGAGTAAACCCAAAAGCACAGCACTCAGGATGCTGCCGACTGCTAATGCCACAAAATACATCGGCCAGTTTTGCACCACGCCAAAAACAAATACGCCGCCGTGAGGTGCCGGCACACTACAGCCAAAGGCGGCCGAAAGCGCGCCGGCCACCGCGCTGCCAATAGCGCAGGTAGGAATGACGCGCAAGGGGTCACTGGCTGCAAACGGAATTGCTCCCTCGGTAATAAACGAAAGTCCCATAATAAAGTTAGTCAGGCCGGACTGGCGTTCCTTAGCAGTAAATTTGTGCTTAAAGAGCAATGTGCACAGCGCTATGGCGATAGGAGGCACCATACCACCAATCATAACAGAGGCCATAATGCTACTGCTCACCGCACTGCCATCTGCTGCTGCCAGCGATGCCGTACCAAAGACATAGGCTGCTTTATTCAGCGGACCACCAAAGTCGATAGACATCATGCCGCCAAGCACAAAACCCAGCAAAATTTTACTGGTTGTACTCATACCAGCCAGCGCAGCTGCCAACCATTGGTTGAAGGCCGCAGTCGGCGGATTAATGATGTAGGTCATAATAATGCCTATAAGTAAAAGGCCGATAACCGGATACAGTAAAATCGGCTTCAATCCCTCCAAGCTATTGGGCAAGGCCGCAAAAAGCTTACGCATTGCGATGATAAGATAACCAGCGATAAAGCCTGCAAAAAGAGCGCCAAAGAAACCGCTGCCACCGCTAGCTGCAATAAAGCCGCCCACGATGCCGGGCATGAGTGCCGGACGCTCGCCAATACTCATAGCAATATAGCCTGCCAAAATCGGCATCATCATACCAAAGGCCAAACCGCCAATGTTTTTGAAAAAGGCTGCCAAGGGCGTACCGCTGCCAAACTGCGCCGTACCGGCATATTCCATATCCAGCAAAAAGGCCAGCGCGATGAGAATACCACCACCAATAACAAAGGGCAGCATATGCGATACGCCGTTCATCAAATGCTTATAGGTCTGCCTACCTAAGCTTTCCCCGGAAGCTTCTTCAGGAGCAGCTACAGAAGCTTCACCCTTGCCGCTGTACACAGGCACGTTGCCGCCCAAAATTTCCTCTATCAGCTCCTTGGGCTTATTAATACCATCAGCCACCTTCACAAAAAGGACAGGCTTACCGGCAAAACGCTCTACAGGCACGTTTTTATCTGCTGCCACGACGATGCCCTCAGCCTTGGCAATATCAGCAGCTGTCAGCTTGTTTTTAACGCCGCCGCTACCGTTGGTTTCCACCTTCATTGCGATGCCCAGCTTATCGCCCATCTCCTGCAGCGCCTCTGCCGCCATATAGGTATGAGCGATACCTGTCGGGCAGGCAGTAACAGCCAGCACCAGTCTTTGCTCTGTCTGCTGCAGCTCTTCAGCTGTCTCAGCAGGCTCTTCCTCCTCGGTCAGCTTGGCTGCCTCATATTTATCTATAACCTGCAAAAACGTCTTAGCATCCTGCGCCGCCAAAAGCTCTGCGCGAAAATCATCGTCCATCAATAGCATACTAAGTCGGCTGAGAACATCCAGATGCACGTTATCTTCAGTATCAGGTGCAGCAATCAAAAAAAATAGCTTCGCAGGCTCGCCATCCAGGCTATCAAAATCCACACCCTGCGGCACTACCATAGCCGCAAGACCGGGAGCGCGTACTGCGTCCGTCTTAGCATGGGGAATGGCAATGCCTTCGCCAATGCCTGTACTGCCCTCGGCCTCACGCGCCAGCACGCAGCTTTTATATTTTGCGGTATCAGCCAAATTACCGCCTGCCGCCATCAGCGATACTAATTTATCCAAAGCGGCAGGCTTATCAGCCACCTGTACTGCTAGGTCAATGCTTTCCACCTTCAGTAAATCGACTATCCTCATACTATTCCCCCTTTAGCAAATTATCAGCCGCCATCTGCGCCAGCAGCCTGTCGATATCATCCTGCGTTGCCAGCCAGTCCTTAAAGGCACTGGCGCTGCCTGCAGCCACACCCAGCTGCAAGGCCCGCGCATAATCGCCTGTCTTTAAATAGCCTGCTAAAAAGCCTGCCACCATGCTGTCACCTGCGCCTACCGAATTCACCAGGCACCCTGACGGTGACGCGCAGCAATGCAACGCTCCTGCTTCATCAAGCAAAATTGCACCATCCGCTCCGCGCGATACCAGCACGTTGCGCGCGCCCATAGCCTGCAGGCGGCGTGCCGCAGCTACAATATCCTTTGTAGTTTTTAGCGGCGGCAGGTTAAAAAATTCCCCCAGCTCCTCGTGGTTAGGCTTGATGAGGAAGGGATGATAGGCCAGCACCTTCAGCACCAGCTCACCTGTAGCATCCACCACCGTGCGCACGCCCTTGCCAGCCACCAGGCGCATAATCTGCTCATAAATATCCTTGGGCAGATCCGCCGGGATACTGCCTGCCAAAACCAGCACGTCAGTCGCTTGCAATTTTTGCAGCTGCTCAAACAGCTGCGCCAGCTGCAGCGCTCCAATCTCAGGCCCCCGTCCATTAAGCGCCGTTTCGGGCGAGCCTGCTATTTTTACATTAATACGTGTATAGCCACTGCTCAGGCTGATAAAGCTATGACCTGCTCCCTGCAACGTCACTAAACGCTTAAGCTCTTCGCCGCTAAAGCCGGCCACAAAGCCTAGCATGACGGATGTCATCCCCAGGTTTTGCAGCACCAGCGACACGTTTATCCCCTTACCGCCAGGATAAATGCATTCCGACTGCGTGCGGTTGATAGCACCCACGGCAAAACCGTCTGACTGCACCACATAATCCAACGAGGGATTAAAGGTTACTGTATAAATCACCTGCTATTCACCTCCGCTATTATTAATATTTCTTGGTTTTCTTCTATATCAACTCATAATTCACCGATATTATATAATATCTGACCTGCTAAAATCAATCTTGTACAGGTAAAGAAAGTGTGTCACGGCAAGATAACACTTATAATTTTACTAGTGATTGTCTCTTATGCCGCCAGCGTGCTACAATATGCTTAAAGCTGATATAGCTGAAGGAGGAATATGCCATGAAATGTGATTGTGCCAACTGTCCCACCCACGCCTGCTACACCAAGGGCGTTAACTGCACCGGCACGCCGCTAGAGGACGTGCGCGCCGCCTACACCGACGAGGAGCTGAAAATTATGCAGGCGGCAGCCTATGTGGAGGGTACCTTTTACAGCAACGTCTGCCGTTTGCAGGAAACTGCCGAATTCGCCAAGGCCATGGGCTACAAAAAGCTGGGTATGTCCTTTTGTATCGGTCTGAACGACGAAGCACGCTACATTGCCAAATATTTTACGCAGCAGGGCTTTGAATTTTACAGTGTATGCTGCAAAAACTGCAGCTTTCCAAAAAAAGAGCTTAACCTAAAGCAGGTAAAGCCCGAGCTTGAACACGAAGCCATGTGCAACCCCAAGTTCCAGGCAAAATTTCTGGCAGAAAAGGGGGTGGAGCTGTATATTTCTGCTGGATTGTGCGTAGGTCACGATGCTATTTTTAACATGAACGCCGCCGGTCCCGTAACCAATCTGGTAGTAAAGGATCGTCTGCTTGCCCACAATCCACTGGGCGCCATCTATTCACGCTACTGGAAGCGTAAGCTTGGCATCATGGATGAGGACGAGATTTAAGATAAAACATAGAGCAGTATATATTAGGCCAAAAGCGTTCTTCCCTGTATGGGCAGAGCGCTTTTTGATGTGCCAACAAATTGCATACTTTTACTTGACAATTTTCTCACGCGTCTTTATAATTACCTAAGATAATTACTTTTGATAATTATATTTCTTTGAAGGAGCATAACGCTATGACTAATACACTACCACTAGCAACTATAAAGCAGCTGCTTACAGCCTGCCACGAGGCCAAACGCGTCACCGAGCTGCAGCCGCCGCTGCCGCCAGGACTGACGCCTGCCAACCTCAAGGTGCTGGACTGCATTTACATGCTGTCGCAGCACGGCACAGGCGTCAAGGTGAGCGACATTGCAACCACCATGCAGGTAACCCGCCCCGGCATCACCCGCCTGGTGCGTGAGCTGGAGACAATAGGCAGCGTGCAAAAAATCGCCGACGCTGCGGACGGACGCATTGTACGCCTGCAGCTTACCGCAGCAGGACAGCGCCTGCACGCCTACTATATCAACCAATATCACAGCTGGCTGGCAACGCAGCTAACAGATATCAGCGAAAGTGATATCGCCACCACCGCCGCCACTATTGCCAAGCTGTACGCCATCATGAGCAACACCCGTCCGCAGCTCATTGGCGAGGCACCGCAAATTTCAAGCAAGGAGGATAGAAAAAATGCCTGAAAAGCAGCAAACCGAACGCGTGCTGGACACGCGTCTTTTACTATCTATTATCGCCGCGGGCATTATGTCCTTTAGTGGCGTTGTTGTAGAAACTGCTATGAACGTTACCTTTCCTACGCTCATGCACGAATTTAATATCGGCACCTCGCTCGTACAATGGATAACTACCGGTTACCTGCTAGTGCTGGCGCTCATCATTCCTGCGTCGGCTTACTTAAAGCGCACCTTTGCAACCCGCACACTGTTTACCACTGCCATCAGCAGCTTTTTAGCAGGCACGCTGCTGGCTGCCTGGTCACCCTGCTTTTCTGCCCTGCTCTTTGCCCGCATCCTGCAGGGAATTGGCACAGGCATTGCCCTGCCTATGATGTTCAACATCATCCTAGAGCAGGTTCCCGGCGAACGACTTGGCTTCATGATCGGCGTAGCCTCGCTCATCACCGCTATGGCTCCTGCTGTCGGTCCTTCTCTTGGCGGTCTCATCGTCAGCTACTTTGGCTGGCGCATGATTTTTGTCAGCCTGCTGCCCTGTCTTGCGCTTTCTGCAGTGCTAGGTCTTTCCAGCATCCGTCAGGCAGGTGCTCTGCAGCCTTCACGCTTCAACCCAGGTCTTTACGTCCTGCTCGTTATTGGCTTTGCCAGCCTCATCTTCGCTACCACCCTGGCAGCCTCCTACGGCTGGCTCAGTGCAGAGGTTTTACTGCTCTTTGCCGTATGCCTGACTGCGCTGACATTATTTTATCGTTTGTCACGCAAAAGCAGCTCTCCCCTGTTACGCGTAGAAATTTTCCATTACAGCGCCTACACCCTCAGCACCATCAGCCTGCTTTTGGTCGGCTTTATCTGCCTGGGCCTAGGCTTTTTAATTCCCAACTACGCTCAATTGGTGTCGCATACAGATGCCTTCACAGCAGGCTGCCTGCTGCTTCCGGGCTGCCTTTTAGGCGCAGCTCTTGCTCCTATAAGCGGCCGCCTGCTAGATAAATTCGGTGCCAAACGCCCCATTCTCATCGGGAATTTATCCATACTTCTTTCAGTGCTCTGCTACAGCCTTTATCCCGGCGAGCTCAACTCACTGCTATTTATCATCTTTTATTTATTCTTTGCCTTCGGACAAGGATTTTCGATGGGTCCCATCATGACTAACGGTCTTTCACAATTACCGCAGGAGCTCAACGCCGACGGTAATGCCGCCATGAACACCCTAATGCAGCTTGCCGGCGCGGTCGGCACCGCTGTTATCAGCACTATTGTGGCGGCAGCACAAACCGCACAGCCACAAAGCTTGGCAGCCGCCACAATGACAGGCAGCAGACATGGCTTTTGGCTGCTCACCTGCTGCGCTATCATCATCCTCGCCTGCTCTCTAAGGGTATTTGCCATCACCGGCAGACAACAAAAATAAAAAAAGCTACGCTTAGTACCGCCATCTACTGCGATTACTATGCGTAGCTTTTTTGTGTTACTGTGTTATCTGCTTTTGATAATTCTCGCCCCAGACAGCCATAGCCAAAAGCACCGGCTGCAGGCTCTGTCCCAGAGTAGTCAGCGAATATTCCACCCTTGGCGGCACCTCGGCATACACCCTGCGTAGCACTAGTCCCCTAGCTTCCATCTGCCGCAGCTCACTCGTCAACACCTTTTGGCTGATACCGGAAAGAGATCTCTTTAGTTCACCAAAGCGCTTAGTCCCTGTCAGCAAATCGCGCAGCACCAACACCGCCCACTTGCTGCCAATCAGCATCAGGGTTGTTTCTACCGGGCACGCCGGAAAGCGCTCCTGCTGTGGCTCTTTACTCATATCAGTCATCAGCCTGCTCCTTTACTAAAATCTATATTCATTTTATCAAAAACTGCCTTTTTTAACAAGCAGGACATATATAAAAAGCCACTCCCTGCCAGTACGCAAAGAGCGGCCCTTAGTTATATTTTGATTACTTTTTCACCTTATAGCGCAACCATACGGCATCGCTGTCAAACTGCTGCACCTTTAGCAGCTGCAGCTGCGTTACCGCACTGCTCATAGGCAAGCCGTCAAACACCGCAGCCATACCGCCACGGCCGTCAATACCGGCGCCAATCAGCATGCTCACCTCATCCAACATGCCTGCTGCCAAAAAGCCGGCATTAATGTGTCCGCCGCCAACCACAGCTATTCGCTTGACGCCAAATTCCTGTGCCAAAATAGCACAGGCACGTACCAAATCAATTTGCTGCCTACCACAGGCAATCCATGAAATATTTTTGCTGTCCAGGTAAGCTAAATATTCCTTGCTCACCTGCTCGCTAGTAATAATCAGTAACGGACGTTCATCAGCTTCCAGCTGTTCCCACAACAGCGTTCCCTTAGTATCCATAACAATCTCATAGCCCGCAGCAGCTTGCTTTTTGCTAAAGGCCTCCTTGCCTAGAGGCGTGTCGGTTGTTCTTACAAAGCTGCCGGGCAGCGCCATCTCCAGCTCGGCTGTCACGCGTCCGCTGACGCGAGTCGGTGCTTGTAGTGCGTCAAGTGTTGCATAATACTCCTGCACTCCGGGCAGGTGCTCGGTCATAGCGCAGTCAATGCGGCCGTCTACCGATGTCATCATATGGCAGATAATATAAGGCTTCATGTTATCTTCTCCCTCCATAATTACTTATTCTGCTATTACTCTACGCCTTGGAGTGCGGTTTAAGTCAAGGGAGCAAAAAATGTATTTGCACAAAATTAAAAAGCAGATCCTTCCAAACCCATGAAAATAACCTTAGTGAAAAACTAATTTTTTAAATCATTGTAACGTTGGCATTCAAAAAATAGATGCATATCACTCAATATAGTGCCTTTTGTTTTATCTGATTTTTACCTTTTCCTTTTTTTTTTTTTACTTTTGAGCGAATAACTTTAAATTTAGACAAATCTACATATCTATAACGATTAGCTATATCGCATTCTTGGCTATCTTTGTTTTCTTTATCATTACTATCATCTTGACGCTTAGAGAATTCTCTTTTGAAATTTCCCCACCTTGAAGAACAAACTGGCCATGCGTTTCCAGAAGATAAATACACTTTTTGCATAATCAACACAACCTTTCTACACTCGATAGTAGTCAACCAACATCATACATTATATTTAAAGTGTCTTCATACAATAAATTGTTATGCCTAATATTTTCAGTAAAATCCATCCATAAACTATCCCGTTTTCTTGCATCACTCTGAGTGCAGTATAGCACAAAAGTGGATAGTTGTCCGAATTAATTTTACCCAAAAAAAACCGCTCCCTGCGCACAAATACGCAAAGAGCGATCTTTAATGTTGCATTCTACAAGCCTCGCAGCCTATTTATTTCTTCGCTGCATTAATAGCTTATATTCTTTCCCTTATTTTTAACGCAATCCCGACAGCTGGTTTATTTTTCTACGCTGCCCTTAGCGGATTACGCTCTTTCCCTTATTTTTTATCAGTGTAGTATATATGGAGCAGCAGCTGTCGCCGCATTTAATTATTTCTTTTTCAAGAAGCTCATCATACCACGCAGACGGGCGCCAACCTGCTCAGCCTGGGTTTGTGCTGCATGACGACGCATAGCGTTGAACTGTGGACGGCCGCATTGGTTTTCCAGCAGCCATTTTTTAGCAAAGGTACCATCTTGAATCTCTTTCAGTACCTGTTTCATTTCAGCCTTAGTAGCGTCGGTGATAATGCGCGGACCAGTTACATAATCACCATATTCAGCGGTATCAGAAATGGAATGACGCATCTTAGCCATGCCGCCTTCATACATCAGGTCAACGATAAGCTTCATTTCGTGCATGCATTCAAAATATGCGCTTTCGGGCTCATAGCCTGCTTCAACCAGAGTTTCAAAGCCGGCGTTCATCAGAGCGCAAACGCCACCGCACAGTACAGCCTGCTCGCCAAAGAGGTCAGTTTCTGTTTCTTCACGGAAGGTGGTTTCCAAAGCGCCTGCACGGGTACCACCAATGCCCTTAGCATAAGCCAGAGCCAAATCATGAGCCTTGCCGGTCGGGTTTTGGTAAGCAGTTACCAATACGGGAACACCGCTGCCCTCGGTGTAGGTGCGACGTACCAAATGGCCAGGTCCCTTAGGAGCAACCATGAAGACGTCTACATCAGCAGGAGGAACGATTTGGCCGAAGTGAATGTTGAAGCCATGGGCAAAAGCCAAAGCATTGCCTGCTTCCAGGTTCGGAGCAATATCGTTTTTATAGGTAGCAGCCTGCTTTTCATCCGGAATCAGCATCATGATGATGTCGGCAGCCTTAGCAGCCTCAGCAGCAGTCATAACAGTCAGGCCTGCAGCCTCAGCCTTTGCCCAGGATTTGGAGCCTTCGTACAGACCAACTACAACGTTAACGCCGCTTTCCTTCAGGTTCAGTGCATGCGCATGACCTTGAGAACCATAACCGATAATAGCAACAGTTTTGCCGTTCAATAATTCCAGATTTGCATCGCTGTCATAATACATTTGTACCATTTGTTCATACCTCTTTCTTTACTTGTTTTTTATTTATAAATATTAAAATTAAAATATTTCCCTTATTCTATGGCCGCGTTTTGTGCGCGTTCCTTTTAATGCTCTACCTTTACAAAGTCATCCACAGCAGCACCTGCCGCTACCATCGGCTCAACCAAGTCGCCCTGCTCTACAATCGCTTCAATAACGAAAGGCTTGTTGGCCTTACGTGCCTGCGCCAGCGCTTCTTTGAATTCTGCACAGGTCGCTGCCCGTCTGCCGCCTGCTCCACAGGCGTGGGCAAAGCCGATAAAATCAAACTCTGTCAGGATGGTGGATGAATAGCGCTTACCGTAAAACAGCTGCTGCCATTGCCGCACCATACCAAGGCAGCTGTTATTAATAACGATGCTGATGAGGTTTTTGCCCTCGCGCGCCGCTGTGTACAGCTCCATGCCAGTCATCTTAAAGCCACCATCGCCGCAGATATGCACAACCTGCGTGCCATCATCCACAGCAAAGGCCGCACCTAAGGCACCAGGCAGACCAAAGCCCATAGTGCCACAGCCACCGCTTGTCAAATGGTGACGCGGCTTATCAACAACCAGGTGCTGTGCTGCCCACATTTGATTTTGGCCGACGTCAGTAACATACACAGGGTTCTCGCCTGCAAAGCTACGGCTCAGCTCCTGCATCAGCCACGGGGCAGTCAACCGCTTGCCCTCCAGCAGGCTGCGGTCCTCCTTGGCATCCCAGGCGCGTATCTGCTGCCACCAGCCGCCATGGTCACCAATCTGCACCAGAGGCAACAGGCTTTGCAGCGTTTCTTTTACATCACCCATAACAGGAATGCCTACGGCTACATTTTTATCAACCTCTGAGGGGTCAATATCAAGCTGAATAATTTTCTTTTGGCCTACGTAACGGTTGCGGTCACCAGTCACACGGTCGCTGAAGCGGCTGCCTGCAACCACCAGCACATCTGCATGCGATACCGCCATGTTCGAAGCGATATGACCATGCATGCCGGTCAACCCCAAGGAACGCTCATCAGATTCGGGATACACACCCACAGCCATCAGCGTGTTAACCACAGGTAAATCCGCCTTATGCGCCAGCTCTAAAAGCTCAGCCTGCGCACCGCTGTTTACTGCGCCACCGCCCACCAATAGCACAGGCCTCTGCGCTTTGTTAAGGATTGCGGCAGCCTGCTCCAGCTGCTCGGCCGTTGCCTTGAGCAAAGGCTTCTTAGGTGCAAGCGGCTCCGGCTCTGTCCATTCCAGCTCCTCCACCTGCACGCTGCTGGGAACATCCACCAGCACAGGACCAGGACGTCCTTCGCGGGCCAGCGCAAAGGCCCTGCGCAATGCCGGCAGCAGCTCTTCCTTGCTGCGCACCAGCATGTTATATTTGGTAATAGGCATCGTCACGCCCACTATATCAATTTCCTGGAAGGAATCGCGTCCCAGCATGCTCACGCCAACCTGACCTGTAATCGCCACCAGTGGAATAGAATCCAGGTACGCCGTTGCCAAGCCAGTAACAATATTAGTAGCACCAGGTCCCGACGTAGCAATGCAGACGCCTGTTTTGCCGCTGGCGCGCGCATAGCCATCAGCTGCGTGGATAGCGCCCTGCTCGTGCGCAGTGAGCACGTTTTTGAGCGGTGCCTTATATAATGCATCATAAAGTGGGATAACCGCGCCGCCGGGATAGCCAAACACCGTGTCTGTTCCCTGCTCCAAAAGTACCTTAACTATAGCCTCTGAGCCCTTCAGCTTCATCAACAAATCCCCCTTACGCCATAGTTGCCACAGACGTTACTGCGACCTGTTTTTCTAGAAGCTTAGCTACCTGAGCGGCAGCCACGTTTGCCAGCTGAATTTCCAGCTTCACCCTGTCTGCCTCAGCATCCATGCGCAAGGAACGCACTCTTGCACCCTGCTTAGACAATACACACAAAACGCGCGGCAGAAAAGTTTCATCATTGTGACCAGTTACCAGTACTTTTTCAAACATGTTAATTCCTCCAATCAAGAACACCTAAATTACTATGTACACGTTAGATTTTGATGGACTTTTCGGGAGTAGTATAACAAAAACGCCCCTGCACATATATGCAGGGGCGTATAATACGCGGTACCACCCTAATTTATTACTTTTGCACCAGTCCATCAACCGGCTCGGAAATAACGCATCCGTTGCGCATCAGTCTACTTGCACTGCTTTCGCTGACGAGTTCATGGGTGATTTAATCAATAAGGCTTCGTACCGGTTTGCACCAAACACCGGCTCTCTAAAACTCTACGCTTATCTTTAGTCCCAATCATAACCTTTATAAAGCGATTTGAAATTACTGATACTATACACTCTTTTTACAGCTTTGTCAACTACTTTTCGCAAAATCTTTTTAAATTCTTGTTTTAGTTATTTACAAAATACATTTCGTGGAATTTGTACGCACTTCGCGTACTTTTTTGATAAAAGAAAATTTTACGTCACCGGTAGCTAGACAAAGTTTATCACAGCTGTTTGATAAAGGCTTCCACTTTGCCTAACACCTGCTGTACATACTCTTGCTTGTGTTCTGCTATAAAGGCCTTCATTTCTGCTGCCACATTACCTTCGGTTTTGGGGTTCAGCACTGTTTTATAGCTGGCAGCAAGCAAGCCTTCGTCACTGCCATCTGTACCTGCCAATGTGCACAGCTTATCATAAAGCGGTGCGCTCTGTGCTGCAACCAGGCGCACAGCACTCAGCCACAATACATTGTTCAGCTTAAAATGCACCTTGCCCTTTAAATACTTCATTGCCAGGCCAGGATCTGCCAATACAATATCCGCATTAGCAAAGCTCAGACGGTAACCAAATGTATCAGCAATTTCACAGTGCAGCTGTAAATTTTCGCTCAGCGTTCTGCCGTCCTTTAAGCCATCTAAGCAAATTGCGCTTAGCTTAATGCCATTACGCTGCAGCTCGTTGGCAATAAGGTAATGCTCCTGCGGTGTAAGCACCTTACCAGGCTTGGACAAGGACAATTCAAAATCAATGTCCCAGGGAGTATTCTTAAGATAGGAATTATAAATAAACTGGATATGCATAATAGCCTCACCATATTCCAGCACGATGCGATGCAGCTCGTTTTCACTAAAGGTGATTTTACTGCTGCCGGCCTTAAATTCCGCATTCAGATACGACGCATGCACCGCAGCGCGGAAGGTATCGTTAAACTGCTCAAAGCGCTTATCTACAGCTTCATCTGACAGCTTTTCAATCTCTAGGTTAATTTTATCGCTGCAGTCAAAGCCAATCATGCTGTAGCCATATAACAGTGCTTTAACAATTTCCTCTTCCGTCTTCAGTCCGGCGGCGTTAGCACCATAGCCTTCCCTGTAGCCGGCCTCCAGCACACCCCAGGTGGCAGTATCCACCGCCTCCAAAAAGTTACGCTGCAATGCTTCGCTATCCTCAGGCGTAAAATCCACAAGCACCGGCTTCAGCTGACGCTTGCCAAAAGCACTGGTCACTACGGCATCGGCCTCACCCAGCCAATCGCTAAAGCCAATGCTGGCACCCTTGCTGCCGCAGGCCTTTGGTGCTGCCCACTTCACATAACGGCGTACAACGGCTGCGTTATTAGCGTTGAGTTGCATAACGCTTACCTGCACCTTGCCTGCATCTATAGTTTTTTCTATATCCTTCCACAGCTTGTCCAAGGCACCTTCACCCTGCACTGCATACGCCAGACGCTTTCCCTGCACTGTATTAGCCAGCGCCAGCCACGCACCCTGCACCTCGCACAAGGATGCTTCTATCACTTCGCCTGCAGCCTCGCGCAATGCTTCCAAGGCTGTCCTTTGATTTAATGCCATAACTTAATCTGCCTCCATTTAATCACAATAATTCATACTAATATTATCTACAAAATTTGCCCTTTACGCAAGCAAAAACTAAGAATCTACGCTAAAAACCTGCGTTTGTATACAAAATGCACAATATTTTCTCCTGATACCCCTGCCACCAGCTATTCTATCGCTTAGGTATCCGCTATTTAGTGTCAGGTTATCAACAGTATTCACACACTTATCCACAGATTTTGTGCATAACTTTTAGCTATCTACATTTTATCCACTAGGCTATTTTTCTTAAAACAGCCTAGTTATGCACTTTTTAGCTATTTATCAACATGTTATGCACAACCTGTGGATAACTTTAATAACATTTTCCCACACCTTTCCACAGCCCAAGATATAGAGATATACTACAAGCAAGGCATTTTTTATTCACTACACACAGCTGTCAAGTGCATTTTAAAAGTACAGCTGTGCAATTTTACGCAAATTTTACTTGTATATCTCCTAAAGTGCTTGTTTAAGGCATATAAAAAGTCTGAAAATAAAAATTGACGGTTAAATTTTTACGTTTAACCGTCAATGGAGTTGCAAATTTCCTATGAACATAATATCGTCTATATCTCTAAGCTTCTGTTACCACAGCCCTAGCACGCTTTGCAAAAGCAGGCTCACCACGCTTATGCCAACCCAGCAGGCAAATCCCAATGCTAACGGCTTGCTGCTTGTCTTGATAAGCTTAACGATGTTGGTGTTCAACCCCACTGCTGCCATTGCCAGCACAATCATAAACTTACTCAGCCACTTCAAGGGAGCGAATACCTCTGCTCCCACCCCCAGGCTTGTCGCAACGGTTGTAACTAGTGATGCCAGTACAAAGTATAGAATAAAGCTAGGAAAAATATTTTTAATGCTCACATCAGCTGCAGCCCCCTGTTCCCTGCGGCTAACAAGATAACCAAGCACCATAGTGATAGGAATAATTGCCAAGGTGCGTGTCAGCTTTACCGTAACAGCCTTATCCAAGGTTGCCGACCCCAGACCAAACATAGCATCCCAGGTAGCAGCCGTCGCTGTAACAGACGAGGTGTCATTTACTGCCGTGCCGGCAAAAATACCAAAGGCCTCGCCACTGGTAGTATCAAAGCCCAGCACAGTTCCCAGCCAGGGAAAGAGCAGCGCAGCAACCACGTTAAAGAAGAAGATAACGCTGATAGCCTGCGCTACCTCCTCGTCATCTGCCTTGATTACAGGTGCTGTTGCCGCAACCGCACTACCACCACAAATAGAAGAACCCACACCAATAAGCGTAGAAATCTTTCCAGGCACACATAATAGCTTATGCAATACGTACGCTACCAATAACGAGGTAGCAATAGTGCAGACAATAATTGGTAACGACTGCCTGCCAGTCGCCAATACCACTGAAATATTAAGGCCAAAGCCTAGCAAAATAACCGCATATTGCAAAACCTTTTTAGACACAAAGCCAATGCCTGCTTTATATGCAGCTGCCGGCGTCCAAAACGCAGCAACCAGCATACCTAATAAAATCGCAAAGACCGGACCACCAACTACCGGCACCAGCTTACCCAAAACCCAGCAGGGAACCGTAACTGCCAGGCACAGCAACAAGCCTCTGCCCTTATCGTAAAAAAAAGCCAATGTATATACCTCCTAGTATAAGTTTATATGCCTAACCCTATGAACAAGACAAGACTTATTATAGCACACGCAAAGAACAGTTAAAATATACTAAGAGTTTTATTAGTTATGTCTGCGCACTGCTGCAAGCCTATTCTCTGCAAGCCCAAGCGTGCTTATTCTTCTCCCTGCTGCTTACGGCAGGCCGCGCAATAGCCGTACCATTCCAGGTTATGACCTACTATAGCAAAATCTGTCTTGCCTGCCAATTGCTCCTCAAAGCTGGCAATGGGACAGTGCTCCACCTCCACAATGCGGTGACAGCCCAAACAAATGAGACGATGCCTGTGACCCAACGCGTGCAGTACAAAACCATATTTGCGTGCATCCGTCAGGTAGCTTTTTTCTACCACGCCCTTTTGGGTAAAGCTTTCCAAAATACGGTATACTGTCGAGAAATTAATATCTGCTCCCTGCGCCATCAGCTCGCTGTAAATTTCTTCTGCTGTCAATACACCTTGCTGCGCCTGCAAAAGCTGCAGCACCAGCTGACGATGCTTGGTAAACTTCAGACCATAGCGATGCAAATAAATACTACAGGAATTTTTATCAATTGACGTATCCATTGTAATCACCCTCCTGCATCATAGTGCTGCCCGCAGCTCGTTATAAGCTATTACTAAAAGCAGCAGCGCCACTGAAACCAGTGCCGTTACACCTCCGGGAGCTGCCCCCAGCCAGTACGAAAGCGTAAGTCCCGCTGTTATGGCCACAAAGCTGAGCAGCATAGCAGCCAGCATGGTTGCTCTAAAGCCCTTGCCCAGCTGCAGTGCCGCTGCCACCGGTAAAGCAATCAACGAGCTGATAACCAAAATGCCCACCACGCGGATAGATACAGCGATCATGGCTGCGACCAGCAGCGCAAAAATATAATTAATCAGACGCGTCTTGACACCGGCAATCTGCGCTCCATCCTCATCAAAGGTGAGCATCACCAGCTGCGGATACAAAAAATAAATCGTCGCCAGCGCCACCACGCTGAGCACTGCCACGGCCATTACATCATCCGGCGTAACCGTCAGAATACTGCCAAACAAAAAGGCCTCCACGTTAGTATGCACAAGGCCGCTGCTGATAATAGTAATCGCAATGCCCACAGAAAGAGACAGGATAATCACCAAAATCAGCTCTGCATAGCGCCTGAAGCGCTGTCGCAGCACCTCTATCAAAAGACCGAAGAGTGACGTCACCGCAAAGGCACTGACGATTGGGTTTACCCCTGCTAAAAGGCCTACAGCCACACCTGCAAGCGAAGCATGTGCCAACGTATCCCCAATCATAGAATAGCGCCGCAGCACCAAAAACATACCAATCATAGGACAGACCAGTGAAATGAGCACCGATACGATAAATGCGTTTTGCATAAAAGCATATTCAAACATGCAGCCCACCTCCCATGTTGTTTGCTACATATTCGCGTAAATAAGCCTGCGGTGTACAAAAATGCCCGCGCCCATTATTAATATGATACATCCTATCTGCATTAGGTGCCGCAAAGCGCAGGTTGTGCTCCACCGTTATCAGCGTAATTCTCTGCTCATGCAGCAGCTGCATAAAGGGATACAGCTCCTGCTGACTCTTAAGGTCTATACCTGTAGAAGGCTCATCAAAAATCAACAAATCAGGCTTGCCCATCAAAGCACGCGCAATCAGCACCTTTTGACACTGTCCGCCCGAAAGCGTGCCGATAAGGCGGTTTTTCAGCTCGTATACGTGCATCTGCTCCAGCGAACGGCGCACAGCATCCCTGTCAGGCACATCAATAACACGGCGGTAATATTCCATGACTTCTCCCACCGTTATAGGAAACTGGCTGTTGAGCGTTTCAAAGCGCTGCGGCACATAGGCAGTACTGGCAAAGCTGTTGCGCACCTCGCCGCTCACAGGCGTAAGCAGGCCCAAAAGCAGCTTGAGCAAAGTGCTTTTGCCACTGCCGTTTTCACCGACGATGGCAATATATTCTCCATCCTCCACTCGCATATTGATATCCTGCAAAAGCTCACTGCCAGGCTCATAAGAAAAATATACATGATCTAATTCCAGCATAAATTAAGCATTCTCCTTTAATAGTGTAACCTCTGGACTAATTCTTCTACGGACACCTGCGCCAGAGATTTTGATAATCATTATAACGCTTTTGTAATCAACATGCAAGTCATTTGCATTTAGCTTGACATGCCCCTGTTTTAGTGTTATGATTACCCCTAAACATCAACGAAGAAGCTACTACCTTTTTAAGATATACGGAGGATCATCTATGAGAAAAATTTTTACAATATTACTGCTGTCTGTCTGCCTCGCTCTTTTTGCAGGCTGCACCCAACAGCAGGAGCCACAAGCAGCAAATGCCAAACCCAAGGTCGTTGTCACCTTTAACGCCATCAAAGAGCTGACGCAGGCCGTCGCCCATGACAAGGTAGAAATAATTACCCTTATTCCTGATGGCAGCGAGCCACATGATTTTCAGCCTACTACAAAAAGCATGCAGCAGCTCAGCAAGGCCGATATACTAATCTACAACGGCGTGGGCATGGAGCCTTGGGTAGATACAGCTGTCAAGGCCGCCGCCAACAAAAAACTGCTGGTAGTAGAGGCAGCAAAAAATGTTGACCTCATCCGCCTCACAGATCAGAATGATATTAAGGAGCATGGCGCCTACGATCCCCACACCTGGCTGAGCCTTACCTGTGCCCAGACTGAGGTGCAAAACATTGCGCAGGCCTTGGCACAGGCAGATGCGCAAAACGCCGGCTTTTATCTGCAAAATGCCAGGGAATACAACGCAAATCTTGCGTCCCTGCTAAAAAAATACCAGCCTCTTTTTGCCCAAGCACAGCATAAGGACTTTGTTACCGGACACGCTGCCTTTGGCTACCTTTGCCGCGATCTGGGCCTTACACAGACTAGCGTAGAGGATGTTTTTGCCAGCGGCGAACCCAGCGCGCAGCGTCTGGCGCAACTAGTGGAATACTGCAGGACGCACTGCATTAAAACCATCTTTGTTGAAGAGGCTGTCAGCCCCAAAATATCGGCAACCCTGGCCAAAGAAGTAGGCGCCAAAACACAGACTATCTACACCATCGAAAGCAGTGATGGTGATAAAAGCTATATCGATAGGATGCAGGAGAATATGGAGCTGATTTATGAGAGTGTGAAGTAATACTTACGCACATACTAAAAAGAGGCTGGGATAAAACAACTTCACGGATTAAAAAATCACTAGAGTATAAGTATTTTCTAAAATTCTTATACTAAAAAACCAGTGGAAATTTACCTGACGGTAAACCTCCACTGGTTTTTCTGTTTAAGCTTGGGTTTTCTCCCAGCTTCTTTACTTTTATCTTACTAATCTTGAATTATTTGCGCACCTGCGACCATACAAACAACAGCACTCCCAGCCAGATAAAACCAAAAGCCAGTGCTGTGCTTCCACTAAAGGGCTCGCCATAAACCAATACGCCCAAAAGTAACGTAATCGAAGGCGAAATATATTGCAAAAAACCAATCAGCTTAAGCGGCAGTAGCTTGGCACTAGCCGTAAACAGCAATAGCGGTGTCGCCGTAGCTACTCCGGCACCAACCAAAAGGAGCAGCGTTACCATATCGCAGGACTGATACACGTTACCGCCTGCGTTACCCAGGTAATACAGATACCCTGCTGCCAGCGGTGAAATGAGCAATGTTTCCAGCATAATGCTCGTCAGCGCCTGTGCCACAATAATTTTTTTGAGCAGACCGTAGCAGGCAAATGTTATAGGCAGACCCATCGCTACCCAGGGCAGACCACCGTTAGTAACAATAATCACGCCAATGCCGATGGCCGCACTGATAACAGCTGCCACCTGCAGCTTCTCCAGACGCTCATGCAGGAAAAGCACACCGAACAAAACATTCATCAGCGGGTTAATGTAATAACCCATGCTGGTTTCTACAATGCGCCCTGCTTCTACCGCCCAAATAAAAATACCCCAGTTGAAGCTGATCATAATTGCCGCCAGCACCATGCAGCAGGCAGTTTTTTTCGTGCTGAAGATGGCCTTGGTTTCCTGCACAAAAACCTGTAGCTTACCCGTAACTAATAGCAAAACAAAAACAAAGACGGCCGACCACAAAAAGCGGCTGGCCAAAATTTCCATGGCATCCACATGCTGCAGCAGCTTCCAATAAACCGGCAGCACACCCCAAAGTAGATAGGCAGCCAGACCATACAAAATGCCTGACCTGTAATTATTGTCCATAAAATCCCCTCTAATCATATAATAGTGTAAACTACGATTTATTATAGCACATCAAAAGGACAGGGACAATTTATTTTGTACATTATTTTTGCAGCTTTTTAGGAATAGGTATTTGCGTTGCCACTACGGCAGCTACCACAGGCAGCCACACCAAAAGCTGCATCACCATAGGCAGACCAAATTTATCGGCCAATGCACCCAAAATGGTTACGCCAAAGCCGCCCAGACCCACGCTAAAGCCAATGGTCAAGCCAGATGCCATACCTACGTTATTAGGCATCATGCACTGCGCCAAAATAATAGTTGTTGCAAACGAACCAATGATGAAAAAGCCTGCTACCACTACCGATACCATTGCCAAAACAGGCGTTGTAGCCACAGTAATGCCAAAAATCGCCGGGATGCTGAGCGTAATAGACCCAAGCAGGATTTTGCGTGCTCCCAGCCTGTCGCTCAAAACAGAGCCAACGTACGTTCCTGCCACGCCACCCAGCAAAAAGCCGGATACCATGCCGCTGGCAAATACTGGCTCAAAGCCACGGAATTTGATAAAGAAAAGCGGCAGATAGGTAGAAATACCGCTATGAATAGACGAGCGCATGAATATGTAAAATAAGATAAGAAACAATGCCCAGTAAGACATTTTTTCGCCTGTTCCTGCTGCAGCCTTCTGCGCCTGCTTTTGCTCATGCTCCTTATTGACACGCACAAAGGCAGGCATCGCTTTAGCCATAACTGCAAAAACTAAAATACCTGGAACAGCAAAATACATAGTATTATGCAATCCGCCCTCAAGGCTCAGTAAAAAAGTCATCAAAATCGAGCCAACTGCCATACCGGCATTGCCACCGATAGAAAAAATACCCATATTACGGGTACGGTTACTATCATCACTCAAAAAATTAGTGGTTTTGGATGCCTGAGGATGATAGGTAGCGCTTGCCAGGCTGATAATAACAACAGTTGCAAGCAGCCAGCTATAGCTGCTTACCCAGCCCACAAAGGCGAAGCCTGCGCCGGCCATAGCCGCACAAACAGGCAAAAAGCGTGGCAGTGAATGTCTATCGGTCAAATAGCCAAAGGCTGGCTGGATAACGGATGACATTACATTTTGCAGCAGCACGATAGCTGCCAGCTGTGAATAGCTAAGGGAAAACAGTTCCTTAAGCTGCGGCAGAACAATAGGCAAAGCGCCTCCCTGCATATCTGTAACCAAATGGCCTATCGCCAACGCGATCACCGGATAATAAAGCTTGTTATTCATATATAAACTCCTTATACAGCATACTTGTGCACCAAAATATTTAAGCGTCTGTCCCCATCTCAAGATGCATGCAGACGCTATTATTATAACGCAGTTCCCTTAGTTGGTACAATTAGATTGCTCATATCTACGCCTTCTGTCTGCAAAAGCTGCACCTTGCGCCACATACCGCCGCCATAGCCTGTAAGGCTGCCGCTTGCGCCAATAACGCGGTGACAGGGAACAATAATGCAGATGGGATTATGCCCTACAGCACCGCCCACTGCCTGCGCTGACATACGCACTATACCTTTTTTAGCAGCAATCAACTTTGCTATATCGCCATAAGTGACAAGCTTACCGTAAGGAATTTTTTGTAACAGTTCCCATACCAGCAGTTGAAAATCACTGCCGACTAATTTCAGCGGTACAGCTGCTTCAAGCTTCTTGCCTGAAAAATACTCAGCAAGCCATTTCTCGGCCTGCCTAAAGACAGGCAAATTCTTCACTATCCCTCCTGCAACGTCATTATCACCATAATGCTTATCACCGGCAAACCATAATCCTGTCAAATACTCGCCATCACTACGCAGAGTAATCTCGCCTATGGGAGAAGCAATTTTTTTGTAATATAGCATCATACATTCTCACCAGTACCCTTCTTAGCTAGCTTTTTATTCTTAACATCTACCTTTTTAGCTGGTGCATAATCCTTCATACCTTCGATAGCACCACCTGCAACGGCCCACAGATAAATTGCCGCAGTGCTGCCATAGGGACTATAACGCCTTTGATATTTAGAAAATAGAGCACGGGTTATAGTTTTATGATGATACAGCATCCGCAACCCACGTTGTATGGCTAAATCATCAAAGCTTAAGATATCCGGCCTTGCAAGGCAAAAAAGCAAAATCATTTCTGCCGTCCATCTACCTATGCCCTTTAAACCGCTGAGGGCGGTAATCGCTTCCTCATCTGACATCTCCTCCACTGCCTGCAGATCAAATTCACCAGTTGCAACCTTGTGCGCAAAGTCCTTGATATATTCTGCCTTACGCAGGCTCATGCCAATTGACTGCAGCTTTTCCGGCGTTGCTGCCGCAATATTTGCAGCGTTAAGAGGTACAAAGGCCGCCTCCATCCGCGCCCACACTGTTGCCTGCGCTTTAGATGAAATCTGCTGACCCACGATATGACGCACAACTGCAGCAAAAAGATTATCGTCCAGTTTGCGGTTAACCTGCCCAATCTGCTCTATTGCCCAAGCAAGACGCTTATCCTTGCGTTTTAGATAATTTATTTCTGTTTCACCATAGGTAAAATACATACCAGCACCTGCCTTAGTCTGTAATAATCTAATTATATCGTCTTTTGATTGCGAATAATAGTATTGTTTACGACAATTTAACACGATAACGCCAAATGAAGGCAAAAGACTGAGCAAATGCCATAAGCCTTTTGCTCAGTCTCTATAATTCCTCTATAATCGCCTTCATTGTAGCAACCGTTTTTTCTAGCGGTAATGCCAGGGCCTCATTCATAACCATCTCAGGTAGCAATGGTACGTGTACAAAGCCTATTCTGGTAGCAGTACCATGGTAAGCATGCGCTGCCAAGTAAAAAACATCATTGCAGACAAAGCCTCCGGAAGAAAACGCCAAATCCAAGGGATAACGTTTGGCACGTAGTTTTTTTACTATGTCATGTACGGGAATTGTTGCAAGATAGGCAGCGGGCCCATTTTCTACAATTGGCACGCCCCACGGCCTGCGTCCCATATTATCCTCCAAAAAAGCATCACGAACATTAAGAGCAGCAAAATTAAGCTCCAGACGCGTGCTGGCACTATTCATGCCACACATTAAAATAACGTCAGGCTTAATTTTTTCAGCCTCATCCATCAACATACGCGCGCCCAAGCCATAAATATTGGGCAGCATAAGCTTATGCAGCTGGTAATTATTTATAGCATCAGGCAACGCCTTTACAGCCTTCCAAGAGGGATTGATAATATAATGGGCAAAGGGATCAAAGCCCGTGATGAGAAGATTTTGCATATTATGCTCCAAATTTTAATTTCTGTTCAGATAGTCAACAAAACGCTGGTAGGTATCTCTTTGAGCTTCATCCATATACGCAATTGCCTGCTCTTGAATATCTTTAGGCACACCATAGTAGGCTCCTGCAACTGCGCCGGTTATAGCTGCCAAAGTATCACTATCACCACCAATAGATATGGCATTACGGATTGCATCCTCAAAGCCTTCAGCTTCAAAAAATGCTTTTAATGCTTGTGGAACAGTATCCTGACAGGTTTCGTTAAATGTGTAATATGGACGGATTGCCTCCAAGGTAAAATTCATCGGATAATAATCTGAAGTAATAACAGTAAAAATTTCTTCCTTTGTGCTTTTGTGTAGTGCCATATATACTGCCACAGCTGTAGCCTCAGACCCTTTTAAGCCTTCAGGATGATTATGAGTAACCTCGGTGACAGCTTTAGCAAGTGCTTTTACTTCAATTATTGATTTAGCCACATAAGCCACCGCACTGACACGCATAGCTGCACCATTCCCAAAGCTGTTATAAGGCTTAGGATCAGCAGACCGTAGCCATCTGTTAAAGCTGCTACCATAACCTGCGTCAGGATATTTGCCTCCCCAATCACGCATCTGCTCGATGGTTGCATCACCCAGCCTGCTATAGTCACCTTCACATTCCAGCAAAGCATTAGCAATTGCCAGTGTCATAATGCTATCGTCTGTTAGGAAGCAGCATTTATTAAACAGCGGGAACAACTTCGTTTTGATATTATTGAACTCGTATATGGAACCAACAATGTCGCCAATTATCGCCCCTAAAAAACACTGAGTTGAATTTATAGCCATTTTCACTATGCAAGCTCCTTTCTAAACTATTAGCTTAATATCACGAGGCTATTATAACTTAAAATATTTTATTTGTAAAATTAACTGGCTATCTATCCCTCCGAAAATGCTCCCTTTTCGGTCGTATTTATCGGAGAAAGCTCCACCCTTTCGATTTCTCACTTCGCTACGCTCGTGACAAATCGGGTGTCGCTTCTCCTAGGTTCCCTGCTCTTTCGGTAGATTACAAAATCTATCCTCAGTCGCAAGGCAAAATTGCCTTGCGACACGCCTCGCCGCTATCGTGTCTATGCGTCGCCTACGCTCCTTTAGCCACGGCGGCTGGGCAGCCAGGCCTGCGTCCTGCTCGGCACAAATATTCTACACGTACAGAAAATGAAAACTCCGTATCCTAAGATACGGAGTTTTCATTTTCTAACCGGCAGCTATCTATCCTCCCAGGCCGCTTCCAGCCAAGTACTTTCG
>CAVBQX010000026.1:0-9819 GCA_963597755.1 Segatella copri
GTGTCATACATAGTGAAGCGGCTCGGCGTGGTCAGCGCCTGCTATAACCGCTGCCTGCTGCAGGCTGGTACCGACCCAACAACAGTATTCAACGGCGCAGGAGGCGTGGAAAACAGCGATATTTTCGCCCAAAAGCTGAAGCTGTACAAGGCAGAGATGGAACGACTTATCACAGCAATCTATGTTCGGTGAATATGAGATTACTCCGGAAGTTGCCGAGCTGATGAAGGTGCTGGATGAGTACAAGCGCAAACCCAATAAGCTAGCGCAGTATTTCATCCGCATGTGCGAGATTATCGAAAAGCAGGGTAACCCGAATCAGGAAGCATTGTTTGATGGCGGAAAGCCGCTTACATTGCTTGAGGTTATCCAAGCAGCAGGCAGGGAAGAAGGATCTCTGTTTGATAATGCAGTAAGCACGCAAGGAACTGCTACTAGTACGGAACAAAGTGGTGAAAATAAAAAAGGCCCTGCACTAGCAGAGGGGGATACTACGGAAAGTGGTAGAAGTTTAGTCGAAGCTGATGAGAATGAATTTATCCTGCATAATGGAGAGAAAAATTTTGGCGAGATTACACAAGCTGTTGCAGATACAACCAGCGGAGTATTAAAAGCAGCACCTATCAGATTGCAGGTTGGAAATGTTGAGTTTGGCTTGAAACATTTGTTGAAGCATGAAGAACAGATGCAGTCTAAAGGATTTAATAATGTATACGAGTTTATCGACCATGTTTTGAAGAATTCAAATCAAGTTTATAGCCAGCAAACAGAAAAGAAACCAAACCGCTTTGTGCTTTATTGCAAAGATGATAAATCTAAGGGCTTTATGCCAGTAGATTTAGAATTAAAAAAAGCCACGGATGGTTATTATACCATTGTGTCTGCAATGCCGCATAAGGCAAAAATAAAAGGAACATTGATTTATGATGGCTCCTCCCGCCCATCGACTGTTACCACCGACAGTCTGCTTTCGTCGGACACCAACGGTAAAGGTGGAGCTGATGCCGAGATAGTGCTTGCTAAACCCAATGTTCCTTTATCTACCACAAGTGTAGCACAGCAAACGGAGAATGTCAAAGAAACAATACTTCCGAAAGGCAAGAAGCCTACGCAAAAGGCAGAGCAGCCAGCGCAGGAGAACACTAGTAAAGAACAAGAACCTGCCAAGCGTTTTGACAAAGAGCGTGCTAATAAAACGCTTGCCAATATCTTTGGCAAAAAAGACAAAATTAGTGAGCCTAAGCCGAGTGATGTTGATATGTACCCAAAATAAAACGATAAAAAGCAAAAAAACTAGAAAAAGCACTTGAACGTATACCTGCAATATAGTGTATACTAGCCTTGCAATACAGAAAGCGAGGTGACGATCATGAACGGTACACATCCTAAATTTGAAATCCCTACTGACCCGCATGGCAAGCATCGCTATGAAAGTGCGATGAAGCACGTGGAGGCAGCGAAGAAGGCTGGCAAATCGGTTGAGGAAATTCATGCTATCTTCAAAAAGGTAATGGAGTTTGACCCGAAAAATATTGATGCTATTCCTCAGGATGAGGCACATGCTAAATACCGTACTGCAATGATTCATATGCAGAAGGCTTTGGCAAATGGCAAGAGCGCTGAAGAGGCACATAATATCTTCCGCAGAATTATGAATGGTGAAACTAGCGGTCATTGCCACAGCAAATAATAGTGCGTTTCTTATGGCAGGATTGTGAGTCGTTGCCGTGGACTGAATTATGCTTAGGTTTAACTAAGAGGATGTTTTCCTGATTTAAGGGAAGCATCCTCTTTGCGTTTACAGGGAGAGGGAAAATGCTGTGTCGTTTATCAAGGTTGATAAGATAACGACAGTTTATAATAAAGGATTTCTAAATTTTTTGTAGAACTATACTAAATAAGTAGAGTGATTTGGCTTTTGCGAGAATGGAGGCGTAGCCATGAAGATAACATTTTTGGGTGCAACACGCACTGTAACAGGCTCTTGCTACCTGCTGGAGGTTGGCGGACGTAAGCTGTTGGTGGATTGTGGAATGTTCCAGGGCTCTAAACTCATTAAGGCGTTTAACGAAAAAAAATTTTTGTTTAACCCCGGAGAGATAGAGGCCGTGGTACTGACGCATGCGCATGTTGACCACAGTGGCCTATTGCCTAAGCTGGTGAAGGAGGGCTTCAAGGGCTATATTCATTGCACTAAATCTACACAGGAGCTATGTTCCATTTTGCTGCCGGACAGTGCGCACATTCAAGAAAGTGATGCCGAATATGCCAACCGTAAGGGACTGCGTGCCGGTAAAAAGCTGGTGGAGCCTTTGTTTACGGTGGATGATGCTTCGCGGGCGTTGCGTTTGTTTAAAATACATGAATTTAATTCCCGTTTTGCTGTGCTCCCCGGGGTAGAGGCGACCTTTAGGGTGGCAGGGCATATTCTGGGATCTGCCTTTGTGGAAATGACGGTGACAGAGGGCAAGGATACAACGCGTTTGATCTTTACGGGTGATATCGGCCAGCCCAACCAGCCGATTATTGCTGATCCGATGGCAGTAGGCGGTGCGGATTTCATCATTACGGAATCCACCTATGGCAACCGTGTGCACGAGGTCTATGATAAGGAAGGCGAGCTGGCTCGTATTATCAACGATACGGCGGAGCGTGGCGGTAACGTGATTATTCCTGCATTTGCCGTGGGACGTACGCAGGTGCTTTTGTATTATTTCCAGAAGCTGCAGGCTGTAGGCAAAATCCCCGAGCTGCCTATTTACGTGGATAGTCCTATGGCCAATAAGGCTACACAGATAACGCTGACGAATCCCGGCGAGTACGATGAGGAGGCGCGCGCCCTGTATGCAATGCAGGGGCGGCAGCTAGTGGCTATGCGCAACCTGCGCTTTACGGCAACGGTGCAGGAATCTATGGCGATTAATGATACTCCCGGCAGTAAAATTATTATTTCTGCCAGCGGTATGGCGGACGCAGGCCGCATTTTGCACCATCTTAAGCATAACCTGTGGCGTGCGGACAGCAGCGTGGTCTTTGCAGGCTACCAGGCCGAGGGTACTATGGGACGCAGGCTGATTGAGGGAGCCAAGCGTGTGAAGATTATGGGCGAGGACATTAAGGTGGAAGCCAAAATCTACAACATGAAGGGCTTTTCGGCGCATGCGGATAAAAAGCAGCTGTTAGCGTGGTTTAGCGGTATGAAGGAGGTTCCCAAGGCATTTTTTGTAACGCATGGTGAGCTGGACGCGGCAATGGAGCTGGCGGATACCTTGGGACGTTCGCTAGGAACGGCAGCCTACATCCCGCATTTCGGTGATTGCGCCGAAATCCACGGTGCGCAGTGGCAGATCCATGAGTCTGAGGCTATACGGGTAGAGCCTGCTGCTATCGAGCTGCGTGCCTATATGCGCAGTATGGAGCGCGATTATCTGCTGCACCGCAGCAAGATCGAACAGCTGGTAGCCCGCGATGCCGGCAAAGTGGCCCTTGTGCGCAGAAAGCTGGAAAAGCTGCGTAAATACATGGAAGACCAATTAAAAGATTTGTGATAAACAAAGGCAAAAGGCGCAGGGTTCTGCGTCTTTTGTAACTTTCTATACAAATTTTATTGACATGAAAATCGAAAGAGCATATAATAAATTAGTATAGCGCAAAACGTAAAAAGGGTGCCCTTGACAAGCATCCTTTTTCTTGTCTTTTAAGAAGGAGAGAGTAGGAATAATGATTAGAAACGATATTCGTAATATAGCAATTATCGCCCACGTTGACCATGGCAAGACCACCCTGGTTGACGCCATGCTGAAGCAAAGCGGCATCTTCCGTGCTAACGAGCACGTTGAAGAACGTGTAATGGATTCCAACGCCTTGGAGCGTGAACGTGGTATCACCATCCTGTCCAAAAACACTGCCGTTATGCACGAGGGCGTTAAGATCAACATCCTCGATACCCCGGGTCATGCTGATTTTGGTGGCGAGGTAGAGCGCGTGCTGACCATGGTTGACGGCGTACTGCTTCTGGTTGATGCTTATGAAGGCCCTATGCCGCAGACCAAATACGTGCTGCGCAAGGCCTTGGAGCAGCACCTGAAGCCGATCGTAGTTATCAACAAAATTGACCGTCCTGACCAACGCGTGGATGAGGTTATTGATGAGGTTCTGGATCTGTTCATCGAGCTGGATGCTGATGAAAACCAGCTTGAGTTCCCCGTTGTGCTGGCATCTGCCCGCAATGGTATCGCCAAGCTGAGCATGGACGAGGAAAGCGACAGCCTGGAGCCGTTGTTTAAGGTTATTTTGGAAAACATCCCTGCACCTGACGTTGATGTAAACGCACCGCTGCAGATGCTGGTAAATACGCTGGATTATGATGATTATGTAGGCCGTATCGTTGTCGGCCGCGTTGTGCGTGGCACCATCCACAACGGCGAAAACATTAAGCTGCTGGATGAAAATGGTGACCGCAACGGCAAGATCGGCCGTCTGTACACCTACCAGGGCTTAAAGCGCGTAGAGGTGCCTGAGGTTGAAGCAGGTGACATTGTTGCTCTGATCGGCCTGCAGGATGCCAACATCGGCGACACCATCGCTGACGTCGAGAACCCTGAAGCTCTGAAGGGTATTAAGATTGACGAGCCGACACTGTCAATGATTTTCTATGTAAACAACAGCCCTTTTGCCGGTCGTGAGGGCGAATTCGTAACTAGCCGCCACCTGCGTGACCGTCTGTTCAAGGAGGTTAAGACCAACGTGTCTATGCGCGTGGAGGAAACCGAAAGCCCCGATGCCTACAAGGTTGCAGGCCGTGGCGAGCTGCATCTGTCCATTTTGATCGAAACTATGCGCCGTGAGGGCTTTGAACTGCAGGTTGGCAAGCCTAAGGTTATTATGCACCGCAACGAGGCAGGTAAGCTGATGGAGCCTATGGAGGCACTGACCATCGACGTTCCGCAGGATTACATGGGCGCCGTTATGGAAGGCTTGGGACTGCGCAAGGCAGAGCTGCAGAACATGACCGAGATGGCAGGCTACCTGCGTATGGAATTTAAGATTCCTGCCCGCGGACTTATCGGCTTCCGTAACCAGTTCCTGACTGATACAAAGGGTAACGGTATTATGAACCACGTTTTTGCAGGCTACGAAGAATATAAGGGCGAAATCCCCGGCCGTACCCGTGGCAGTTTGGTTGCCTTTGAAACCGGCGAAACCACTTCCTACGGCATTGGTAACGCTCAGGAGCGCGGCACGATGTTCGTTGTTCCTGCTGAAAAGATTTATGAGGGCCAGCTGGTTGGTGAAAACAGCCGTGAGGATGACATGGACGTTAACCCCTGCAAGAAAAAGCACGTCAGCAACATGCGTGCATCCGGCAGTGATGAAGCTATCCGTTTGATTCCGCCTCAGACCTTCTCCTTGGAGCAGGCTCTGGAACATATCAATGATGATGAGCTGGTAGAGGTTACTCCTAAGAGCATCCGTATGCGTAAGAAGGTATTGAGCCGCCTGGAGCGCGGTAAGCTGCGCGGCCGTATGAAGAACATTCAGATGTAATTTCTTTGACAACCCTGTAAAAATCTGCTAAAATTATTATCAATAAGCAGGACTTTTGCCTGATGGCAGAGAATAGATAGTCTAATAACTGTTTTTGATTTGGAGGCTGATGGCCATGGGTTTGAAAAATACAGCGATGAAATTCTTTTGGACAGATGAACAGGAGCAGCAGGAGGAGTATAGTGGTCCACGTCTGCTTAAATCCGGACGTCTGAATATGATGGTACGCACGCCGAAGTCCTTTGCAGAGGTGCGTGACTATGCTGATGCCCTGATGAGTGGCAATGCTATCATGATTAGCTTTGACGCAGTGGATGCTGCGCTCAAGAACCGTATTTTCGATTATCTTAATGGTGTAAGCTATATCGTTAATGCTTCTGTTACGGCGATTAATGATGATTTGCTGCTGTATGCTCCTGAAAGAGTGCAGGTTGATAAGGAAGCTGCCAAACAGAGCAGTGGTATGCGTTCCTGGTTGGGCAAATAAGCTGCAGGGCAGGCTTCCCAAAAATTAAAAGCACATAATAAAAGGTACAATGAACTGTGTAGTGCGGTTTGTTGTGCCTTTTTCTTTATTATTGATAGCAGCTTGTAGTATAATATGTGTAAGGTATGCATATGCTAAAAAATATTTGCAGGGAGGTATGCATTTATGATCAGAATTGATGCTAAAGATAGTTGTACCGGCTGCAGTGCCTGTGCTAATATTTGTCCCCGTGGCTGCATTACAATGGTGGCGGATAGCGAAGGCTTTTTATATCCGGATGCTGATGTACAGAGATGTGCTGACTGCGGTCTGTGTGAGGATGTCTGCCCTATGCTGCACAAACCGCAACAGCACGACATCCTGGCGGTATATGGTGCCAAAAATAAAAATGATGAGGTACGCTATACTAGCTCCAGCGGTGGTATGTTTACACTGCTTGCCGAAGAAATTTTGCGGCAGGGTGGCGTTGTCGTGGGCGCTGCCTTGGATGACAGCCTGACTGTGCGTAATATATTGGTAGACAATGCTGCTGACCTTTACAAGCTACGCGGCTCCAAATATGTGCAGAGCGAAATCGGCATGATTTACAGCGAGGTGCGCAGGTTTCTGCGTGCAGGCAGGAGAGTGCTTTTTAGTGGTACGCCTTGTCAGGTAGCAGGCTTGAAGGGCTATTTATTGAAGCCTTTTAGCAATCTGTTTACTGTGGACGTAGTGTGTCATGGTGTGCCCAGTCCTAAGGTTTACCAAAAGCATCTGCAGGAGCTGCAGGCAGAAGCAGGCGAGCCTGTGGTGCAGGTTCGTTTCCGCGATAAGGCCAAGGGCTGGAAGCGTGGTGAAACTTTATTCCTTACCAAACACCGGCAATTTGGCGATAGCAAGCGCAGGGAAAGATATATGCGCCTGTTCCTGAATAACGTCAGCATCAGGCCGTCGTGCGGTGATTGCGCCTTTAATAATAAGCGCAGTCTGGCAGATATAACGATTGCGGATTATTGGGGAGTTAATAAGCAATTCCCGGAGTTTGACGACGATAAGGGCGTTACCCTTGTTCTGGTAAACAGCAGTGCCGGGGCAGATATGCTTGCAGCCATTTGTTGTCAGGCAGACTTTATTACAACGGATTTTGCTAAGGGAGCGGAATATAATCAGGCAGTGAGCAAATCGTTGCCGTTGCATCCGCAAAGAGAATTCTTCTTTAGCAACCTGGAAAGATACACGCTGCAGGAGATGGTAGAAAAGTGTCTGGAGTAATAAGGATGTCTGTTATTTGCGCTGTGACGTTTTTGGCATATGCTGTGATTATATGATGTAAAATAACTGAAATTAAACAGCAAAATTAAAACAAGCCGTTCTTTGCTATCTGTGTGGTAGCAAAGAACGGCTTTTGTTTTGAGGTTATTAAAGTGTAAAATTAGTGTGCACGAGCTTAGAAGCGTACATTATCCACGTCCAAGCGTACTGCCGACACTGGCGGCAATCTGCTGCAGGTCGCGCACCAGGTCGAGCTCCAGACGCTGCATAGCGCTGGCAAAGACGGTGACGCTGACAGTGCCGATAAGCTCGCTGTTGAGATTGAAGATAGGGACGGCAATGCTACCGACGTCCAGGTTAAATTCCTGCTGCTCGGTGGAATAGCCGTTGATAAAGATAGCATCCAGCTGCTGGTGCAGCTCCTCTTTAGTTTTGATGGTGTAGGGGGTATAGGGAACAAAATCAATGCTGTCCAGGTAGTCGGGACGTGCAGGCAGCAGGGTGTGAGCCAAAAGCAGCTTGCCTGACGAGGTCACGTATTCCGGTAGGGGAGTATACTCGGACAGGGTGATGTAATACGAGCTGCTGACAGGGTAGGCGCAGTAGATAGTGACAATTTCATCTTGGTTGACGATTTGCAGGCTGGCGGTGATGTGATACTTTTCTGCCAGGGCGTTCATGAGCGGCTTGCACATGATGATGTACGAGCGTATCTGTGCCTGGATGATGCCCGCCTTGCTCAAAAAGAAGCTGCCGAGATGATACATATTGGTTGTGTGGTCCAAAATCAAAAGGTTGTTGGCCACCATGGTATTGATAAGGCCGCGCGCGGTGTTGATATTGAGGCCCGTGCGGGCGCTGATTTCGTTAATACTAATGTCAGGCTTGGTGTTATTGAAGCAGTTGAGAATGTCAATAGCACGCTGCACTGACTGAATAAGCTTGGGGCCGGCTGGTGTAGTCATAAGCTCCCTCCTTTTCTTGACTAATTATAGCATACTTTATTGCAGAAAATAAGCGTAAATTTTTCTTTAATGTGTTACACTAATGACGGTTGGCGTAGACTACTAAAAGACAAAAATAACAGAAAAAACAAATATGTTGACAATTAACACAAAACGTGATATAAAAGGGTTAAGTTAAACGACAATATAAAACAAAAAACGACAATGTAAAGTGCAGCGTTTAACGTAATTTATTTTTGGAGGGGGCATTGTATAATGCAAAAAGAAGTGAAAAATAATGGTGCAAAGGCACCGCGTGAATTTACCTGGAAAGAAAAAATTGCGGCTCTTGGCCCTGGCTTTTTGATTTGCGGCTCGTTCATCGGTCCCGGCACTGTAACCAGCTCTACCAGAGCAGGTGCAGGCTATGGCTATGAGCTTTTGTGGTGCATCGTATTTTCTGTTATCGCAGTTATTGTTACTCAGGGTATGGCAGCACGCTTGGGCGTTGTAACCCAAAAGGACTTGGCTGAAACGCTGCAGATTGCTTTTGATGACCGTCCGCTGCTGCGTAAGCTGCTGGTTGCCCTAGTTGCTGCTGCTATCGCTGTCGGTGGCTTTGCCTACATGGGCGGCGACCTGACCGGTACTGCCTTGGGCGTAAGCGCGCTCACCGGCGTGTCCACTCACATTATCGCTCCTATCTGGGGCGTTTGCATCATGATCCTGCTGAGCTTTGCGGGTGATGCACTCAAATATTTGGAAAAACTGCTTGCTGTCTGCGTAGTTATCATGGCGGTTGTTTTCTTGATCACCATGGTTGTTGTAAAGCCTGATATGGGCGCTCTGTTTGCCGGCATTGTACCGCACATTCCCGACGGCTCCTTGATGACCTGCCTGGCACTCATCGGCACGACCGTTGTTCCTTATAATATGTTCCTGCATGCTGCCAGCGCTAAACGCACCTGGCACAGCGCCGAGGAGCTGCCCTTGGTTTCCTTTGGTACCAACATCCCGATGATTATCGGTGGTATTGTTACCGGTGCGATTTTGGTTACCTCTGCTGCTGTTATGCACGGCATGACCGTTAAGAACGCTATGGATATGGCAGTCCAACTGGAGCCTACCCTGGGCAGCATGGCTGAGCCCTTTATGGCAGTAGGCCTGGTTGCAGCAGGTGTTTCCAGTGCAGTGTGCACTCCGATGGGCGTATCCTACGTGCTTGCAGGCCTGTGGGGCTGGAAGACTGACCGCAGCGACAAACGCTTTGTTATCACAAACGCCGCTGTACTAATTACCGGTATCATAATTTCTGCCTTCGGCTTCAACCCGATTGCTTTGATTATGACTGCGCAGGCCATTAACGGCATCGTGCTTCCTGTAGTTGTGGGCGTAACCGTATACCTCACCTGCAGCAAGAAGATTATGGGCGAATTCACCAACAGCACCCTGCAGACTACCCTGGGCTGGTTGATCTTCCTCATTAGCTTGTATCTTGGTCTGAGCAGCGTTATCAGCCTGTTCTAATACAAGGCTTGCGATAAAGCGTCATCTACTTTGTCGTGACTCCTAGACGTACTAAAAGTACGC
>CAVBQX010000026.1:9888-29690 GCA_963597755.1 Segatella copri
TTGCGATAAAGCGCCATCTACTTTGTCGTGACTCCTAGACGTACTAAAAGTACGCTGTCGTCGCAACTTTGCGTATCTGGCACTTTCTAGCAAGCCTTAGCGTAGAGACTGCTACTTATTGGTCTTGCGATAAAGCATCATCTACTTTGTCGCTGTTGCTTTTAGCTAGTGCCTGATTACAACTTTCTGTTTACTATTCACTATCATATATTAGGAAAGAGGGAAATAATTCACAATGAAAGATAGTAAGCCTACTATTTATGATCCTAACTTTTTACCTACTAACATTTACAGCGGTGTTCCTACCTTTTTGAACCTGCCTGTATTGGAAAATGAAGATGACCTGAAGAAGGTTGACGTTGCAGTTTTGGGTGTGCCTTGGGAAGGCGGCTGCACTATTGGCGGCTATTCTTCCTGCACCGATGGGCCTAAATCCATCCGTACCGCATCCATCCGTTACACTGGCTTTTTGCCTGACTTCGGTATTGATTCCTTTGAGCATCTGACCGGCGGTGACTTTGGCGATGTTGCTGTACAAAACGGCAACTACGATTTTACCTTTGCCCAGATCCGTGAAAACTATGGCAAGCTGTTGGATGCTAAGTGCATTCCTATCGTTTTCGGCGGTGATCATGGCATTGCTTACCCGATGATCAGTGAAATGGCTAAGCGTCATCCCGGCAAGGTTGGCGTACTGCACTTTGACGCTCATCTGGATAACTACGATGTGTTCGGTGACGACAAATATTCTCGTTGCTCTCCGTTCTTCCAACTGTATAACGATCCTAACATGGATCCTACTAAGATGGTACATATCGGTATCCGTGGTCCCAGAAACCACAAGCGCGAATACGAAAACGCCAAGAAATATGGCGCAACCGTTATTCCCTGCATGGAAATTAAGCGCGATGGCTGGAAGGCTGCTATCGACAAGGCTATTGCCGTTGCCTCTAAGGACACCGAGGTTATGTATGTAACCATCTGCGCAGATAGCTTGGATGCTGCTTACATGCCGCAGGGTCCTCAGGATATGGGCGGTCTGACCAGCTTTGAGCTGTTGATGATGGTGCATGAGGCCGGTCTTGCCGGCGCGTCCTCCTTGGATTTCGTAGAAATCTATCCGGAAAACGGCACCCTGCAAACGGCTTCCCACGTTGGCTGCTGGCTGGCACTGTACTTCTTAAACGGTGTTGCCGAGCGCAAGATGAAGATGGGAAATAAATAAGTTTATGACACATTTACCAGGCGAGCAGGCTGCAAGGCTTGCGAGCCTGGATTTTTTTACACAAATAGTATAGCAAACGCAAAGACAACAAGTATATTTACAAATTTTTGTTGTTGCGAAATATAATTCCTTGTGTTACACTATGATTTATAGGCATTCGTGCCACTTAATATATTTAGAGAGAAATGAGGGGAACAAAATGCAGGATTTGCAAAAGAAATGCAAGGTTGCTGTGGTGCAATGCGCACCCGTTATGTTTGACAAGGAGGCTACGCTCGCCAAGTGCGTGCAGCTGATTAAGGAGGCAGGCGAAAACGCGGCCGATTTGATTGTGCTGCCCGAGCTGATTATTCCGTGCTATCCCTATGGTATGACCTTTGGCTTTACCGTGGGCAGCAGGCAGGAAGCCGGTCGTGCGGACTGGAAGCGCTATTATGATGGCAGCATCGTAGTTCCGGGGGCAGAAACATCTGCCTTGGGCGAGGCAGCGCGCGAGGCAGGTGCTTACGTGAGCATTGGTATTTCGGAGCGTGACGCTGTTAGTGGTACCTTGTATAACAGTAATATTATTTTTGCGCCTGATGGCAGCATTGCTGCCCTGCACCGCAAGCTGAAGCCGACGGGGGCAGAGCGCTTTGTGTGGGGGGATGCAGACAAGGCCTACTTCCCGGTGGTTGATACTCCCTGGGGACCTGTGGGTAACCTCATCTGCTGGGAAAGCTACATGCCGCTGGCACGTGTGGCGCTGTACCAAAAGGGCGTGACGCTCTTGATTTCGTGTAACACCAACGATAACCCCGAATGGCAGGCCACCATCCAGCACATCGCTTTGGAGGGACGCTGCTACTATATTAACTGCGACCAGTTCTTTACGCGTGATATGTACCCGGCTGATCTCAACGCGCAGGACGAAATCGCCAAGCTTCCCGATTTGGTGTGCCGCGGCGGCAGCTGCGTTATTGACCCGTTTGGCCATTATGTGACTGAGCCTGTGTGGGACAAGGAAGCCATTATCTACGCCGAGCTGGATATGGACAAGGTGCCTGCCAGCCGTATGGAGTTTGACCCCTGCGGCCATTACAGCAGACCGGACGTGCTGAAGCTTGAGGTAGAGGACAAGTAAAAATACAGCGTAAAGTATTTTGTGATTATGGCACGCTATATGTAATTTTACTGAAAATTGATTTACAGTTTTCTTGACGCTGCGTAGCCATAATCGTACAATATACTTAATGAAAAGGTTATGTTCAGCGTTGCCGGTAGCATGGGCAATGGTGAAAACATGGTTAACGCAGGCATAAGCTTTGCCTTGGACCGTACCGCTAAGCACAGCACCAGCAAGGCTGTAATGGCTAAGAAGCTGGCTGACCAGGAAGAAAAGCTGGCAGAACAGGACGCTAAGATTGCTAAGCTGGAGGCTATGGTGGCACAGCTGGCAGCTAAAAAATAAACCATTTTTGTAAAATTACATAGGCCATAAGCTTTGGGCAGGGCGCACTGGTGTGGAGCCACATAGTGTGCCCTGCCTTTTTGTGTGCTGATGCTTTTGGCGGCGTGCTGTGCTATAATATAAGCACATTATTGAGAGGCGGCGATGCTGCCTATAGCTAAATAGAGGTAATACAAATGCAGGATTTTTTGATAGTTAAGGGTGCGCGACAGCACAACTTAAAAAATATTACGGTAAAAATATCGCGTAATAAAATGGTTGTCATTACCGGCCTAAGTGGCAGCGGTAAGAGCAGCCTGGCCTTTGATACAATTTATGCCGAGGGGCAGAGGCGTTATGTGGAATCATTGTCGGCTTATGCACGCCAGTTTTTGGGGCAGATGGATAAGCCGGAGGTGGATTACATCGAGGGCCTCAGCCCTGCGATATCTATCGACCAGAAAACGACGAGCCGCAATCCGCGTTCTACCGTAGGCACGGTGACGGAAATTTACGATTACCTGCGCCTGCTATTTGCACGTGCCGGTGAGCCACATTGTCCGCAGTGCGGTAAGCTGATTGAGCAGCAGAGCGTGCAGCAGATTGTGGACCGTGTGCTGGAGCTTCCGCCTGCGACCCGTTTTATGGTGATGGCACCGCTTGTGCGGGGACGCAAGGGCGAGCATCAGCGTGTGCTGGATGATATGCGGCGTGCGGGCTACGTGCGCATGTTTATTGATGGCGAGGTGCGCACGCTGGACGAAGAGATCAAGCTGGACAAAAAGCGTAAGCACAGCCTTTCGGTAGTAGTGGACCGTCTGGCGGTGCGCGACGGTATCCAGCAGCGGCTGACAGATTCTGTGGAAACGGCCTTGAAGCTGGCTGACGGCTTTGTGGAGGTGGCTACTTTGGGCGAGGGGGCAGAGACGCTGCTTTTTAGCGAGCATTTTGCCTGCAACGATTGCGGCATCAGCCTGCCTGCGATCGAGCCGCGCTTGTTTTCGTTTAACAATCCCTTTGGTGCCTGCCCTGACTGCACTGGTCTTGGCATTCACATGGAGTTTGACAAGGCGCTGATTGTGCCGGATGGCAGCAAAAGCTTTGCCGAACGCTGCATTGCCTGCTTCAGCACGAATATGAATTCATATTTTATGCGGCAGCTGGGCGCAGTGCTGGCGGCCTACGGTCACAGCTACGATAGCAAATGGGACGAGCTGGACGCTGCCATGCACGAGCTTTTGTGGAATGGCTCGGGTGAGCGTAAGTTTAAATTCACCTATGAAAACCTGGCAGGCGAGGTAAAGGATTACGATGTTGTCTTTGAGGGCATCTTGCCGCTTTTACGTCGTCGTTACCGCGAGGCCTTCAGCGACGCGATGCGCCAGGATTTGGAGGAATATATGACCAGTACGCCTTGTGCTACCTGCCACGGCAGCCGCCTAAAGAGTGAGGCGCTGGCAATTTTGGTAGGCGGCAAAAACATTTGCCAGGTGACGGCGTTGACAGTGCGTGACTGCCTGCAGTTTTTTGCGCAGCTCAAGCTGACGCAGCGGCAGCAGCTGATTGCGCACCAGGTGCTTAAGGAAATAACGGCGCGTCTGCAGTTTTTGAACGACGTGGGCTTGGACTACCTCACCTTGGACCGCAGTGCCGGCACTCTCAGCGGCGGCGAGGCACAGCGCATCCGCTTGGCAACGCAGATAGGCAGCGGTTTGACGGGCGTGCTGTATATTTTGGATGAGCCCAGCATCGGCCTGCACCAGCGCGACAACGGCAAGCTTTTGGAAACGCTTAAGCACCTGCGTGATTTGGGCAATACGCTGCTGGTGGTGGAGCATGACGAGGAAACCATGTACGCTGCCGACGAGATTATCGATATCGGACCGGGTGCAGGCGAGCATGGCGGCGAGGTGGTGGCCCAGGGAACAGCTGAGGAGGTTAAGCAGGTGGAGGCCTCTGTGACAGGTACCTACTTAAGCGGCCGTAAATTTATCCCTGTCCCCAAGCACCGCCGTGAATGCGATGGCCGCCAGCTGGTGATTCGCGGCGCCCGCGCCAACAATCTCAAAAACATTGATGTTGGTATTCCGCTCGGCGTGTTCACTGTTGTCACGGGCGTCAGCGGCAGCGGCAAATCCACGCTCATCAACGATATCTTATATAATACCCTGGCTGTCAGGCTTAACGGCGCGCGTCTGCGTCCGTCGGAGCATGATAGTATTGAGGGCATAGAATTTGTAGACAAGGTGATTAACATCGACCAGTCACCCATTGGCCGCACGCCACGGTCTAACCCTGCCACCTATACAGGCGTCTTTGACTTCATCCGCGAGCTGTTCAGCCAGACGAACGAGGCCAAGCTGCGTGGCTACAAGGCAGGGCGCTTCAGCTTTAACGTCAAAGGCGGCCGCTGCGAGGCCTGCAAGGGTGACGGCGTGAATAAGATAGAAATGAACTTTTTGCCCGATGTCTACGTTCCCTGCGAGGTGTGCCACGGCGCACGCTATAACCGTGATACGCTGCAGGTGCATTACAAGGGCAAGACCATTGCTGACGTGCTGGATATGACGGTGACGGAGGCCTGTGAATTTTTTAAAAACCAACCGCGCATTTTCCGCAAGCTCCAGGTGCTGCAGGACGTGGGCCTGGGATATATCCATCTGGGACAGGCAGCCACAACCTTAAGCGGCGGCGAGGCGCAGCGCGTAAAGCTGGCAACAGAGCTGTCGCGCCGTAGTACGGGACGCACAGTGTATATTTTGGACGAGCCGACGACAGGACTACACATTGCAGACGTACATAAGCTGTTGGAGGTGCTGCAGCGCTTGGTAGAGGGCGGCGACAGCGTGATTGTAATAGAGCATAACCTGGACGTGATTAAGGTGGCCGATTACGTTATTGACCTGGGTCCTGAGGGCGGTGACAAGGGCGGCACGCTGGTGGCAAACGGTACACCGGAGCAGGTGGCCAAGGTGAAAAAATCCTATACCGGTCAATATATTAAAGAGGAGCTGGCCAAGGCGAAAAGGAACGGGTGGTATGTATGACAGAGCTGGCTACAGGCTTTAGCGACAGCATCAAAAACGCGCTGGCAGTTTTACCTGATAAGCCTGGCGTATATTTGATGCACGACGCTACGGGAAAGGTTATTTATGTTGGCAAGGCCGTGGTGCTCAAAAACCGCGTGCGCAGCTACTTCCGCAACCTGGCGAGCCACACACCCAAGGTAAAGGCTATGGTGGCCAAAATCGCCGAGATTGAAACCATCGTCACCTCCAGCGAGGTGGAGGCTCTTATTCTGGAGTGCAACCTGATCAAAAAATATCGTCCACGCTATAACATCAGCCTTAAGGATGATAAAACCTATCCTTATTTAAAGGTGACGGTGCAGGAGGAGTATCCGCGCCTGTTTGCAACACGCCGCTTGCTCAGGGACGGCGCCAGGTATTATGGCCCCTATGCCGATGCCGGCGCTATGCATGCTACGGTGAAGCTTTTGCGCAGTATGTTCCCCCTGCGTACCTGTCGCACTATGAATCCGGACAGGCCCTGCCTTAATTACCACATCAAGCGCTGTCTGGCACCCTGCGCCGGGCACGTAAGCAAGGCGGAATACCGCAATATGATTAAAGCGGTGTGCATGGTGCTGGACGGACGCACGGCGGAGCTGGAGCGCGATTTGAAGCAGCGTATGCAGGAGGCAGCGGATAATTACGCCTTCGAGGAGGCAGCGCGTACACGCGACCAGCTGCAGGCCGTGCAGCGCCTGGGCGAATCGCAGAAGGCAGTTACGAGTAGCAGCGGCGATATGGACGTTTTGGGTATGGGACAGGATGTGACAGGCCTGTGCGTGCAGATCTTTTTTGTACGCAAGGGTAAGCTCATCGGCCGTGACAACTTCTTTTTGGCTGATGGCGGCGATGCTACCGAGGAGGTTGTTGCTGCCTTTGTCAAGCAGTATTATAACGACGCCACTTATATTCCGCATGAGCTGGTTTTGCCGCACCTGCCGCAGGAAGAGGAAAAGCAGCTGATTGAAACCTGGCTGACGCAGAGGGCAGGGCGCAGGGTGGAGCTGCTTCTGCCGCAGCGTGGCGTGAAAAGGGAGCTTTTGGCGCTGGCAAGTGACAACGCCGTTAAGCTGCTGGCTGAACGTTTGCGTAAGGGCAGCCTGTCGCTGAAGAACGACGAGCAGGCGGCCGAGGAGCTGCAGCAGGCACTTGGACTGAAGCAGCCTTTGGAGCGTATGGATTGCTTCGATATCAGCCACACGCAGGGTAGCGAGACCGTTGCGTCTATGGTGGTCTTCCGTAACGGCAGCATCAGCAAAAAGGATTACCGCAAGTATAAAATTGTTTCGGCCGAGGGCAAGCCGGATGATTTTAAATCGATGCAGGAGGTTGTCTACCGCCGCTATAAGGATTATGAGGACCTGCCGAGCCTGGTGGTTATCGACGGCGGTAAGGGGCAGCTCAGCTCGGCGCTGGAGGTTATCCGCGGCCTGGGGCTTACGGATTTGCCCGTGGTGGGCCTGGCCAAGCGTGAGGAGGAGATTTTTAAACCACACACAAGCGAAAGCATCCTGCTAGACCGCGACAGTGCCGCATTGCATCTCATCCAGCGCATCCGCGACGAGGCGCATCGCTTTGCTATTACCTTTCACCGCAAGCTGCGTGGCAAGCGCAATTTGGTTTCGGTGCTCGACCATGTGGAGGGTATCGGCCCCAAGCGCAGGCAGGAGCTGTGGAAGGCGTTTAAGACGTTGGACGCCATGCGTGCTGCCAGCGTGGAGGAGCTGGCAGCGGTGGAGGGCATGAACAAGGCCGCGGCGCAGACGCTCTATGACTTCTTCCGTCTGGATCTGCCGGATAAGCAGGCAGCGATGAAGTAAAGTTTTCATACTGTTAAGCAGGTGGTTGCATGTGCAGCCACCTTTTTTACGTAAATTTTACAAGCTAAATGTGAAGTTAACAGTTATAATAGAGTTAATATGATACTGAGGTGAGCTTCATGATAATTTGCGTTGAAGATGAACAGAATATTTGCGAGCTGGAGGTTTATACCCTGCAATCCGTAGGGATGCAGGCGCAGGGCTGCAGCAGCGGCAGGGAGCTGTTCGCACTTTTGGAGAAGCAGCTTCCTGAGCTGATTGTGCTGGATATTATGCTGCCTGACGAGGACGGCGTGAGCATTTTGCGCCGCCTGCGGGCCGATGCGCGTTATAAAAATATACCTGTGATCATGGCTACGGCTAAGGGTACGGAATTTGATAAGGTGAAGGGATTGGACAGCGGCGCTGATGATTATATTGCCAAGCCATTTGGCATGCTGGAGATGGTGGCACGTATCAAGGCGGTGCTGCGTCGCTGCAGTGCGCCCAGGGAGCGCGGGGAGCAAGAGGAGGTCATCCGCATTGGTGAGCTGGAGGTGAACCAGCAGGAGCACAAGGTGAGCGTGGGCGGCAGCGAGGTAGTGCTGACGCTGAAGGAATACGAGCTGCTGAAAAAATTTTTGCAGCATCCTGGCATTGTCTTTTCGCGCGACAAGCTTTTGAATGATATCTGGGGTTACGAATTTAGCGGCGAAACACGTACCGTGGATGTACACATCCGCACCCTGCGCCAAAAGCTGGGCAGTGCGGGCGAGCTGGTAGAAACCATTCGTGGCGTGGGCTACAGAATGGCGGCTAAAAAATGAAGCAGAAGATCTTTCGCAGCCTGCTGCTGCTGACGAGTGCGGCGATAGCGCTGGTGCTGGTATTCTTTTTTTGGCTGTCTTATAACTACATTACGCAGGACAGCTACGCCAGCCTTAAGCGCGAGGCTAATCTTTTGATTGTGGCAGATGCTGACGGCAAGGTGCCTGTGAGCGAGCTTAAGCGCCTGCAGCTCGCCGACCGTGTTACCTTGATAGCACCTGACGGGCGGGCGCTGTATGACAATTATGCTGATGCCGAGGCCATGGAAAACCATCTGCAGCGCGAGGAGGTGCAGCAGGCGCTGACGCACGGCGAGGGCCGCAGCCAGCGTGCGTCCGAAACCTTGGGCAGACGCATTTTGTATTATGCGGTGCTGCTGCCTGATGGCAACGTGCTGCGTATGTCACGCACTAACGATGCTATCTACCGCGAGGCTAACGTGCTGCTGGGGTATTTTGTGCTGCTGGCGCTGGTGGTGCTGGGCGGGGCGTTTTTGGCAGCCAAAAGCATTACGACAAGGGTGCTGCAGCCGCTGGAAAGTCTAAACCTGGAGCAGCCTGATGCGCAAAGCGTGGTGTATCCCGAGCTGCAGCCCATAGTGCAGCATTTTGAGCTGCAGCAGCAAAAGCTGCAAAAGGAGATGCGACGTTATAAGAACAAAAAGCAGGAGCTCAAGGCCGTGTCCAACAACATGGACGAGGGTATGCTGTTTTTAAACCCTGTGTGGGAGATAGAATCGCTCAACAAAAGCGCGGTGAAGTTTTTTGGCAGACAAAAGCAGGAGCTCTTGGGCACCAGCTTCTTAATGTTTGATGACAGCGACGAGGTACGCAGCCTGCTGCAGGAAATTGAGGAGCAGGGCAAGGGACGCCTGGTAGTGAACCGTGGCAGCAGCTACTACCAGCTCAACGGCAGCCGCATTGCCGATAAGGGTTTTGTGCTGATGATTATGGACGTAACTGAGCGCACCGCCTCCGAAAAGCTGCGCCGCGAATTTTCGGCGAACGTGTCGCACGAGCTGAAAACGCCGCTGCAGTCGGTGCTGGGGTATTCGGAGATCATGCTCAGTGGATTAGTGAAGCCCGAGGATACACGACGCTTTTTGCAGAAGATATATGATGAGGCGCAGAACCTGCTGCATTTGATTGATGACATCATTAAGCTGTCCAAATTAGACGAGCTGTCGCATGATATGCTGGAGGAGTTCACGCTACAGGATGCGGCGCAGAGCGCGCTGGCGCGTCTGAAGGATAAGGCGGCCAAGCTGCAGATAGAGGTGAAGCTGGATGATGGCACCTCCGGCAGCAGTAAAATGCTGGGTATAGCGTCTTTAATGGAGGAAATTTTCTTTAATCTGCTGGATAACGGCCTTAAGTACAACCACGCAGGCGGTAGTGTCACCCTGCGCCTTTCTGAGACTGAAAGCAAGCTGACAGTGAGCGTTGCCGATACCGGCATGGGCATACCGGCCAATGAGCTGCCGCATATCTTCGAACGCTTTTACCGCGTGGATCGCAGCCGACATAAGGCTATTGACGGTACAGGGCTGGGACTTTCCATCGTCAAGCACGGCGTGGGCTTTCACGGTGGCAGCATCCGCGTGGTGAGCACGCTAGGCGAGGGGACAGAGTTTATTATGAAGTTTCCTAAGCGGGTGTGAAGCCAAGGTGAGTTTTCTCCAATGCTGATGATTGACAATGCTTGAAATTCGTAAGCTAAAGAATGTTATACAAGACATCCATCGAGTTATGTGGTAAAATAGGGACAGCACTACGTGTGCTGTTCTTATTTTTATAAATCAGTTTTTTGAAGGGGGACGCGTACAATGCGAGTTGTATTAACTATCGTAGGCGAGGACAAGGTAGGCATTATTGCTAAGGTGAGCAATGCCCTGGCCGACATGAATATTAATATCATCAATATCAATCAAAATATTATGCAGGGCTTTTTTAATATGGTGTTGATTGCCGATATGACTAATGCAAACGTGCCGCTGGCAGCAGCACGCGACAAGATGGCTGCGCTGGGCGAGGAAATCGGCGTGGAGATCCGCCTGCAGAGTGAAGAAATTTTTACCGCTATGCACCGCATATAGGAGGCTGCCATGTTATTCAATACACAGGATATTTTAGAAACAACGCGCATGATTACCCAAAATAAGCTGGACGTGCGCACGATCACGATGGGTATCAGCCTGCGTGACTGCGGTCATCCCGATATCAAGGTAACGGCGCAGAAGATTTATGACAAGATCTGTCACAAGGCCGAGCACCTGGTGAAGACAGGCGAGGATATCGAGGTGGAAATGGGCGTGCCCATCATCCATAAGCGCATCAGCGTTACCCCTATTTCTATGGTTGGCGAAAGCTGTGATGCTACCGATTACGTACCACTGGCACAGGCTCTGGACAGGGCCGGCAAGCAGGTGGGCGTCAACTTTATCGGCGGCTTTAGTGCTTTGGTCGATAAGGGCTATACCAAGGGCGACCGCAATTTGATCGCCTCCATCCCCGAGGCTTTGGCTGTTACTGATATTGTCTGCTCCTCGGTGAGCGTGGGCTCTACCAAGTGCGGCATTAATATGGACGCTGTAAAGCAGATGGGCGAGGTGGTGAAGGCTGCCGCTGCCCGCACTGCCGACCGTGATGCTATTGGCTGCGCCAAGCTGGTGGTCTTTTGCAACGCAGTGCCGGATAATCCGTTTATGGCAGGTGCCTTCCATGGTGTCACCGAGCCTGAAAGCGTCATTAACGTCGGCGTCAGCGGCCCGGGCGTGGTCAAATACGCTCTGGAGCAGGTGCGTGACGGTGACATCGGCATGGTGGCCGAAACCATCAAAAAAACTGCTTTTAAGATTACACGTGTGGGTCAGCTGGTGGCGCAGGAGGCCGCACGCCGTCTGAACACCCAATTCGGCATTATCGACCTGTCGCTTGCGCCTACGCCTGCCATTGGCGACAGCGTAGCGCATATTTTGGAAGAAATCGGCCTGGAAAGCTGTGGCGGCCCCGGTACGACGGCAACGCTGGCTATGCTTAATGACGCTGTCAAAAAAGGCGGCCTGATGGCATCCAGCTACGTTGGCGGTCTCAGTGGCGCCTTTATCCCTGTGAGCGAGGACGCCGGCATGATCGCCGCCGTAGAGCGTGGCAGTCTGTCGCTCGAAAAGCTAGAGGCTATGACCTGCGTCTGCTCTGTAGGCCTGGATATGATCGCCATCCCTGGCGACACCACGGCAGCTACTATTTCGGCCATCATTGCGGACGAGGCAGCTATTGGCATGATTAACAACAAAACTACGGCTGTACGTCTTATCCCCGTGCCCGGCAAGGACGTGGGCGATACGGTTGAGTTTGGCGGACTTTTGGGCTATGCGCCGATTTTGGGTGTGAAGAAGTTCAGTGCCGAAAAATTCATCAGCCGTGGCGGCCGCATCCCTGCACCCGTAAGGAGCTTGACCAACTGATGCTGCGTAAAGCACAACGTGAAGCAATTTTGACTAAGCTGGAGGAAAGATATCACGGACGCAAAACCGCGCTGCACTATAATTCACCGTTTGAGCTTTTGGTGGCGGTTATTTTGTCGGCCCAATGCACGGACGAGCGCGTGAACGTGATCACAGCGCGCCTCTTCCCACGGCTGAATACACCCGAAAAGATGGGTGCGCTGACGCAGAAGCAGATGGAGGCCGAAATCCGTGACTGCGGTCTGTACCACGCCAAGGCAAAAAGCCTTTTGGGTACCTGTCATATGCTGGTGGAGCGCTTTAACAGCACTGTTCCCGGCGATATCAAAACGCTGATGGAGCTGCCTGGCGTGGGGCAGAAGACGGCTAACGTCATTGCCAGCATCATCTTTAACATCCCGGCGCTGGCCGTGGATACGCATGTCTTCCGCGTGTCGCACCGCCTGGGGCTGGCTAAGGGCAGCGATCCGCTGGCGACCGAGGCCGAGCTGGAAAAGATCATCCCCCGCGCTAAGTGGGGCGACGCGCATCACTGGTTCATCTGGCACGGGCGCGAAATTTGCAAGGCACGCAAGCCGCTGTGCGGTGAATGTATGTTGCTGGAAGAGTGTCCCTACAAAGAAAAGGTTATAAAATAACAGAGCAAGGGCTGCTGCACTGACAAGGTGCGGCGGCCCTTTGTGCTAGGTGCAGCCTAAAGCAGATTGTGAAGATGCGCGTTACATGATATAATATACTAGATTAATTATGTATATATTTTAGAGGATATTTTATTTACAATAAACACGGATAAAAGGATGGGTGCAATAAATGAATTCTCCAGCGCTTGAGGTTAAAGATTTATCTATTGGCTATGGTGACCGCTGCGTTATCAGCAAGGCATCCTTTGCTATTGGCAAGGGTGAGCTGGTGGGGATTATCGGCTGCAATGGCGCAGGTAAAAGCACGCTGCTTAAAACCATACGTGGCATGTTACCCAAGCAGTCGGGCGAGGTGCTTTTCTTTGGCAAAGCCTTAGAAAGCTACAGCGATAAGGAGCTGGCCTCTAGGGTGGCCTATCTGCAGCAGCACGTCGAGGTGGGCTTTGGCTATACGGGGTGCGACATTGTGATGGCAGGACGCTATCCCTACCTCAAATGGTGGCAAAAGGAAAGCGAGGCAGACAAGCGCTTGGCGCTTGACTGCATGGACTACACCGGTACGAAGGATTTGGCAGATACGCCTGTTACTGAGGTGTCGGGGGGTCAGAAGCAGCGCATTTTATTGGCTAAGGTGCTGGCGCAGCAGACACCGGTGCTGTTTTTGGATGAGCCTACCACAGGCTTGGACATGGTTTACCAAGAGGAGATCTTTCGCTTTGCACGTGAGCTTGCCGCCATGGGCAAAACGGTGCTGATGGTGGTGCACGAGCTGAATTTGGCGGCCAAGTACTGCAGCCGCATCCTGCTTTTGGGCGAGGGACGTCTGCTGGCGGATGACGTGCCGGATGCAGTGTTCACCGAGCAGCTTTTGGGACGCGCCTATGCAGCTGATATCGTTGTGAACCGCAATCCTGTAAATGGCAGCCTGGAGATTACGACCAGGGTGGATGAGGCGGCCAAGGCCAAAGAGGCGGCGTTGCTGGAGAAGATAGTAAATGGATGATATTTGTCAAAAATTTAACATTTTGCCGCACTTTACACGCTAAACCCCTTGCCTGCTTGTCAGGTTTGTGATAAAATATTTGGGTGTAAAAAACTCACACGCAGGAAAATTCATCTGTTGCTACGTTTTGCCGCGTAGAGAAGAATTACTAACCCATTCCTGCGGAGGAAAAAACAGGAGGAAACAAAAATGGCTATTATCTCTATGAAACAATTACTTGAAGCTGGTGTTCATTTTGGTCACCAAACCCGTCGTTGGAACCCTAAGATGGCTCCGTACATCTTCACCGAGCGCAACGGCATTTATATCATCGACCTGCAGAAGACTGTAAAAAAGGTTGACGAAGCTTACAACTTCATCCGTGAGGTTGCTGCCAGCGGCGAAAGCATTTTGTTCGTTGGTACCAAAAAACAAGCTCAAGAGGCTATGAAGGAAGAAGCTACTCGTTGCAACATGTTCTATGTTAACGAGCGTTGGCTGGGCGGCATGCTGACCAACTTCAAAACCATCCAAACCCGTATTGCACGTCTGCGCAAGCTGGAAGCTATGGAAGAAGACGGCACCTTTGATGTTCTGCCGAAGAAAGAAGTTATCGGCCTGAAGCATGAAATGGAAAAGCTGACCAAATACCTGGGCGGCATTAAAGATATGAAGAAACTGCCGGGCGCTATGTTCATCGTTGATCCCCGCAAAGAGCACATTGCTGTTCTGGAAGCTCACAAGCTGAACATTCCTATCGTTGCAACTGTTGATACCAACTGCGATCCGGACGAAATCGATCATGTAATCCCTGCAAACGATGACGCTATCCGCGCCGTAAAACTGCTGACCTCCAAGATGGCTGACGCTGTACTGGAAGGCCGTCAGGGCATGCAGACCGAAGAGGCTGCTGAAGAAGCTCCGGCAACCGAAGAAGCTGAATAATCCAAGCGTAAAGATAACAATTAGAGGAGGAATAACTGATGGCTCAAATTACTGCTGCATTAGTTAAAGAACTGCGTGAGCGTACCGGCGCAGGTATGATGGACTGCAAAAAGGCTCTGACCGCTGTTGAAGGCGATATGGACAAGGCTATTGACTTCCTGCGTGAAAAAGGTCTGGCTGCCGCTGCTAAAAAGGCTGGCCGTATTGCTGCTGAAGGTGTTGTTGGCGCATTTGTTGCTGCTGACGGCAAGATCGGCACCATTGTTGAAATTAACTGCGAAACCGACTTCGTTGCTAAAACCGATAACTTCAAAGAGCTGGTTACCAAAATCGCTGCTCATATCGTTGCTACCAAACCGGCTGACGTTGACGCGTTGCTGGCTTCCGAACTGGACGGCCAAAGCGTTGCTGACCTGGTAACTGCAAGCGTTGCTAAGATCGGCGAGAAGATTTCCGTTCGTCGTTTTGCTCTGTTTGAAGCTCCAGAGGGCGAGGTTGCTGCTTACATCCATGGCGGCGGCAAGATCGGCGTTCTGGTTGAGCTTAAGGGCGGCAATGCCGAGCTGGGCAAGGATATCGCTATGCACGTTGCAGCTGCTAACCCCAGCTACCTGGAGCGTTCTCAGGTTCCTGCTGCTGAGCTGGAGCACGAGAAGGAAGTTTTGGCTGAGCAGGCTAAAAACGAAGGCAAACCCGAAAAGATCATCGAAAAGATGGTTATGGGCCGCATCAACAAATACTACAAGGAAGTTTGCCTGGTTGACCAGGAATACGTTAAGGATCCTGACCAAACCATCGCTAAGCTGCTGAAGGCTAACAATGCCGAGGTTTTGGCATTTGCTCGCTTCCAACTGGGCGAAGGCATTGAAAAGAAGCAAGAAGACTTTGCTGCTGAGGTTATGAGCCAGATTAAATAAGCTGCTGCTTAGTTAACTGCTTAAACTGCATTTTAGGACTGCTGTGGGCACTACGCCTGCGGCAGTCCTTTTTGCTTGACGCGTACCCAAGTAAAGACTATAATATTCGTATGATATGCGGATGTTTACACTTTGACCGCAGAAAGGATGATTAATATGAATAAGCTTCTTAAATTAGCTTTAGTGGGCACGCTTGCTGCCCTCACAGTTGTTGCTGCCGGCTGCGGCGGCGCTGCCAAGGACGATAAAAAGGTGGATATGGATAAACCCGTGATTGTGGGCGTAAACCCCGGTCCGCACGCCATCATCATGGATAATGTAAAGAAGATTGCAGAGAAGAAGGGCCTGAAGATTGAGGTGAAGGAGTTTAGCGACTTTGTTACTCCCAACTCTGCCCTGGCTGCAGGCGAAATTTGGGCCAACAGCTACCAGCATGAGCCCTTTTTGAAGGCAACCATGAAGAAGGAGCCTTCGTTCAAGCTGGCCAAGGCCTTTAATACCGCACTGTTCCCAATTAATATTTATTCCAAAAAGCTTAAGCCTGGCGACAGCATCCCTGATGGTGCCAAGATCGGTATCCCCAACGACCCCACCAATGGCGGCCGCAGCATCCTGCTTTTGGCTTCTCATGGCTTGATCAAGGTAAAGGACCCCAAGGACGTTACTACTACTGTTAAGGATATTACTGATAATCCGCACAAGTTCCAAATTATCGAGCTGGAGGCTGCTGCAATTCCCCGCAGTCTGGACGATTTGGACTGCGCTGCTATTAACACCACCTATGCGCTCAACGCCGGTCTTAATCCTGCCACCGACCCGATTTTGAAGGAGACTGCCGATTCCCTGTATGTCAACATCGTGGCCGTTAAGGAGGAAACCTTGAAGGATCCGCGTCTTAAGATTTTCCAGGAGGCTTATCAGTCCAAGGAAAATGCCGAGTTTATCAAAAAGCAGTTCCCAGGCTCTGTATATATCGGCTGGGAGGAAAAATAAGCAGCTTTTAGCGGCATGCTTGTAGTGATTATGTAATTAGTGGTTAGTGAGGAGTGAAGATTTCTTTAGCTTTACTTTTTGCTAGCCACTTTTTGTTGGTGCAGCTGCCTATGGCGCTGCAGGAAGCTTTTGAGGTGTGATTATGGATATACAAGCACATATCAGCGAGATGTGGCCCAAGCTGCACGCTTTGGCAGAGCCTGCCTCTAAGGAGGTGCGCACGGCGGCCTTTTTGGCAAGCTATTTGCGTGGTTTGGGCTACTTTGTGACCGAAAATGTGGGCGATACTACCGCCGTGGTGGCTGTTTTGGACAGCGGCAAAAGCGGACCGACGGTGGCAGTGCGCACGGATATGGACTGCCTGCTGTTTAAAAATGAGGACGGCAGCCTGGAGGCCATCCACGCCTGCGGTCATGACGGTCACATGACGACGGTGATGGGCGTGGCGCGTCTTTTAGCAGAGCAGGGATTGGCGTGCGGCCGCGTCAAAATTTTGTGCCAGCCTGCGGAGGAAATCGGCAAGGGCGCTTTGGCGATGCTGGCGGCCGGTGCGCTGGACGATGTGCAGTACGTACTGGGCTTTCACCTGATGCCCAAGGATATGGCCAGAAGCGGTCAGATTATCGCGCAGATCAACTGGACAGCCTGCACCCTGATGGAGGGTGAGATACGCGGACTGGCGGCGCACGGGTCGCAGCCGCACCTTGGCGTGAACGCTATTGACGTGGGCGCTGCCATTGTGGGTGCTATCAACGCTTTGCACAGCAATCCGCTTTTGGGCGGCAGCATTAAAACCACGCGCTTTATGGGAGGCGCCGGCTCGCTCAACGCTATCTGCGACAAGGTGAACATTGGCTTTGATTTGCGCAGCACGTCTAATGCCGAAATGCTAGAGCTGCGCCAAGGGGTGCAGCAGATTGTGGAAAGTACTGCCAGGGTGTACGGCGCCGAGGCGGACTGCCACATTGTGGGCACCTGCCCTGCAGCTGAGGCGGATGCATCGCTGCTGGCGCTGACGCAGGAGGTTATTGCGGATGAGCTTGGTCCCGGCAGCCTTATTCCTGCGGCTAATATTACCGTGGGCGAGGATTTTAACTTCTTTAAGCAGGAGCGGCCGCAGCTTAAAACTGCCAGCCTGGGCATTGGCTGCGACCTGGAGCCTGGCCTGCATGACCGCAATATGCACTTTGACCACAGCGCTCTGGCAAATGCTATTCGTGTGCTGACTAAGCTGACGCAGCGGATTTTGGCCGAAGAGCCGTGAGGGGAGGGAGCAAACTATGGAACGACCCATCATGAGGGATGAAGCCTTTTTGACGCAAAAATCGCAGCCTGCTACCTTTGCTGACGTGGGCGTAGCGCAGGATTTGCTGGACACGCTGGCGGCAAACGCGCACCGCTGTGTGGGCATGGCGGCCAATATGATTGGCGTGCACAAGCGCATCATAGCCGTGAGCGTGGAGGATAAGCACATCGCTATGCTCAACCCGGAAATCATCAGGCAGTCGGGCAAATATATTGCCGAGGAGGGCTGCCTGTCGCTGGAGGGGGAGCGTTTGGCGACGCGCTTTCAAAAAATCACCGTGCGTTACCAGGACCTGCAGCTTAAGCCGCACAAGCAGGAGTTTGAAGGCTTTACGGCGCAGATCATCCAGCACGAGATCGACCATTGTAATGGCAAGATTATATAGTGCCTGGCTGAGATAGCTTTCACTGCAATCACACTCTTTTTACGTTTTTGCCATAGTGGGCATTTTGCTTTGGCGCTTGCTACAAAGGCAGGATGTTATTAGACTGGAGCTTAAGCAGCTACACGTTGACCGCAATGCGCTGCGTGGAATTCTGCGCATCGGTGTACCTGCAGGCGTGCAGAACGCGGTCTTTGCGTTTGCCAATGTTGTCATTCAGGGTGCCATCAACTGCTAACAATTTGGGAAGCAAGCAAAACAATAGTAATACGAATACACAAGAACGCTTCGAATGAGAAAATTATCACCGAAGCGTTTTTGTGTATCAAAATCGCATAAAAGCCTGCAGTACAATCGCAATTTACAGACTATTATGTTGAATAATTCACTATATCGTGATACAATAATTCTATTAGTTCTGTATTATCGGAAGTTCGGAGGATACCGCAATGGGAGTTCGTTATGACAAGCTATTTCATATGATGATAGACCGTAGGCTGACAAACGCACAGTTGATGAAGATGTGTGGCTTCAGTGCAAATATCATCACAAGATTGAAAAGGAATGAGTACATCTCAATGGAGAGTCTGGGAAAGCTTTGCAAGGTGTTGGATTGCAAAGTAGATGATATACTTGTCTTTGAGGACGACGAGAGCTGAGAGGAGGCGAATGGTTTGAAATCGAATTTTGATTTTCTGAGCAAAGACTTCCCTGTATTAGCGAATTTCGGAAAACTGGCTGAACAATATTGCTTTTCTGATGCCAATTCGTGCCTGATTAAACTGGGGATGATTGGCGAAACTATCGTCAATTTAATATTCACTTATGACGGTGTGCAGTTCCCAAATGACAATACAGCCGTTACACGAATTGATACGCTCATGCGAGAGGGCTTGCTTAGCCGGGATATTTGCGACATCCTTCATGCTCTTAGAAAAGCACGAAATAAGGCAAGTCACGAAAATTATGGTTCGCCAGATGAAGGAAAGACCCTTTTGCAAATGGCGCATAGCTTGTGCGAATGGTTCATGCAGACCTATGGGGATTGGAATTACCAAAATCAGGCATTCGTTATGCCAGACGAGACTTCGATTTCCGCATCCCAAGCAATTGATAAAGAACAGGAAAAGAAAATCGAAGATGACCTGACAAAGAAAGCAGAAGAAACCGCTGCTGCTGCTCCAAAGGTCTCTCAGGAAGAACGCAAAAAGCAATCGGCAAGGGCTGCCGGAAAACGGCAGAAATCTGAAGCGGAGACACGCTATCTTATTGATGAGCAGTTGCGCAAAGTTGGCTGGGAAGCTGACACAGAACATCTTCGATACTCAAAAGGTACACGTCCGGAGAAGGGCAGAAATATGGCAATTGCTGAATGGCCTACCGATTCTCAGATTGGCAATAAGGGCTATGCTGACTATGTTTTGTTCATTGGGACAAAGATGGTTGGCGTGATAGAAGCCAAGGCAATACATAAAGATATTCCTTCAGTCATTGACTACCAGTGCAAGGACTATCCTAGGAACATTCGTGCCGAGGACAATCAGTATCAGATAGGTACCTGGGGTGAGTTCAAGGTGCCGTTTACCTTTGCTACCAACGGAAGACCGTATCTGGAGCAGTACAAGACAAAATCTGGTATTTGGTTCCTAGATCTTCGCCAATCCTATAATTATCCCAAAGCACTTCATGGTTGGATAAGTCCCACTGGAATAGAAGAGCTTTTGGTACAAGACATCGACAGCAAGAACGCTAAACTGCAACAAATGCCTTTTGATTTTCTGACTGATAAAGATGGACTGAATTTGAGACCATATCAGC
>CAVBQX010000027.1:0-29221 GCA_963597755.1 Segatella copri
GTACTACATTGTCCAATAAGAAAACTAATAATTTTGGTTTAAAATATGATTGGCTTGTAAATGGCAAGGATGAAGGTTATGTACAGTTGTACTATAACAAATATAAGTTCTTGAGTTCAAGTACAATTGAGGAAACTGATAAAGGATTTGAATTACAGCAAGCATTAACTACATCTGAAAATAATACATTGGTGTTGGGTGCTTCTTACAGAAATGCAGAGGGATCTAACGATGGCAGAAATTATTCTGCTAAATATAATGAAAAAATCAATAATAAAGCCATTTTCCTAAACAATCAATGGGAATTTGCGCCTACCTGGACATTGGATGCAGGCGTGCGCTACGACAAGCACAGCACTGCCGGCAGCAAAACGACCTGGAGTGCAGGCTTGAACAAGAAATTTGATGAAAACAGCCATGTATACTTCAACTGGGGACAGGTATTCAAGGCTCCGACATTAGATGATCTGTTTTATGATGATGGATATATGACAGGTAATCCTAATCTGAAGCCGGAAAAGGGTGACACTTGGACCATTGGCTATGGTACTAAGATCACAGACAAGACTGAAATTAACGTAAGTTACTTCCAAAGTGATTTGGAGGATGCGATTAAATGGGCTACAAATGATTTGGGTGAATGGCATCCTGAGAATGTTTCCAAGCAAAAGAAGCGTGGTATGGAATTGAGCATTAATCACGAGCTTAATGAAAATTGGGATGTAGAAGCTTCCTACAGCTATGTGCGTGTAAGAAATAACAATAATGACGGCTTGGGCTACGTGCGCGATACCGGTTATATTCCCAATATGTACCGCTTTGGTGTGCGTTATCACAATGATTTGTGGAATGTGGATGCGTTCCTGCGCGGTGGCAGTGGCGCAGATGCGTCCGCTTATGTAGATAGCAGTTATGTAACGCTGGATATGTCTGCAAGTTATAAAGCAACCAAGGCTTTGTCCTTCTATGCTAAGGGTTATAATCTGCTGAACAAGGCTTATGCAGAAACCTCTGGTATTTATGGCGGCAGCTATAGATATCCTGCCCAGGGCAGACGCTTTATCATCGGCGCAGAATATACCTTCTAACCCCGATTTTCAAAGCAGTTAACCTTTACGAGGCGGCGCACGGCGCCGCCTTTTGCTGTAAATGTGGCAAAAAGTGTTGACTGTAACAGCAGTATATGCTTTATAATAAGCACAGGTGAATTGATAAGCTTGTATAAGCAAATTTTACAAAAAAGCGAGGTAGCAGGATGAAGAAAATATTTTGCTTATTAATAATGCTGCTGCTATTGGTCAGCGGCTGCGGGCAAAGCAGCACAACCAAGAATGCAGGCGCCAACGGCAGCTATACCGTTACGGATGAGCAGGGAACTGTAAGCACCTTTAAGCAGGCACCGCAGCGTGTACTGACCATGGCAATCAGCAGCGATAGTATTGTTATGGGCCTGGGGCAGGCAGATAAGCTGGTGGCGGTGAGCCATTTAGCAGATGACCCTGTAAGCAGCAACATTGTAGAGCAGGCCAAAAAGATCAAGGAAAAGGTTAAAGACCCGTCGGCAGAGCAAATATTGGCACTAAAGCCTGACGTTGTTTTTGCCTACGATTGGAGTGACATGGAACGCGTCAGCAATTTGCGTAATCTTGGTATTAACGTCGTTGTGCTCAAGGGACCAGCCACCATTTCTGATATTAAGCAGAACGTGCGCACCATTGCCAGTGCCCTGCATACGCCCAAGCAGGGGGAGGAGCTGGTGCAGCAGATGGACGCTAAGCTGGCGCAGGTGAAGCAGCAGGTGGCGGACTTGCATTTAAAGCAGCCGAAAAAGCTGGTATTGATCTCGTTGATGACCTCCTATGGTGGCAAGGGCTGCATTTTTGATGATATGTGCAAGGAGGCAGGCGTCATCAACGGCGTTTCTGCCGCAGGCATCAAAAATGGTCAGCAGGTGACTAAGGAAATGCTGGTAAAAATCAATCCTGACCTTTTGATTATGCCTGTATATAATGATCATGGTAATTTTGATATTAATAAATATAATAAGGAAGTTTTAGAAGATCCGTCTCTGCAGACGCTTGCGGCAATAAAAAATAAGCAGCTGTTTTATCCCAATGAGGGCTATATTTACAACTGCTCGCAGGATGTTGTTTTTGGTGTGCAGGAAATTGCCCACGCCGCCTACGGCGAAGCCTTTGCTATGAAGACAACGCAGCATCTGCAGGTCAAGTAAGCTTTACACAGGCACATAAAAATAGAACCATTGTAAGCCTTTAACCACATTGTGTAGTGGTAGGCGTGCGATGGTTCTTTTTTTTATGGCAAAGCTTGCTGTAGAATATTAAAAAATCACTTGCGTGTATACCTAGTAGACGCTTTATAATTATAAAAGAATTTTATTGATAGTTTGTTTTAATAACTGGAGGAATATAAATGAAACGCACTGCTGTCTATCCCTTTGCTGCGATTGTAGGACAGGAGGAAATGAAGCTGTCCTTGATTTTAAATGTTATTAATCCCGCTTTGGGCGGTGTTTTGATTAAGGGTGAAAAGGGCACGGCCAAATCCACTGCCGTCCGTGCTTTGGCCGAGCTGCTGCCGCCGATGGCTGCCGTGCATGGCTGCCGTTTTCATTGTGACCCGCATAATAGCAGTCTGCTGTGCGACGATTGCACTACGCTGCTGCATGAGGAGGGCGTGCTGCCTGAAGAAACCGTCAAAATGCGCGTGGTGGAGCTGCCTGTGAGTGCCACCGAGGACCGCGTCGTAGGCACCTTGGATATCGAGCATGCCATTAAGCATGGTGAAAAGAAATTTGAGGCTGGCATTTTAGCGCAGGCTAATCGTAATATTTTGTACGTGGATGAAATCAACCTATTGGATGACCACGTTGTAGACGTGCTGCTGGATGCTGCCGCTATGGGTATCAATACGGTGGAGAGAGAGGGTGTGTCTTATTCGCATCCCGCACGCTTTGTACTTGTTGGCACCATGAACCCCGAGGAGGGCGATATCCGTCCGCAGCTTTTGGACCGTTTTGGCCTGAGCGTGGTTGTGACCGGCGAGCATGACCCGCTGCAGCGCGTGGAGGTTATTAAGCGCCGTCTGGCCTATGAGCAGGATGCCGATAGCTTTATTGCTTCCTGGCAAAAGGAGCAGGATGAGCTGGCTGCCAAGATCGTTACAGCAGGCAAGCTGCTGCCGCAGGTTAAGATTACTGACGAGCTTTTGGCAACGGTTGCCAAGCTGGCGGTGGAGCTTGGGGTTGACGGTCATCGTGCGGATATTACGGTTATCAAGACCGCGTTGACTGTTGCTGCATTTGACGGCAGGACGCAGGCAACCATGGATGATATTAAGCAGGCAGCTAAGCTGGTGCTGCCACACCGTATGCGCCGCCGTCCGTTTGAAGAGAGCGAGCTGGACTGGGATAAGGTAGAAAGCTTCTTATCTGCTGAAGGCTAAGGGGAGCTTACTATGCTTAAAGATGCAATTTATCCGTTCGCAGCTGTTGTTGCTCAGGAGCAGGCAAAAAAAGCATTGATGATTGCCTTAGTTAATCCTAAGGCCGGCGGCCTTTTGCTCGGCGGTGTCAAGGGCTGCGGCAAATCGGTGCTGGCACGTGGCGCACAGGAGCTGATTGGCGAGCGTCGCCTGCTGACACTGCCATTGAACGTGACAGAGGATATGCTGTTTGGCAGCATAGATATAGAATATGCTGTGAGCAGGGGTGAAAAACGCTTTGCTCCCGGGATCTTGGCACGTGCTAATGATAACGTGCTATATATTGATGATGTAAACCTGCTGCGCCAGGAGCTTTTGACAGCCGTGCTTGATGCCAATGCCAGCAGCGTGAACAATGTGGAGCGTGATGGTATCAGCTACAGCCATGAGGTGCATACAACGATTGTAGCTACCATGAACCCCGAGGAGGGTGCCTTGCCGTCGCATATCTTGGATCGTTTTGGTATGTATGCTGATATGCAGGGCCTGGATGACATTGACCAAAGGGTGGAGGTAATCAGGCGTGCGTTGGGGTATAGTAGCAATATAGTTGCCTTTAAAGATGAATACAAGCAGCAGACCGGGGAACTGGTGACGCAGATTGCGGCGGCCGTGCAGCTGCTGCCGCAGGTGGAGATTTCGGAGGCAATGCTGATGCTGGCGGCACAGATGTGCAGCCAGGCCTTTTGCGCAGGACATAGGGCAGAAATTTACCTGCTGGAGGCCGCCAGGGCAATTGCCGCATTGGCTGCCAGGGGTTACGTGCTGCCTAAGGATATGGACGAGGCAGCACAGCTGGTGCTGCCTCACCGCATGCGCAAGCCACCCGAGCAGCAGCTGGAGCAGAGCAAGCAGCAGGATGAGCATGAGAATGATGATCCTGCCGATGATAATGACGATAACGAGCAGCAGCAGGATAATCAGCTGCCGCCTCCTTTGGATAATGGCGATAATGCTGACGATGATGACGACTGGGAGCAGGACGAACAGTATGAGCAGCAAAACCATCCGGATAGCAATCTGGCACCCGAGGAGCAGATTGCTGATGTTGATAAGAGCTTCAGACTGCCGAAGATGCTGCTGGATATGGGCAAGGACCAAAGCGTGCGCCGCGGTAGCGGCAAGCGCAGCGTGACCAGGACGGATTTGAAGCAGGGACGTTATGTACGCGCCGAGCTGCCCAAAACCAAGGTTGAGGACCTGGCCTTTGATGCAACTATCCGTGCGGCTGCGCCTTATCAACGGCTGCGTGAAGCTAACGGCTGTGCGTTGAATATCAAGCAGGAGGACCTGCGGCAGAAGGTGCGCGAAAAACGCATTGGCAATACCTTTCTCTTCGCTGTGGATGCCAGTGGCTCCATGGGTGCGCGTGAGCGTATGCGCGCTGTTAAGGGTGCTATCTTTTATATGCTGCAGGAGGCTTACCAAAAGCGTGACCGCGTAGGCATGATTGCCTTCCGCCGCGACAAGGCAGAGGTGCTTTTGCCCATCACCCGCAGCGTGGATATGGCGCAAAAACGGCTGGCGCAGCTGCCAATAGGTGGCAAAACCCCGCTGGCAGACGGCCTGGCGCTGTCCTTGCAGACGCTGGCAATGCTAAATAAGCGTGACAGCGAGCTGGAGCCGATTTTGATTGTGGTGACGGACGGGCGTGCAAATAAGGTGGATGCAGGAGAGAAGGACCCTGTAGCTGCGGCGGTGGCTATTGCCGAAAAAATTGCCAAGGCTAAAATCACCAGCGTAGTGATTGATACCGAGGCCGATTTTATTAAGCTGGGCATTGCCAAAAAGATAGCAGCCGCCATGGGTGCCAATTATTATACGCTGCAGAAGCTGTCCAAGGAAAATATTATTCGCATTGTGAGAAATTTGAATTAGCAGTAAAAGTATAGTATACTGATTGATATAGATGAATATAAAGGAGCGATACTTTTATGAAAAAATTACTTATGCTTATGATTATGGTGTTAACCTGTTTGTTTGCCTTTACTGCTAACGCCGAAAACCAGCCTGCCAGGCAGGAGGGCATGGATTGGGAAATCAGTATGATGCCCAAACCGTCTGAGGAGGAGCAGGAGGCAGCACGTTGGTCCATCGTTGTCGAAAATAACGTGGGAATTTATGCTTATGATATGGATTCCTTGACCTATAGCCAGGTGATTAATGGTATTGCTGATAAAAGTATCGTCAGTGTGTTGACCAAAACTGTCTTTACCGATAAAGAAATTTTGAAAAAGCTTAACGCTAAATACAAGGAAGCACTGCCCAAAAAGGAAAAGGTGCAGTACTGCGAAATCTATATGACCTTTAATCTGGCAGAAAAAACATACGCAGTACAGGGGATGGATGTGTTCAGCAACAAAAAAACCGTGCTGGAGCATCAGGCAAAGCCTTTGAAGTTTGTGCCCATTCCGCAGGGAAGCTTTGCCGAGGCTATGCTGGAGATCTGCCAACAGGCAGTGAATAATGATGCTGCCGCACAAAAATAATGAAACGCTTTAATTTTGCTGCAATAAGAAACTTCATATTAACACACAAGCTACTTAGTCTGCTTGTAATCTGTGTCATTGGCGTGGGAGGTGTGCTGGCAGCCAAACTGCTGCCAGCGCCTAAGGCTCCGGTCAAGGTGGCTGCCAAGCCAATGGTGCACACACAGATTGCCGGCAGACGACCATTGTATAAAAGCATTAACCTTTTTGGTCAGCTTAAGGCCAAGGCCCAGATTGATATCGTCAATAAATATGCCGGTATCGTGGACGAGGTTAATGTAGATCTGGGCAGCAAGGTACAGGCAGGCGATGTCCTGCTCGTGCAGCGCCTGGATGACGCACGCTCGGAGATGCTTAAGGCCGGGGCGCGTTATGCGGAGGCAGGTGCGAATGCTGCCACCTACGATACCGATTATACTGCAAATATTGCCCGTTATGAGGCCGACTATAAGCTGGCGCAGGTAAACGCAGAGCGTTACCGCAGGCTTTATGCCCAGGGAGCTGTATCTAAGTATGACCTGGATACAGTAGAGCAGGCGTTGGCAAATAAGAAGGCTGCTTACGAGGAGCTGGCACTGCAAAAAAGCTATGATGGCAGGCCGTCGCAGGTGTACCGTCAGGAGCAGGTGGCCGAAAGACGTAAGCAGGAATACATTATTGCGCAAAATAAATACCAGGATATGATTTTTAAAGCACCGCGGGCAGGAATTATTATCTACCGCAATGCTGAAGTGGGTGGCTATGCGCCTGCAGGAAGCAGGCTGTTGACGCTGCTGGATGACAGCGGCTATACAGTGGACTGCGATATAACAGAGACTGATGCGGCCGCTGTTACACTTGGTACGCAGGTCACGCTGCGGCTGGAAGCGATTGGCGAGGAGTGTCAGGGTGAGGTTGTTTATGTGAGTCCCGCAAGAAGCAGGGAAACGAACAAGTTCACCTTACGCATCAGGCTAATAGAGCCTGGATCCAGAGTTAAGGCCGGTTTGTTTACCAAGGGAATATTGCAGTTTTTGCAAAAGCCATCCACCATATATTTACCTAAAAATGTCGTTTTGGAAAGAGACGGTAAATACTATATTTATGTGCTGGGTAAGGGTAACAAGGCCGAGCTGCGCCCTGTGACTATCGGCACAGGTAATAACGAAAATACAGAGATTATGCAGGGACTAAAGGTGGGCGAAAGGGTTATAGTGGATAACCTGGCACGTTTGCGCGACGGTCTGTCAGTAGAGCTGGCTAAGGGGGAGGCGAAGTAATGAATATTACGCGCTTCTCTATTAAAAGGCCTATTGGCATCTGCATGATTTATCTTCTAATCTGCGTTTTGGGCATCATCAGCTTCTTTCGTATTGGCGTGGAGCTGCTGCCTGACGTGGATTCTAAATATATAAGTATTATAGTCAACTATCCCGGCGCCAGCACGGAATCGGTGGAGCTGCAGGTTACCAAGCCTATAGAGGACGAGCTTTCTTCTATATCGCACTTCAAGCAGGTGCGGTCTGCCACCCGTCCCGGACGTGCCGAAATTTTTGTGGAGCTTGACAGCACTGCTGATGCCGACATGGTCGCTATTGAGGCAACCAAAAAGGTGAGCCGCATCCGCAAGGAGCTGCCTGAGGATATTGATGAACCTGTAGTAATTAAGCGCTCGAGCGAGGAATATCCCGTTCTGCAGATCGCTGCCACATCTAATGCCAGCTTAGACGATATTTACGCACTGGCGGAAACCAGCTTTAAGGAACGCCTGCAGCAGGCCGTAGGCGTGGCCGATATAGACGTAAGCGGCGGACGCAGTAAGGAAATAGCCATCGAGGTGGATAAGGACAGGCTCAGCTATTACGGCCTTACGCTGCAGGATATTATTAACGCTGTAAAAAAAGAAAACGTTATCATCTCCTCCGGCTCTGTCTATACGCAGGTGCTGGAAAAAACAGTCCGCATGCAGGCGCAGTACAAGAACGCTGCAGAGCTGGCGCAGATTCCTATAAAAACTGCTGCCGGCCAGACTATAGAGCTGGCGCAGGTGGCCAACGTACAAGCTAAGGATAAGCGTGCTACTGCCTATAGCAGGGTGGATGGCAGTGAGGCTGTGTCGCTGGAGGTTTACAAGGCCAGCGGTGCCAACATTGTTGAAACTGCTGACAGCGTAATCAGGCAGCTGGAAACATTGCGCAGGGAATACCCTGATTATGTTTTCACTGTGGTTTATGACCAGTCGCACTTTGTGCGCGATTCCTTGGGAAATACGCTTAAAACGTTATTAGAAGGCCTGTTTACCACAGGTCTTGTGCTATATTTATTTTTGCGGGGCTGGAAGTCCTCGCTAGCGGTAATGATCGCTATTCCTACGTCGCTGGTTGCCACCTTCTTTTTGATGTATCTGGCAGGCTACACCTTTAATATGATGTCGCTCATGGGTATGGCTTTGTGTATAGGCATACTTGTGGATGACTCAATCGTCGTGCTGGAAAATATTCACCGTTTTCTGGCGCAGGGTAAGAGTGCCGATGTGGCGGCGGAGGAAGGACGCAATGAAATTGGTATGGCGGCCGTGGCAATGACGCTGTGCGACGTGGTTGTCTTTTTGCCTATCGCCTTCATGCAGAGCGCGACAGGACAGTTCTTCAAGCAGTTTGGCATGACGATTGTTTTTGCTACGCTGATGTCGCTTTTGGTATCCTTCACTCTCACTCCTATGCTGGCTTCGCGCTTTTACGCCAAGGGACTGCTTGAGCCTACGGGCAGCTTGTGGAGCAGGCTGGATGCCTGGGAGCAGAAAGCCATTGCCCGCTATGAACAACTGCTGGTGCAGTGCCTGGATCGGCCAAAGCGTCTGCTTTCAGGCGTGGCCGCTATCTTTGCGGCGGCGATTTTGCTGGTGCCTTTAGGTATAGTCGGCTCGGAGTACATGCCCCGCACCGACGAAAGCGCGATTCAGGTGAACTTAGAGCTGCCGACAGGCTATAATGCTGACCAGACAAACGCTGCCCTGCTGCAGTTTGAGGATTATCTGCATACGCTGCCGGAGGTGGAGCATTTTCTGTCTAACGTCACTACTACGCAGAGCATGGGTAAAATCACCGTCAGCCTGTGTAATAAAAACGACCGCAGCCGTGACGTGTGGCAGGTGGCAGGCGATATACGCAGCTTTGCTCGCAAAAATCTGCCTGATGTCAAAATTCGTGTCAACGAAATCCAGTCCTCCGTTACCGGTGTATCCGGCGGCAGGTTGTTGGTGCGCTCGCCTGTACAGGTGGAGCTAAAAGGCAGCGACATGGAGCAGCTGCTGGCAGAAAGTGCCAAGGTAGAGCAAATCTTTGCTAGTACCCAAGGCCTGAAGGATATTAAAAATTCCTATGTCAAGGGTATGCCGGAGCTTAGGGTTACGGTGGACCGCGACAAGCTGAGATATTACAACACCAGCGTCAACGAAATTGCCCAATCCTTTAATGCGGCGATTGGCGGACGCAGTGCCGGCGTTCTGGCCAACGATGCCGCCAACCGTGGCAACGATACCGATATCAACGTGCGCTTTGCCGGCGCCACCGGCTACGATCTGGATGGGGTGCGCGCGATTCCTGTGCACACAGCCCATGGCAACGTCTTTTTGGGTGATGTGGCCGATGTGGAGGAGAGCGTAGGTCCTATCACCATCCGCCGCGTCAACAAGGAGCGTATTATCAATATTCAGGCTAACTTGACAGACAGGCCGCTAAATGAGGTTATCAATGAATTAAAGGGCAAGCTGGATAATGCCGCCCTCAAGAGCAGCTACGAATTTTCCGGTCAGGCGATGAGCATGAACGATTCCTTTGCCGAAATGGCAATGGCCCTGTCACTGTCGCTGCTTTTGATTTATTTGCTTTTGGCAGTGCTGTATGAATCGGTGCTTACGCCGTTTATCAGGATGTTCTCGCTGCCACTGGGCTTGATTGGTGCCATTTTTATCCTGCTTTTGACGCACAATACAATAAATTTGTACTCTTTGATCGGTATTTTGGTCATGGATGGCTTGGTCGCCAAAAACGGCACCTTGCTTTTGGATTATACGCTGACACTGATGCATGAAGGAGCTTCGGCGCGTGCCGCAGTGATAGAGGCAGGCAAAACACGCCTGCGACCCATCTTTATGACTGCTATTACCATGGTTGTAGGCATGCTGCCCACGGCGTTGGCGATGAGCGCGGGCAGTGAAACGCGTGTAAGCATGGCGTGGGTCATCATTGGCGGTATGATTACATCGACGGTGTTCACCCTGCTGATAATACCAATCCTGTTCTTGTGGATACAAAGTAAGTTTCCAAATAGAGTTTAATAAATATGATTGTAGGAAAAACTGAATATAGTGATATGGATTGATAGACCGGGTAGGCTGCGGCCGTGCAAGAATGGGCAGATGCAAGGGATATTGATAAATTTTTTGAGGAGTGTGAGTAAATATGAAGAATGCAACAAAAGGTATGCTGATGACAGCCTTGATCACAGGTACAGTACTGTGGGGGGGCGCAAGTGTATTCGCTGAAGAGCTGGATGAGTATTCTCTGGACCAGGTGATCGTAACTGCTACGAGAACGGAAAAGAGAGATGTCGACGTTCCGGCGAGCACGCAGATTATTACTGAACAGGACATCAAGGATTCCGGTTCCCAGAGCGTTGCCGAGGTTTTGGGAAAACAGGCTGGCATTGAGTATAAATCCTTTGGCCCTCTGGGTTCTTCCATGGGTACTATGATCAATGAAGTTAATATCCGTGGCATTAGCAATGGTACATTGGTATTGGTTAATGGTAATCCTGTTTCTTGGCGTGGTAAGTATAATCTCGAAGCAATCCCGACCGAAAGCATTGAACGTATCGAGGTTGTAAAGAGTGGTGGTTCAGTACTGTACGGCAGTGAGGCAATGGCAGGCGTTATCAATATCATCACCAAAAAGAAGGGTAGCAATTCTGTAAGCGTTGGCTTTGGTAACAGAAGTCACCAAAATTATAAGGTAAACGTTGGCAATGAAAAGTTTACTGCCGGCTACAACTTGGAAAAAATGGGCAGGGTAAATTATCGTAATCTTAGTGCTGTAAATTATCCGAGTAAAAATCCTAAATTAAGCGGCAAGACACGTACGGATGCTGATGATATCAAAAAGCAGAGTGTAAATTTGGGTTACAATTTTAATAATAATTTGAGCTTTGCTTATAATTACTATGAATCTAAGGTTAATTATGAGAGATTCTTTACCGAGGTTACCAAAGGTGACGCAGCTGTTAACGACCAATTTAACGGACGTCTTTACACAACCAGACAGAATAATTTCCAATTGAACTATAAGGATAACGATTATAAGGGCAGCGTTTATTATAACGTTGCTACAATTGAGTCTGAAGGGCCTACCTTCTATAATACGAGTACAACATCTGGTGGTGCTAAAAAGTTCAGCAAATATCATACCAAGGAAAAAAATTCCACCATTGGCGCTGATTTCCAGCGCAACTGGAAGCTGGGAGAAAAATCTCAGGCCGTTTTAGGTATGGACTTCCAGCACGAGATGTACGAAAAATCGGTGTTCTCCGGCGGCACCTTGAGCCGTAACATATGGGCAATTTTTGGTCAGTGGGATCAAAAGTTTGATGATAAGAATTCCATGATCTTTGGCGCTCGTGAAACCTGGACAACCAACGCTTTCAGAGGCCAGGATTATAGTAATTTCAGTGGTGCCGTGCAGTATATTCATAAGCTGGATGATGATCAGAGCTTGTACGCAAGCTACACTGAATCCTTCATCATGCCTACTTATGCACAGATGAATGGCGCGAGCGACCTAGCTATTCCTAATCCTGATTTGAAACCACAGACTGGTAAAAACTATGAGATTGGCTGGAAGAAAATATCTGATGACCACAGCTGGAAGGCTGCCTTGTATCATATTGATATCGAAGATAATATTTCTGCTAGCTGGAGTTCAAACAATGCATCGTATACGTATAAAAATGAGGACTTCAAAAACACCGGCTTTGAATTAACCTGTGAAATAAAAGAAGATAACGGTTTTTCTTATAACTACGGCATTAACTATGGTGATCCCAAGGCTACCAAAACTCTTAACAAGCAAAGAGTGTGGGACAGGAAGTTTGGCCGTGTGCAATTAAATGGCGGTATCACCTATGCTAAGGATAAGTGGAGAAGCAGCCTGACTGCAAGCTATTTGGCAGAGCGCGTAAATTCTCCCAGCAGCGGCCAATCCTATAAGACTAAGCCTTATTTGCTGACCTCTTTGAATACTACCTACAGCCCGGATAAGAACAGTGATATCATCCTGAGTATTGATAATTTGCTCGATAGAAGAGATAATTTGAATCACTCCGGCTCTGATTACTATTCTACTCCGTTTAGCTTCCTGCTAACCTATAACTATAAATTCTAAAGCTAACCCTTGCATCTTTGGGCGGCGCATCAGCGCCGCCATTTTTGCTTTCTACGCATCGATGACATTTTGGAATGATCATTATGCTTACTATATTAATATTATTCTGCCAGTCACTAAAGAATTTTTATCAATAGATTTTTTGCAAAAAATAAGATTTGATATTGAATAATGTGTGAGTTTTAGAGTATAATGTTATTGCAATAGAATTTTATAGATTAATGTTCCTGAAAGACTGCGACCATGCAAGATAGGGCAGTAAAAGAGGGATGTTGATAAATTTTTGAGGAGTGTGAGTTAATTATGAAGAATTCCACAAAAGGAATGCTGATGACGGCGTTAATCACCGGGACAGTGCTATGGGGGGGCGCAGGTGTATTCGCTGAAGAGCTGGATGAATATTCTTTGGATCAGGTGATTGTGACGGCACAAAGAACAGAAACCAAGGATTTGGAGACGCCTGCTGCTGTAAGCATCATTACCAATAAGGATATTGAAAACAGCGGTGCTAAAACTGCTTATGAAATTATTGAACGCCAGGTTGGCTTTACTAACAATGCCTATGGTCCCAGTGGCAGAGAATTTGGCGGCAGCTGCAGCAGAACGGTTTTGCGTGGCTTGGATAAAGGCACTTTGGTTATGGTTAATGGTGCGCCTATTAATATGATGAATTATAACAGCATGGAAGGCATTCCTGTTGAAGCCATCGAGAAAATAGAGGTTGTTCGTGGTGCGCAGTCTGTGCTTTATGGTGCAGAGGCTACCGGCGGCGTAGTTAATATCATTACCAAAAAAAGTGCTAGCGAAAGAACTACTATTTCTGTAGGTGCTGGCAATTATGACAAAAAATGGGGTCTATATACAGCTGGTAAGGGGTATATTGTTTCTGTAAGCAAGGATTATTTTGGAGATGTAGACCAGACAAATAAGGTCTTCGAAAAATCGACTAGAAAATGGAAATATCGTGACAGTACGAAAGAGAGTGCTTTCGTTAATTTGTCACCTACTGATAAATTAAGCTTTAATTTTGCCCACACTGAGGGTAACTATTATAGAGATGCATACACAGTAAGTAAGGGCGTAGAAACAGGCGATGGTATTGCATATTATTATAAGGATAGAAAGGATAATATCAGCGCTATCTATGATGATAAAGATAATCAATTCAAGACCATAGTATCCTATAATAAGCGTACAGTTTCACCATATCAGGCAAAAATTGCAGGTTTCATATATGAAAATAACAAGAGAGCTACGTCATCTGATTGGAATTTGAATACCCTGACCTGGGATACGCAAAAAGGCTGGAATTTGCGTGATGACAAGGATTCGTTTGTTCTTGGTATGACGATCTCTAAAGAAGAGGCTGAAGACAGAACCAAGCATATGCAGGGTGACCGTAAGAATTATGGCTTATATGCATCTTACAAGTATGCTTTTAATGACGCATTTAGTGTAACTGCAGGTGTTCGTGGTCAGCATATCAGTGAAGATTACATTAAAGGGCAGGGAAAAACAAAGTCGCATAATGAATTTCTGCCACAGATTCAGGCAATGTATAAAGTCAATAAGTCAACTTCCTGGTATTTGAATGCAGCCAAATCTTATCAGTTGCCTCCATTGAACCAATTCTTTGGTTATCCCGGCAGATCCGTAGATGATTTGAAGCCGCAGGAAGGCTGGACTTATGAAACTGGCGTAAAGCATATTACAGATACAACATCTACTAAGGTTGCGGTTTATCACATGGATATCGATGGTAAATTTGACTGGACTGCTAAAGATCCCATAACTGGCTTGCAGTATCTTATCAATACCGGTAAATTCAAAAATGATGGCGTAGAGGTGGAATACAAGAAACATCTTAGCGATCAATGGAGCTATAACCTAGGTGCGGCCTTGTCTAATCCCAAAACTAAGGCAGAAGGAGAAAGCTATTACAAGCAGTCGGATGCAAAGCTGCAGCTTACGGCCGGGATTGACTATGTCACGGGCAAATTAACCAGTAATTTGAATTATTTGTATCTTGGCAAGAGAGAAGGCTCGTTCTATTTGAGTGATGGATCTAGTGCTAGCAAGGTTGGTGCGGATCACAAGGTTCCTCATAGAAGTCTGTTGAATGCTGCTTTTACCTATAAGGCTGATAAGCATCATTCTGCAACCTTGAATCTGAATAATATTTTGGATAATAAAGATACCATCAATAAGTATGAAAACTGGGGCATGCCTTTTAACTGGATGCTGACTTATAACTATACATTCTAATTATGTTTTCCAGGCGGCGCTGGGGCGCCGCCATTATTTGCCCACCTTAATTGGTGTAGACTAATTGTTTAAGGAGTATGAGTGTTATGGAAAAAAGACTTACTAAGGGGTTGTTGATGACAGCGTTGATTACCGGATCAGTTTTATGGGGTAGCGCAGGCGCCTTTGCCGAGGAACTTGATGAGTACTCTCTGGATCAGGTAATCGTTACCGCTACCAGAACTGAGAAAAAGGACCTGGAAACTCCTGCTATCGTAGAGGTGTACGATGCAGAGCGCATTGAAAAAAGCAATGCAGGCAATGCTTATGATGTCCTGCAAAACACACTTGGCGTAAATACACAATCACAAGGCTTTAATGGCACCAGTATGGGCACTATGACCAGTAAGGTGATGATCCGTGGGGTAGAGCAGGGTACGTTGGTTTTGGTTAACGGTGTACCAATGAATATGGATGGCAAATATAATTTGGATGATATCCCCACAGAATCCATCGAAAAGATTGAAGTTGTAAAGGGCGGTGGCTCGGTACTTTACGGCAGTGAAGCTACAGGCGGCGTCATTAATATCATCACCAAAAAGAAAATGGCTAACAAGGTGAAGGTGGCTGCAGGTAATTATGGTAAGGAGCGTTATGCTGTAAGTGTTGGCGCTGATAAGTTTAACATTGTTGCCGGTTATGAAAACCGTGGCTATGCGGGCAGAATGAGTGCTGTGGTTGGTACTCCAACGACGAGAAGCAGCGTATATGATTATGGCAAGGGTGAAAGGACCAGCGTGCTGTGGAATTGGGAAATGACAGACGGATTGACCTTTACTCACAGTTATTCTAAAAACAAGAACCAGTATTGGCAAAGAAAATACAACAAAAAAGCTAATGACTTTTTAAGAAGTCAAAATAACTATTATGAAGATACTGATAATATGTTCTTGCTGCAATATGACAAGGATGACTGGAAGGCTAACCTGTCCTATGGTACGCAGGAAAAATCACAGGATCAAGCTGCGGTGACTAATGATAAGGTTGGAGCAAGGGCTTTGTATACCGACCGCAAGGGTCATAATACTAATATTGATATCCAAAAATCTTTTGCTATAGGCAAAAACAAGCTTCTTGTAGGAACCAGCTTCCAAAGAGAGGATATGGATGCATTTTCTGCCAGCAAGAGCTTAAACAGTACATATGAAAGAAACAACTACTCTGTCTATGCTTCCTATGACTGGCAGCTTACCGATAAATCTAACTTGGTGTTTAATGCCCGCGAGACCTGGGCAACTGCCTGCGAGGGCAAGCAAACCAATTTTAAAACAGGTGTAACAGAAAGAGTTTCTAACGATAACCTGAGTAAGTTTACACCTGAAGTGCAATATATTTTGAAGCTTACGGAAAACAGCAGCATTTATGCTAAGGCCGGCAAATCATTCCGCCTGCCCAACCTGACACAGATTTACGGTTCAGGCGCAATTAATCCGGCGCTCAATCTGAAGCCGGAGCAGGGCACACACTATGAGTTAGGCTACAAGGCGAATATCGGCAAGGCAGATTGGCGCGTGGCACTTTTTAATTATAAGATTAAGGATTCCATTGAAGCTGATGTAAGTGATGACAGGCAAACTATAGATTACTTTAATGAGGATGTACAAAATACCGGTGTTGAGCTGTCCTGTGCTTTCACTCATGATGACAATTGGAGCAGCCATTGGGGCGTAACCTACCAAAATCCGCAGGCGCAGAATGCTCATAATTATGGAGATGGCAATTGGCATAGTATTTATAATAGATACCAGCTGCAGGGCGGTGTGGATTATAAATACAGCAAATTTACCGGTAGTATGTCTGTGAACTTTGTTGGCAATAGGACTTCTAAGTTGGCAAGCACTGGCACAGCCAGACATTTGAAGCCGCAGTGCTTTACTGATCTGCATTTTACCTATGCTGCAGAAAAAAATCAAAAGGCCTTTTTACACATAAACAACATCTTTGATCGCCTGGATATTACAACAAATGGTTCGACGAATTACTTCAATCTTGGCCGCAACTTTATGGTTGGCTACGAATACAGCTTTTAAGTAAAGCAGTAGTTATTTTGGCGGCGCGTTGGCGCCGCCTCTTTTGCAATTTTTGAAAGTTAGAATAGCATTTATTATCCATAATAGCCAGGACTTCAGCATTAAGCTACAAAGTCCTGGCTATACTTATCTGCAGCTTTTAATGTTACAGGGAAAATGTATACAATGCCTTGTAGCCTTATACCCCTTGCAATCATAAACAAAAACTAGTAAACTACTGAGTAAGCAGGTAAATGCTTGGGCGCTTGTAGATATATATAAAAGCGTCATATATTTTGAGGGGGCTTGAGATTATGAAAAAGTTAGGCTTAGTTGGCGGCACCGGTCCGGAATCTACCTTGGTGTATTATCACGACCTTGTTTACGGCGTACAGCAGCGCCTTGGCAGGCAGTGCTTTCCACCTATGAGTATTGAAAGCGTGGATGTTTATCATGCACTGGATATGTGCGCTAAAAAGCAGGATGACGAATATGTGGAGTATTTTAGTGCGGCTATAGCCAATCTGGCGGCGGCAGGAGCGCAGTTCGCCGCTATTTCGGCCAACACGCCGCACATGTTTTTTGATGAAATCCAAAAGCGTTCACCGCTGCCACTAGTGAGCATTGTGGATGCGTCGGTGGAGGCTGCTGCCAAACGCGGTTATAAGCGCTTAGGGCTTTTGGGTACGCTGTACACCATGCAGGCAGAATTTTATGTAGATGCCTTTGCAGCACACGGCATGACGCTATTGCGTCCTACAGAAGCAGAAATGGCGTGGCTTGGCAGCAAGATCAGCGAGGAGCTGGAGCAGGGAGTGAAGAATCCTGCGACGCTGGCGCAGCTGCAGCAGATAATAAGCAGGATGCAGCAGGAGGATGGCATAGAGGCCGTAGTTTTGGGCTGCACGGAGCTGCCGCTGCTGTTAAACGACAGTGTCAGCCCCGTTCCCTGTCTGGATACGATGCAGGTGCATATAAACAAGCTGGTGGAGCTGATAGTTGCAGATAAAGCGTAAGGCACGAACGTAAAGTAAATTTTACACAAATTTATCCGTAAGAAGTGCCCTGTTGTTCAAAATTTATTTTGCAAGTGACAGGGTTTGTGGTACAATAATACTAAAATCTCTTGAAAGCCTTGCTACAAGCGGAGTTGCAAATATTGTGTCACTATTCATGTCACTATCAGTTAGCTAACATTCTATTGATGTACCTATAGACGCTATCCTCATCTATAAGCCATCGTTTACCACACTTAAAGCCCGACAAGCATTTCGACCTCACTAGCAGGTAAATCTTGTCGGGCTTATTTTGTCTTAGAATCTTAGCGGCTTCTTGGGCGGTAATTAATTTGACTACTTTATCAGCCATTTATGCTGTACCATGACACCTTTGGCTTGTCTATCTGTATCAATAAATACAGTGACTTCAACAGCCTTTGTGTCTTTGTAATTCCTTTGGATAGAAAAAGGAACGTATGAATCCTTGTTCACATAACTATAACCGACACCCAACTCCCACGCAGGGCGTAGGGAAGACAAAACAGGGGTAAGGTCTATTGTCTGTTCAACACTAGCCTTTATTCCTTGGGGTGTTTGAGATATAGCATTGCCATTAGCAACAGCAGGTTGATTAGTAGCACTAACAGTTCCTTTATCAACTATTGGTACACTCACTTTCTTGCCATTGATATTGGCAACATAATTTTGAGACAACACTAAGTCCTCATCATTAGGGTTGTCTTTAGTCTCTGCCTTGACACTAGTAGTGGACAAAAGTACACTGGTGGAATCTTGGCTGTGTGTGGGACTAGCTTGTTGGTCTCCTTTTGTGAGCAAATAGAAGCCGCCAGCCCCTACAAGAATACCCACTAGTAGTGCAAGCAGTATGTGTCTATAAGAGGTCATAAGCCTATTGCTGTCTGTAAGAGGCTGTTGGCAATCTCTAGGAACCATAGCAACGGGCGATATTCGGGGTTGAATTGGTTAGAGCAAATATCAACAAGCCATACGGCGCAGAATAAGACTATGAGGGTTAAAAGTCCATAGAGGAATAGGGACTTTAACTTAGTATATTGTCTATTCATAATCTTTTATCCTTTCTATTAAAGGTAATCATTAAAGTTATAAACAAAATACCCTTATAATCCCATAGGAGGTATAGGGACTATAAGGGTATTAAGGTATCTATAAGTATCTATAATTAGGTTATTAATAAGTCATTAATAACTTATGTAAAGGTAACTAGAGGTATCTTTAGTTATCTATAGGAATCTTAGCTATGTATAGGTAACTATAGGAATCTAAGCTAACTAAAGGTATCTTATAAGTCTAATGGTATCTATAGGGGGACTAAAAAGGGTAGATTGGTATGTATAAGTGTTATTTAAGTCTTTTGTCACCCTTGTTCCACATATGTGACATTGTTGACTTGGGTTATTATGTGTCAAATATCCCTACAGACTATATAATTATTTATAAAAATTATCTACTATAGAAACACCATTATATTCTAGTCTTGCTTTTCTGTACTTCTCCGGAACGAGTTCGGGACGATATTCTTTGTGGGTTACACCAAAATCTTCATCCATCCACTTTTCTAGTTGTTCCTCTAACAGAGTGTCCATGCCTACTTGTGCGTCTCTGTCCATAAATTCAAGCCAAAAAGCAACAGCCATTGTTACAGCGTCAAGGCGGTCATCGTGAGCTAATGCACCCTTTTCTCTTGTCAGTCTAGTTAGCTGATAGATAAGGCTATACTGTTGGTTGTTTTCATATACCTTATAGTCATCATAGATAACAGAGGTGTTAACAATCAGCTTGTGTCTCATCATTACAGGTTCAAGGGTATCAATGATACGTGCTTCTTTTTGTTTGTTATTCTTGACTTCCTCATAGGCGCAGGGATGTACGTTGTTGAGAACAGGCTTAAATAGCTGTCCCCACATACCATCACCAAAGTTAGCTTCTGCCACTACGTTATTAACGCCCCAAAACTTGCATTTTGTAGCAAGTATGTTAAGGGTATCATCGCCATAGCCATCTTTATAACCACCGACTTCCATAAGAAAAAGGTAGCCATTAAGGATTTTGATAACAGCATAAGCTAATTCATCCGCACCTCTACCACTAGGGTCTATAGCCATTACAGTACCAGTGTATTTAGATGTTTCAAGGGAGCGTGACATAGGAGCATAGAAGAAGTCACCTTTAAGGGCAACGCAGGGTACATCTCTAAGGCGTTGTTCCCATCCACTTGCCCAACTCCATTTAAGGGATGTTTCTTCTATATCAAGGTCAGCAACAATAAAGTCCTGCACTTTAAGGGGATACTTTTCAGCGTCAGATAAGCTAGTATTGAGCAAGAATTGCAGGGCAAAGCCTGCCTTGCCATAAGACAATCTGCGTTTGAATATTTCTTCTTCATTAAAACGCAGGGGGTCTGTAGGCTTGCCGGCAAGAGAAGGGTCTTTCTTTAGGGCGTCAGCTATAAAGGGGTTCAATCGTTCCCCATAGTCTACCAATTCCTTTTCTGTTTCGGGATAGATAACAGGATAGATAGTACACATATAGCCACGATTTTGTAGCTCATTGTACAAGCTCATTTCCGTTTGGGGAGTGCCTAGGTAGATAATCTGTCCGTTAGGCTTTAGGATAGAATCATATTCCTTTACAGCTTCATTGAGCTTATCACGCTGTATTTGTGTAGCGGAATTGCTGGGTACTTCTACGTCATCAGAAATTAAGAGGTCAGCACGACTACCTGTAATTTGTCCTGTAATACCTACAGACTTTACAGAGGGGGAAATATCAGCAATGGCAGGGGCAACATCAAACAGGTTCATTGTGTCTCTGTTACCCTTGCTGGGGTCGGGGATAAGGTGGGCAAGGAAAGGCAGGGTAAGGATAATGCGCTTGATGAATACTGCGTTAGCGTCTGCCCTGTCTTTTGACGCAGACACAACCATCACTTTAAGCTGTGGGTCTTTCCATAGCCGCCATACGCTGTAAGCGCAGGTGATAAAGCTTTTGGCAACACCACGGAAACCCTCTAGAATAATGCGGTCACTAGGGGGATGTTGCAGGTAGTCAGCCATTGAATATTGAATAGGGGTAGGATTAGGTAAGCCAATCATACGCCACACCATAAAGAGGAATATTCTAAAGTCCTCTTTGGCTTTTGCTATTTGTTCATCTGTCCAGTTCATATTTACTGCTCCTGTGAAGTGAAGTCAAAGGTAGGAATTTCTTCAACCACTTCTTTAATTTTAGACACACCATCTGTTTCGGGTGTGGTCTGTAATTTATTCTGCATTAAAAACTTGCGTACTTTTTCTAGGAACGCAGGATTTTTGCGCATATCGGGGTCATCAAGTCCTTCTAAAAGGGCGTTCACTTCGCCCATAGCTATCTTATCAAGAAGTTTTTCGTCTATCTGCATATAATTACTCCTTTCAAAAACTAAGTATGTTAGAGGGCTTTCTAGAAAGCCCATAGAGCGATTAAAAATAATAATAGGTAGAAACACTAGCGTGAAGTAGTAAAATCGCTGTATGAGCCTCCTAGAGCGTCTCAGCGGGTTTTATACATCAAAGTCTCCACCGAGGTGGATAAAGCGGTCTCTGATTTCTTCTGTTCGCCCTTGATTCCAAAATTGACTACCTAAATAGCCACATGTTCGCCTACATACATTCATTTTCGTTTTATCCATATTGCCACAATTAGGGCATTGCCATTCTAAGCGTCCTTTGTCTGTAACAATTTTAATTTCACCATCATAGCCGCAGACTTGGCAATAGTCACTTTTGGTATTGAGTTCTGCATACATGATGTTGTTATAGATAAACTGGATAACAGTAATAACAGCGTCGATGTTCTTGGTCATATCTGCACATTCAATGTAGCTAACAGCTCCACCGGGACTTAGAAGTTGAAATTCAGATTCAAACTTTAGCTTGGTAAAAGCGTCAATCGGCTCTTGTACATGAACGTGGTAGCTATTGGTGATATAGTCATGGTCAGTGATACCTTTGATAACACCAAAACGCTTTTTCAAGCAGGTAGCAAACTTATAGGTAGTTGTCTCAATGGGTGTACCATAGACACTATAGCCTAAGCCCTCTTTAGCTTTCCATTCTGCACAAGCATGATTAAGTCTTTCCATAATGCTCAGAGCAAAGGGCTTAGCAGAGGGGTGTGTATGAGACACACCAGTCATAGCTAATACACACTCATACAGCCCTGCATAACCAAGGGAGATAGTGGAATAGCCATTCTCTAGGTATTTGTCTATTGTTTCCCCTTTCTTTAGACGTGCAATAGCTCCATATTGCCAATGGATAGGGGAGACATTAGAGATAGTACCCTTTAAGTGGTTGTGTCTTATCCGCAGGGCTTTATGGCAAAGCTCAAGGCGTTCATCTAGTAATTGCCAAAACTTATTCATATCATGATTAGCAGACAAGCCAACATCAACAAGGTTGATAGACACAACGCCCTGGTTAAAGCGTCCATAGAATTTTGCTTTACCATTTTCATCAAGATAGGGGGTTAGGAAACTGCGGCAACCCATAGGAGGATAGCAGTGTCCTTTACCATCAGCGGTAATCTTGTTTTCAAGCATAATCTTTTCGGAAACATAGTCGGGTACGAGGCGTTTGGCGGTACATTTAGCACACAGGCGTGTAAGGTAGAAATAGGGAGTACCCTCTTTAATGTTGTCTTCTTCCAACGCATAAATCAGCTTGGGAAAGGCAGGGGTAATGTATACACCCTTTTCATTTTTTGTACCCTGCCATCGTTGGAGTACCACTTCTTCGATAATAAGGGCAAGGTCTTTTTTAGTCTGTTCATCCTTTGCTTCGTTGAGATACATAAAGATAGTGACAAAAGGTGTTTGCCCATTAGAGGTCATAAGGGTATTAATCTGATATTGCATTGTCTGTACACCCTTTTGAATTTCCCTTGCTAACCTTTGTTCTGCAATATATTTAACATCTGTCATAGAATACTCAGCTTCAATATCTTCTAATTCCTGCTGTACCTCTTCACGCAGTTTTTGTCTAGATATATCAACGAAAGGGGCAAGGTGGGTAAGGGAAATAGATTGTCCACCATATTGATTAGACGCAATCTGCGCCATAATCTGAGTAGCAATGTTGCAGGCTGTAGCAAAGCTATGGGGCTTTTCAATAAGTGTACCATTGATAACAGTACCATTCTGTAACATATCCTCTAGGTCTACTAGCATACAGTTGTGCATTTTCTGAATTGCGTAATCCATATCATGCACATGAATAATACCTGCCTTATGTGCTTCAATAATATCAGCAGGGAACAAGAGCTTTTCAGATAATTCTTTAGACACCATACCTGCCATATAGTCACGTTGGGTAGACAAAATAACAGGGTTCTTATTGGAATTTTCCTCATTGACTTCTTGATTAGAGAGGTTGACAATATCAAGTACTTCACTTAAAGCACCTTTAGTCTCTCTAATAAGGTTACGTTTGTAGCGGTAGCGTACATACTCTTTAGCTACATCTGCATAGCCTGTTTGCATTAAAGCATTTTCGACCTGCTCCTGTACTTCCTCTACAGTCATATCAGTGTCTAGTGCATGGATTGTCTGTGCAATTCTGCGTTTTGTGTCTATATCCACATTACCAGCCTTGGTAATAGCATTAATAATTTTGTTTTCGTCAAACTCTACGATAGAGCCATCTCTTTTAGTAATTAACATTAAATCCCTCCTTTAGTAAACTTACCATCTAGCAGTGTAACCACGTACATCTACGTGTACACCCCAGTCATAAATACCAATACCATCCGCACCAGCGTCAACAGCAACGTCAAACAAGCGTTGCAAAGACACACCAGCAGGGAGCTGTACATCAGCCGCCTTGCCGTACACGTGCTGACTATTCCAAACACCACCCACTTCTGCATTATGAGAGGGGCAACGATAGCCACAAGAGAGGGTAAGAGGTACACCTAGGGTAACTCTCATGCGCTCCAATACCTGCACAAGCCGTGGGTCAACATCTGCACCATTGTGCATACCACCACACCCACATTTACAGGCAAATTCGCTTGAATCAAAGTGTTCTGATAATCTCATCTATTCACATCCTTTTTGATGAAAGTTTTATAAATTAAGACATAAATTTGAATTAAAACATAAAGTATAGTAACAACATACACCCAATCAGATAAAGGTATACCAAAGATTGATAGTGCAGACACACCAATAGGGGGTGTTGTCTTAATAACCTCATTATCCATATACAGCTCCTTTCTAAGACAAAATAAAAGAGGGTTAGCTAATAGCCAACCCTCGGATTGTTAGGTAGTAGTGGTTGTGGTAGTAGGCAGTTTAAGTTTGAGATACAGAAGTTCTCTGTCCTTATCTGCCAGTGTATCACGCAGGGCTTGCATAGTATTGCAATTAATCAAAGCCCTTGTCTTTTCGCCCTCTTCGTGGATAGCGGTTGTTACCTTGCAGGTATTTGCCGCCCCCTCGTAGCGCAGAGCGTCTATATTGCGGTTAATGCTTTCACCGACACTAGCTACTTTGTAGCCTGTCTCTTTTTCATTCATTCCTACAGTATAGAAGCCATCACACAAGCCATTTTGAATACCACGCAGACTAGATTTTATGTCTTGGTTGTCTAAACCATCTGCGAGTTCTGCACGTGTCACAGTACCTTGAAAGGCAGAGCTATTAGCACCGCCATTGTTACCCCAATTACCAAACCCACCACCAAAGGCGGCTAAGAGAATAAGGTAAACAAAAGGATTGTTCCACATTTGGTTGCCGTCATAGTTGCCCTGTTTGGCAAGCATAAGAGCGTCACCTAAACCTACACCTGCATTTTCCATAGTTTACACCCCTTTCTTTAGGTTACTGATAATTTCTTTGCCGGCGGCTATATCTGTATCAGACATACCACGTCTTTTTGCTTCTTCCTCAACTTTAGCTAAGAGTTCGGGAGAGATGTTTTGCAAAGCTTTTGTAACCATAATTTCCATAAGTTTGTTTTGATTGATTGGATATTGCATAGTGACCAGTCACCTCCTGCAATAATAGTATCATGAAATTAAGAATTGAAAGGGTCTTTGAAGTTGCTGGAAAGTGCAAGGTGTATCTTGTCATAGGTGTGTCTTAGCAAGCGTTTTACACACGATATGTCCTCGTGGTTCTCTAGGGCTATCTTTTGTTGGGAATAGTCATAGAGGATGATTTTGTCTAGTGTGTCTTTTTCTTTAGGGGTCAGTTTTGCTTCTGTTGCGATAAGGGTATAGTGGGAGAGAGGGGCAAGCTTTAACCACCTGCGTGTTTGTTTTCTTGTATCAAGCATGATACCTCACTTTCTGCCCACCCTAAACCCTTAAAAGGGGAAAGACAACAACCCTGTCTTTTTAGTGATTATTATTTATACTCTTTGCCTGTAATTTCAGTATACTGAGCCTTGGTAATAATGCCTTTTCTTACCGCCATTTTTACCATCATTAACGACCACAAGCCTTTATCATAATTGCTTTTAATAGTTTGATAATTCATAAGTGTATACGTCTCCTTATTCTTCTACTGTTTCTTCGGGCAAGCTTGCCATTACTTGATATTCCAAAGCCGCCGCTATACGTTCTTCTGCTGATACTGTATCAGTAGCTTTATTAGCTTGTTCATCTTCAAAAGCCTCAATAGTCTCTAGCTTTTCTTCATCCGTATTAGCGTTAGTAAAGTCACAACCTGCTTGTGTGTACATTGCCACCATTTGATTAAGTGTACCAAAAAAGCCACCATTAATTTCACCGGCAGAGCATACTACTGTAATACTATCGAGTCCTGCTACTGGATAGCGTTCAATCCATTGAGCAGGGGTAAGCACCTCATAAACAGGTGTAATAATAGTTGTGTTCTTATCCCAAATTGCATAGCGTTTAGTCATTTTATCAAATCCTTTCTTTTAATAGGTATGTTATGCGTAAGCGTTTACTATAGCCGTTGAGCTTGCGCCACCAACACTGCCGCCACCAAACAACACATACTCACCTACTGCGGTTGCCGCTAAATCATAACGTGCTGATGATAGAGCAGTAGGCGTTGTTCGTGTTAACGAAGTGTCATATTCATCTACTGTAGCTAAGTAAGTGCTACTTGCATTTCCACCACCAAACAGAGCATACTCACCTACTGTAGCCACCGCTAAATTAGAGCGAGCCACCGATAGGGCAGTAGGCGTTGTCCGTGTTAGTGACATATTGTATGCGTCTACTGTAGCAAAAGTGCCTTTACTACTATCTCCACCACCAAACAGAGCATAACCACCTACTGTAGCCGCCACTAAACTAGCACGTGCCACCGATAGAGCAGTAGGCGTTGTCCGTGTTAATGATGTATCATATGCGTCTACTACAGCAGAGCCATCAGTATCATAGCCGCCCCCAAACAGCGCATAACCACCTACTGTGGTTGCCGCTAAATAAGAGCGTGCTGAGGATAGAGCAGTAGGCGTTGTTCGTGTTAGTGACACATTGTATGCGTCTACTGTAGAGAAGGCACTATTGTTTTGTATATTACCCCCACCAAATAAGGCATAATTACCTATTGTGGTTGTTGCGACATTAGAGCGAGCTACCGATAGGGATGTAGGCGTTGTTCGTGTCAATGCTGTATCATACACATCTATTGTAGTATAAAACCCCTTGCCACTAGACATACCACCGCCCCCAAACAGCGCATAACCACCTATTGTGGTTGCACCCAAGGCAATACGTGCTGAGGATAGAGCAGTAGGTGTTGTCCGTGTTAATGACGCATTGTATGCGTCCACCACGGCAGAGGCAGTGCCAGTACGGTCGCCACCCCCAAACAAGGCATAATTACCTACTGTGGTTGCCGCTAGCTCATGACGCACTACTGATAGGGATGTAGGTGTTGCTTTATATTCTAAAGGGTTACGTCCAAAAAAATATCTAGCTACATTGCCTACACCTATATACGCTTTCCTTACTTTTCTTGCAACACTATTCACACCTATATATATCTTTGTTACTTTACGTGCAATATTGCTTATGCCTATATATAAACTTTTGGTCATAGGTTATGCACTCCTCTTACTCATAAACCAAGTAAATAGCACCTGTTGCAAGGGTACTACTACCAGCGGTTAGGTCAGCGGTGCCATAGGTGATAGTAGGAATAGTTGGCTTGTTAGTTAGGTCATTGTAACTACCACTAGTAGCTACAGTCGCTAAACTACTAGTGTTTGCCTTTTGATTAAGAGCAGTATTAATAACTTTATTCTGTACAGGATTAGTAGAAGTAGTGGATAGAGCAGAATCAACAGTAACATCTTTACCTTTAGGAATCACAAAGTTAAATACAGCGGCTGATGTAGTACCACTATTGGTAACACTAACACTTGTACCTGCTTCACCTGTAGTAACTGTACCTATAGCAATAGTTGCGGCTTTACCTGCTTCGCCTGTAGCACCCTTAACACTAACTGGGGAGGGATTGGTAAGCCCTGCCTTGTTTGTCCAACTGATAATACCATCACTAGACACACTAGGCACAAATACATTGACGTTCTCACTGTAACCTTTAGCAGTCTCCATATACGTCTTAGCATTATCCGCATATGTGCTGGCATTATTGCGATAAGTCAACGCTTCATTTGCACTACTTCTTGCACTTGTGGCAAAGTTACTAGAGGTACTACTAGCAGACTGTGCGGCGGTTGCAGAGTTACTAGCATTAGTGGCACTAGTGGCGGCGGCTGTGGCACTACTTGCCGCATTAGTTGCATATGTCTTAGCATTGGTTGCACTAGTTTCTGCATTAGACGCACTATTGCTGGCATTAGTAGCACTTGTAGACGCACTACTGGCATAGTTAGTGACACTAGCTTTAGCTTCATCAACATATTGTTGTGTAGTTGTCTTGATACCATTCATAGTAATGGTAAAGGAATCTTTAACATTTTCAAGATAGTTTTTAGTGACAACATCTTGTGTGTCTACAGGGTCAGCAACATTTGAAAGGGGATAACCCCTGCCTTGCCACGCTGTTTCTTCATCATTCAAGGTAATAGAGTTGCTTTTCGACCAATCTTGACTTTCTTCAATAATATGTAGTTGCTGTACCTCGGCGATTGTCATATCCCTTGCCTTTAGAATGGTTGCGTCTCCCCACGCTACAAGACGTTCTGTAGGGGTAGAGCGGTAAATAGTGACAGTAGCGTCCTTAGTAGGGGCAGTGGTAAACACTATAGTCCTATCTTCGACACTAACGCCATCTGTAATTTCTTCATCGTCTACAACTACATGAATAAATGATTTACGTAGATAATCAAAAGGAATAGAAAAAGTTGTCTGTGTTCCTGTTGCTGTGTAGGTAACAGAGGATGATAACTTTGTAGCTATTATAATCAGCTCCTTTCTGAAAACTAAAAAGCCCACTAGCTTTCACACTAGTGGACTATACAAAATATTATCTTTTCATATTAGGGTATTTAATATAAAACATTTGCTTATCCTCATACATTGCCTTTTCTGCGTATTCTACAATCTGTTGCAAGTCGCTATACTCACCAGCAGAATAACCTAGAGAGGCAATAGGGTATGTGTCTTTATCCCACAAGGATTTGTGGAAAGACACAACAAGTGAGAGGAAAGTAGGTATAACAATGTCAAAACCTGCGACTATAAATTCATCACCCGACAAGTGATAACATTTATAAGACGCAGGATTGAAAGTGGATTTAAGCAGGTTCGCAAAGTCTTTTATGAGCTTATCACCTGCGGTATGTCCTTGGCGGTCATTGGTATACTTTAGTCCGTTAATATCAGCAAAGAGTATGCCAACAAACCCTGTATGATTAGAGGTACTGTCGTGTTCAAAGGCTTGTTTGTTGTACAAGCCTGTAAAGCTGTCACGCATAGTGCCTTGTGTGTAAATCCTATTAACATCTTCTAAAAGCTTGGTGTAGTTGCTTTTGAATTGTTGCTGTATCTCTTGCAGAATTGCTTCGTCAAATTCCATGCGTAAACCCCCTTTAATGGAATTGAGAAGTAGGGATAACAGTTAATTGTACATTGGAATCACCCCAAAAAAGAGAAGACACAAAAATTAATAGTATCTGTCCCATCCACCAAAGCCTATATACAAAAGAATCAAGGCAATAGCAATGAGAATAGCAATAGAGAGTGCAAAGCAGAATCCTATATACTTTAATATCTTAGATATACTATAGTTAGATTTGTCTGCATACCAAAAATCACGAAAGGGAAGAAGTACAAGAGTGGTAATAAGCCCACCGACAAGAAAACCACAAATTACTGAGCCCCCTAATAAAGACATCCATTCTTTGAATGTAGTAGGTTCGTTACATATGTACCAATATACACAAAGGATACTTCCAGTGGCTATTTGGCAAAACCATATATAATTATCACTTATTAATTCTGTATCTTTCTTATCTTCCATTATATAACAC
>CAVBQX010000028.1:0-27444 GCA_963597755.1 Segatella copri
GCTTAATTTTTTGCTGATTTTATATCTGCTATTTAGTTTGCTGCTGTACAAAAATGGGTGAGCTCCAGGCAGCGTTGCCATTGGTCTGCAGCACCTTCACCCAGTAGGCATGCTCCTCGCCGTCAACGAGCAGTGCGATCTCCTCCTGCAGCTTGTTGTACTCGCAATATTCTTCCTTAGCAATTTCACTAAAGGCCGCTTCCATTTCCAGCTTCAGGTTGAGGCCTCCCATGTCCTTGCTGAAGCCGTGCTCGACGATTTCATTGTAGCTGGCGCCGGCACTGCCTGCAAGCGAGCTAAATCTAATCTCGGTGTTTTCGTCACCCTCAATTTCCAGGATAAAGCCATCATAATCACCGGATGTTGACGACGTAAACTTCAAATATTTATCCGACTTAATCACGATGCCCTGGTCAATGCGGTCAAAGGCATATTTTTGTGCCTGCAGCAGCTTGCCGCCTGCAACATAAATAACGCCGTCCCACTTTTGCGACTTGCCGCGGCCGCGGTACACCACACCGCTCCAACGGATGCGGATGCGCTTTTTATCACGCGGCAGGCAATTTTTTTCGTAAACCTTTTGATCCCAGTCAAAAACCTCCAGCTTTTCTATGGGATACGTCCCCGCCGCCTCCACCTGTAGCGGTGCAGCGGCAGGTACGCTTCCCGCATCACCCATTGCCAGGTCTCCCAGCGAGGTGTTTACATACACCCTGTCAAAGGTAGAAGCATAGCAATGTCTTGCCTTGATAGCGTTCCACACCGCCTCCTTGGTCAATGCTTCGGCATAAACGCCGGTAAAGCCGCTAGCCACATCAAAGGCACCCGAAGCCGACTTACCATGCCCGCTCAAAGGATAGGACAAGCCTACGCGGCAGGTGTGATCATCGCTGGCGGCAATGAAGCCTACATGCATATGCCGCTGCATAGCGTCAAACGCAAACCACTCGAAGGTGCCGTGATGCGAATGGATTTCGATAACGCTGCTGTAATCATAATTAAAATAATCCAGATTAGCGTAACGGCCGCCAATGTGCGGAATCAAAAGCACATCCTTGCGCTTATCCAGCTTGCCATGCAGCTCGGTAATGGGATTGGCATTGTTTTTATTATCTACTCTGGTGGCAGTCCAGTTGCTGCTGGGATAAAAATCGTTGTTATCGTGTAAAAAATACACGTTGTGGTCGCCACCCTGCGGTGTTGTGCCCGACCATTCATAGCCAAGGTAGACAAGAAATTTGCCTTCCTCGTTAAATTTTTTGGTATAGCTGCGGATATCAGCCCAGGTTGCATCCGACACCTCAAAGTCGTTGCCCTGCCAGCCGGTAAACTGCACGCAGGCCTTGTCACGGGCAAAGGAATAGTAATCCTCAAGCATACCGGTACCTACGGTCTGGCGCGTCTGGCCGTGCATATCGCCCCAATATAAACGTTTAGCCGGTGCCAGCTCTGCCTTAGAGGCGTTGCTATAGGCCAGATAGCCATGCTGCGCGTCGCTAATCTGCAAATTCCAAAAGCCTTCCTCGTCAATCACGCAGCCGCCAATCTTGAGCGCATCGCTGCTTGTGCCATCAAAATGCACACTTGCAGGAATGTCGTGCCCCTTGACGCCCTTAAGCGCAAGCTGCACATCACCCACGTATTTATCGGTAGGATTGCCAAACTCATCCAGCGCACGGATGGCGATTGCAAAAGGCTCGCCCACCTTGACCGTTGCAGGCACAACTGCCTGGATCTCGTGATGGTAGGACGGTACAATCTGCAGCTTGAGACGCTGCGGCATTTCCTCATAACGATTGGTGCCGCAGGGATCCAAAAACACGCGGAATTCATGCTCGCGCTCACAGAAGGACTGTGCGCGCATGCCCAGGCTGCCCTGCGAGGTATCACCCAAGGTAATAGTAATCTTATCACCCTTTTTGATATAACCGCGGTAAACATCAATCAAAATACTGTTGCCAAAGGAACGCACGAATTTATTATAGCGGGCCTTCACCAGGCAATCACCGGTCGTCGTCACCGTAGTAAAGCCAGGCTCGCTGCCTTCGTCAAACTGCGGCGTATCCCAGTCGCTGACGCTCTTCCACGCCACTACCAGCGTGCCGCCGTCATCAATGCCATATTCACCTGCTGTAAAGGTAATCGTCCAGGTAGAAAATTCGCCTGCAATAACCTTACGCTGCGGAGCAAGCTCCACTGTTCCCATATATTCCTTATTTAAACGCATTTTTTGCCTCCTACATAACCAGGAAAATAATACCTACAATAAATAGATAAATACAATACGGCGCCGAATAGAGCATCGACCTCAGCGGATTGACAGGCCTGCCGATGATGGCACCAACAAGACCGGCGATAATGAAGGTGTTCATGTCGCACGGGGGAAAGCCCTGCCCTGCCATGGCCAGATGCGCGCTGGCAAGCGAAATATTAAGCGGCGAGATACCTATCGCCGTCCACGCCGGAGCCAGGATAGGGACAAGCATGCCCTGCGCTGTGCTCTGTCCGCCCGTCAGCATGCCTGCTACAAGCAGTGCCGCCGCACCGCCAACAATGAGCAGCGAGCTGTTCAAGCCCTTGGCCCAGGCAGCAATGGCAGCGTTCTGTCCACCAATCTGGAAGGCTCCCAAAAAGAAGGCTGTTGCCATCAAAATAACCTCTGGCTCAACAATTGCCTTCATCTGCATTTTGAGCTTGGCGCCTACGGTTTTGAGCAGACCGGGCGCAATAACGATATTGGCGATAATGGCAAAAACCATCGCCATAACGATGTTATGCACAATCTTGCCGGCAAACGGCACCTTGGCGATGGCTGCAAACAGAGTTGCTTTGCCAAAGGGCACTAGGCTCAAAAGGTACTTGGGCAGATTAAACTTAAGTGCAGGAATACTGTTGAGCATAACCACCAAAATCAAAACGAAAATGGGAATAAGCTTTACCCAATTGTTACGAAAAATCTCCCAGGCGCTTTCCTTGGGAATGAGATGCGCAGGCAGGGAATACTTGTCACCTATATATACCTTGCAAAAGAAGAAGGCAATAATCACCAGGCCGATACCCACACTCAGATAACTAATCAACAGCGCCTGATGCTCATCCACGCCCACAAGGCCGCAGGCCAGGATGATGGCATTCGATACAGGCGGCATCATACCGCCCATGGACGCGCCTGTAACGACAATAGCGCAAATCAGATCCGGTTCAATCTTCATTTCATCCATCGCCGGCACAATCAAAAGGCCGATTACCGCACCAACTGCTGCCACCGTTCCCATCAGCGAACCGCCAAAGTACAATGCTACCAATGTCGCCAGCACCAGTCCCTGCGGTGTTTTACCCCACAGCGCGCGCAAAATGTTCAGTACGACACCCATGGCACCACTTTCAATCTGCAGCGCCGAAAATATGGCACCAAAGATGATGATAAAAAAGATAAAGGCGATTGAATCCATGCTTTTGAGCCAGGGTGCAAACCACGCTGACGGGTCATGCGCCCCGCCCAGCCACAGGGATAACAGTCCGGCTCCCAAAAACGCCAATGTCAGGTTGCCGCCAACGAGCGGCAAGCGCTTGAGCGTGCTGACAACAATCAGAAACGCTATCGGTATCAATACAATTTCCACAATATCCATCCTCCCTTAAAAAACAAGCAGAGACGTCTATGTTAACTACCTGCGTCTCTGCATGTCTTTTGCTACCAATATGTAAATTATAGTTTATCAATCCCTGTTAGTAAAATACTTTTTCTTATAACCAGATTAACCTTTTAGTTATACTGAAGATGAAAGTATGCTATAATCATAATAAGAGCATATTACATCAAATGTAGATTGGAGTTTGGGCCATGAATTCTAACAACATCAAAAACTTTCATACCGTGGTAGAGCTGAAAAGCCTGGTAGCAGCCGCCGATTATCTGCATATTTCCCAGCCGGCCTTGTCTAAAAGCATCAAAAATCTGGAGGCGGACATTGGCTGTCCGCTATTTGTGCATGCCAAAAACAAAATGCAGCTTAATGAAAACGGCCAGCGTTATTATAATTTCACCAAGGAATATTTCTCACGCTACCAAAAGCTGGTGCAGGAACTGCGCGAGGGCAGCGGCATCAATTCTCCCAATCTCAATATCACCTTCAGCTCGGCGGGTAACATCATTCCCCTGCTCATCCACGATTTTAAGCTGCAGCACCCTCACAGCAATTTTACGCTCAAGACCAATGTGCCCAACATCATAGACACCAATTCACATTTCACCTTTTTGGCTGCACGCGAGCTCATCACCGCACCCCACTACAGCCTGCTGTTCAAGGAGCCGCTCTACCTGACGCTGAGCCACGAAAACCCCTTGGCACGCCGCACTAGCGTCCGCCTCTCACAGCTAACGCAGGAGGTGTTTTTATCCCCAGGCAAAAGCAACGACATGTTTGGCATCCAGCGCTATTATTGCCAATTAGCAGGGTTCTCGCCGCAAATGGATAATATTATTGAAAAAAACAATGTGCTTTTGACGCTCATCAGTCTGAATATGGGGGTGGCACTCATGCCGCAATTGCGGCACACAGCCTTTGATGACCAGCAGATTATGCAGCTGCCCATCAGCGATATCCCCTGCTACCGCTACATATATATGGTAGAAAACGAAAACGTCTACCAGACGCAGCTAGCCCAAAGCTTTAAGCACTTTTGCCTAGCCTATGACTACAGTCAGATCAACAAATAAAAACACGCCCCCTGACGCACTGCTTTGCTTACCATTGCAGCACGTCAGAGGGCATTGTTATTAATTTTTCTCGTAAAAACCATTAGTGCTCAATGTGCGCCACGTAGCATACATGGTTTCATAGTTATCTTTTATAAACTTTTGGATTACAGCAATTTCTCTATCCTTCAATCTGCCACGCGCAGTTAATCTAGAACTACCATCGCTCCGAACAAAGAATTTTGCCGATCCTGGTTCAGTAAGCGCTTCATCACTAGCATGTACATGCATACACTCAACGACACAATGGGCTGTAAAATAAAGATAATATCCGCAAATTTTAAAGGGAAAGTACTTAGGCATTCAGACTCTCCTTTAATAAATCTTTATTGCGATTATAATATTTCATCACAACATCATCTTCCTCATCACTCATGACGGACTCTACAAGCTCATCATTTTGAATAACAGCTGTCTTAGCTAAATTGCTTAAATCAGTGATTTCGATATAATCCTCCAACACCTTATAAGCATATCCGGCGACAATCATATCTGCACTGTCCGCAATTTTCTCTGCATTCATACAACCTTGACCTCCTTAATATTATCAAAAATATTTTTAGGCAACCTCAAGCGTTCGGCAATATACCGTAAATCAATGTATTCCTCTATAGGTGTGTCAAGCGTAGAATATTTCGCCATACACTCTATATAACCATTATTCCATTTGATAATAGAAGTATACTTTTGTAAAAATGGTGACGTCTTGAATTTTATCTGCATATCACCAATTTGAAAGATGCTGAATTTATCCGTATTAGTGAGGATAGCAATCATACTACACCCCCTCCTTTATCAACCTGTAACACAAATTCTTCTTTATGTTTAGTATACATATGTAGAGAAAAACGGTCAAGATAGTACTGACAATATATGCATCATAAAAAACACGCCCCCTGACGCACTGCTTTGCTTACCATTGCAGCACGTCAGAGGGCGCTATACATTTAGCTTTATTTACCAAAATAGCTGTTATAAATCTGCTTATATTCACCGCTACGCTTTACTTCCTGCAGCGCATCGTTCATTTTCTTTTCCAGGTCATTATTACCGCGGGCAACGGCAATACCAATTTTATCGGCATACAGAACCTTGTCGCCGGCAAATTTTGCCTTATCAGAGTAATTATGGGTAATAAAGAAGCTTGCTGCCATCTTAGAAGCAACCAATGCGTCAGCCTTACCCTCAGCAACCAGCTTAATGCCTGCCTCAGTGTCCTTTACAGGGATAAGCTTTTGCGCTTTTGCATTGTTTTCCACCATCTGCAGGCCATAGCTGCCCTCCTCGGCAGCAACCACCTTACCCTCCAGAGCAGCAAAATCGTCACCAATGTTAGAACCCTTGGCGACAACTACCTTGTAGCCATCCTCAACATAAGGCTCGCTAAACTCGGCAATACGCTCACGCTCAGGCGTAATGGTTATACCGGCAATAGCAGCGTCATATTTTTTCTCCTGCAGACCGTTAAAAATATCCTTAAAATCTACATTGACAAATTCCACTTTGTCATAACCCATATGCTTAGCGACAGCGTTCATCAGCTCCACATCAAAGCCGGTGTGAGCCTTGCTCTGCTCCTGGTAAAATTCAAAGGGAGGGAAGTTAGCATCTGTTGCCACCTTCAGCACCTTGGCAGCTGCTACATCAGCAGCCTTCTTTTCGCCACCGCCGCAACCTGCAATAGCCAAGGCCATAACTACGCAAAACATCAGCATTAAAATTTTCTTCATACCTACTACCTCCGCAAATTTAGTGTTATTAATAAGCCGTACGATTTATCACTATAGCTTTATTATAACTCTCTTTACGTAAATGTCAATATGTATTCATATGAGAAAATAATAAAAAGAGCCACTACTCCACCTCCTCCGCCATTACAGCAGCAGGAAGCAAAGCAGCGGCTCTACTTTAAAGAATGTTTAATTCAGCAGCACGCGCCGTCAAATTAGAAGTTGATTTGGAAGCGGTTCCAAATTACACGGTTGGTCTTTTCAGATTCTTTGCCTTCCAGATCATAGTAGTCGAGCATGTAAACCATGTTCTTAGCTACTGCATAGGTTGCGCCTACAGCATAGCCCTTGAAGCCTTCGTTTGCGAAATAGCTCCAGTCGCCATTCTTCATGGTGTGAGCAACGAAGGTGCCAACGCCTTGATCATAGTAGTTAGCCCACAGGCCCCAGCTGCCAGCCTTAGCCTTGTTAGCGCCCTTGTAGGACAGGCCGATTACATAGCCGTCGGTGTCAACGTCATTGTAACGGGATACGATATCCTCGTCATCCAGATCAGAGTTCAGATAAGTAGCGCTCAGGGTTACATCGCCCATTTTGTAAGCAGCGCTTACGTTCCAAACGCCATTGTCTTCGCCGTCTTTAACGTTTTGATAGCAGCTGTTGGTTGCAGTAACCTCCTCTGCATCTTTGAATACGTCATAACCAGCGCTCAGAGAGAGGTTGCCAGCTTTGCCGGACAGGGAAACGCCATACATATCATCAAAACCATAGTCGGTCGGTTGACCATAGTAAGCTTTGAATTTTACGTCCTTACCATAAGCCAGGCCAACGTATTCAGCAGTATCATCATACAGGAAGCCATTAGCTAAGGTCAGGTCAGTCTTACCAGCGGTAACATCAAAGCCACCCAGGCGGCCGTTTACCCAAGCTTGGTTAAATTTAGTGGTTTCGTCGCCAGAGTTGTTAGCCAGGTTTTGGTCATTTTGCAGACGACCGGTGTAGGACCAATCATCGTTAATTTGGCCGTTGATGTAGATACGGGAACGCAGACGGTTTTTAGCTTCGCCCTTTTTAGCAGCGCTGCCTTCACGGTGTGCATATTCATAACGGATTTGGCCAGTGATTTTTACATTGTCAGCCTTTTTCTCCAGGTTAGCAACGCGAACGCCCAGGTTGTCCAGTTCTTCTGCAAATTCTGCAGCCAGCTTGTCAACGTTAGCGCCTTTTGCCATTGCTTTAGCAACGATTTGAGCCATTTCATAACGGGTCATCAGCTTGTCGCCACCAAAGGTGGTGTCGCCATAACCTTCGATTACGCCGGCAGCAGCCAGCTTGTTGATGCTGTCATAAGCCCAGTGGCCGGCAGGTACATCAGAGAACGGATTTGCAGCATAGGCAGAAGCGGTTACGCCTAAAGCCATTGCCATAGCGAGTACTAAAGATTTTTTCATTGTGTTCACTCTCCTAAGAATATTAGCGATTAATATGTTGTTATTAAGAATCTTTCCGCATTGCAAAGTCATTCCTAAAACATATACATCGCAGCTTCCATTATAAACCGAAGTTTTATAAATTGCAATATATTTTTATTACAAATTATTTCGCTTATACTACTGCTTCTTTTCTAGTGTATTTGTGAAACTATGATAGCAGCAGAACTTGTCATTTACTGCAATATTTGTAGGTTAGCAAATGCTATTTGTGCAGAGTGGTTAGCATTGGTATTTTATTATAGTGTGTCAATATTAAAATTAGCAAAATTTCTTTAGCAAAATACTTGACAAACCCTTTGCTAACGGTTTATACTACAGATAATCTCTTTGCACTGCAATTTAGCTACAGTACAAACTGAGCAGGCGATAAACCTCCCGGTGAGGTTTTTGCAGCCGGGCCCTTTGGGCAGCAGACCTTAGATACGACGTCTGCGGGACAGTTAACTACTATCTCGCAGGCGTTTTTATGCGTAAAAGGCCTGCACGGATGCAAAGACCACTTGGGAGGTTTTTATTATGAAATTTGAAAACGAAGCCGAACGCATTGCCATGGTCGTTTCGGTGAACAGCATTATTGGCAACCTTATTTTATCATTAGGCAAGCTCATAGCCGGCTTTATGGCACAGTCCGCTGCTATGATCTCTGACGGTATCCATTCTGCCTCGGACGTATTTGGCACGCTCATCGTTATGGCAGGTGTCAAGTTTTCCAACAAGGCTTCAGACGAGGAGCATCCTTATGGTCACGAGCGTTTGGAATGTGTAGCAGCCATCATATTGGCCACCATTTTAACGATGATCGCCCTGCTCATCGGTTACAGCGGCTACGAAAAAATTTCCGCCGACGCCGCTGATCTTGTTGTTCCCGGCCAAATGGCGCTGTGGGCAGCGGTTATTTCTATCGTTGTCAAGGAAGCAATGTTCTGGTACACCAGAAATGCTGCCAAAAAAATCAATTCCGGTGCCTTGATGGCCGAAGCCTGGCATCACCGCAGCGACGCACTTTCATCTATCGGTGCCTTCATCGGTATTTTGGGCGCACGCATGGGTTATCCTCTGCTGGACCCCATTGCCAGCATGGTCATCAGCGTTATGATTTTATATGCTGCCTACGAGGTATTCAAGGACGCTATGGAAAAAATGGTTGACCAAAGCTGCGACGAAGCAACCAACGCTACTATGCGCGAGCTGGTGCTGCGCGTGCCTGGCGTTGAGCATGTGGACAGCCTGCACACCCGTCTTTTTGGCAACCGTATTTATGTTGATATAGAAATTACTGTTTTAGATACGCTTTCACTGCTGGAGGCGCATCATATCGCCGAAACCGTGCACACTGCTATTGAAGCAAACTTTCCGCTGGTTAAGCATTGCATGGTGCATGTCAACCCGCTGAGCGAGGATAAGCACAACATCCATATCACTTTGCCGCCCACCCTGCGTCCGGAGCATTTAGATTAATAATGGCATTGCTTAAACTTAAATTGCTTACTTTAATTACATAAAATCCATTAATGAAAAAAACTTGATATACCCCCTTGACATTATTCTCAAGGGGGTATATAATCGAGGCAACAAATGAGTAATTGCTCATATGAGTAGTCGATTTACTAATAAAGGTCCCCTTAATAACACTATTTATACGGAGGTATATGCTATGAAAAAGATTTTTATGATTCTCGTTAGTATGCTGTGCCTGCTCCTTGTAGCCGGCTGCGGCAGTGACAGCAAACAATCTGCAGCTCCTGCAGCAGAAAAGTCCGAAAAGGTTCTGCGCGTTGCTACATCCTTCTCTTCCCCACCCTTTGAGCTTTACTTAAAAGAGCAAAATAAATTCACCGGCTTTGATATCGACATGATGAACGATATCGCCAAAAAGATGGGTTATGACCATGTTGAATTCATCGGCATGGATTTTGAAAAGCTCCTCCCCGGCCTAGAAAGCAAAGAGTACGACATTGCGATGAACAACTTCAGCGCTACCAATGAGCGTAAAGAAAAATATGCTTACAGCGATCCCTATGCCAAGGCAGCCTTTTCTGTTGTAGCCAACAAGAAAAACAAGCTCACCATGAACGATGTTGCCGGCCGCAAGATCGCCATTAAGGCTGGTACCTCTGCAGCACGTGTTGCTAAAAGCTTCGCTAATGCGCAGATCGTAGAATATCCTGAATATGCCAGCGCCCTGCACGCTGTAGAAACCGGCGAGGCTGATTTCGCTATCTGCGGTAACCTTACCGCCGCTTATATCATGACCCACAACGACAGTGACAAATGCCTGGAGGTTATTGGTCACTCCGAGCGTCAGGACGACCTGGTTATTTACGCAGCCAAGGGCAATGACGAGCTGATTAAAAACTTTAACACCGCCCTGCATGAATACAAAAAGAGCGGCGAATACAAAAAACTCATCGCCTTCTACTTTGGCGACATTGAAAAGCAGGTAGACAACAACTAATCTGATTTTCGGCTAAAAGCTTGATATATAACTCCCCTTACACACCCCCATTTTATACACTCCTTATTTTCGACACTCCCTGCACACACCCCCCAAACTGCTAAATGGAGAAGTAGAAGATAGAAAATCCCCGCACCTTGTCCGAGGTGTGGGGATTTTGCTTTGTCTGTCACATATGCTTAACGCAGTAACAGCAAATATGAAAAAAGTAGCAGGGGCAGCAAAACAGCTGCCGCATTCCCTGTGGCAAAAGGCTGCGGAAGGAGTGCGTCAGAATTACGGCAGAATATTTACCCGTGCCTGCCGACGGCAGCACCTTCAGCACCCTTTCCTCCGCATCGCTGTTAATCATGTAGGGTGCTGCCTTGCCTTCGCTTAGTGGCAGGCTGATAACTTCTGCTTCCGCATATTCTGCGGCCAGGCAGATTTTTATTCTAGATTTGGACATACTGTTGTTAGCCTTACGTCTTATGGTCAACAGACTGCGGTAGCCTGCCAGCAGGTCACTATCTGCCTGCTCCAGATCCCAAAATATTATAATAAGGTTGTTCTCCTGCTTAATTTCCAGGCAGGCCTCAGCTTCCTTAAACTGTGTGATTAAACTGCGGTAAAAATAAATAAAGCTTTCTGCAAAATCCCTGTTACGCCTAAAATTACTCATGCCCGTAGCAGCATTTACCCTTATTCCTATCACGGCAATCCTTCTTATGTCATTCATCCGGCTACGTCCTCCCGCACTGCATGTGCGTAAATCATCGTACAATAATTTTCGCTGCTGGTAGTTATAAAGTTATTGATAACATCCAAGACGAAGATGTTTCCCTGCACGCTCTTGTGCTCTTCTTGCAGCTGCTGCAAAAAGGTACGCACCGCACTGCGCAAACCATGGCCCCGCACCTTAAGCAGCAGGCAGTAATAATCCCCTGCAGGGACAAAGGTGATCTCCGCAGGGTTAAACTCCTCAGGATGGTCCACCTTCAGACAGTATATCGGACTGTCAAAGTTGTTTTGCTCTATATCCCCTTGTGTATACATGCACCCTAGCTGGTAATGCGGCCACATGCCATTATAAAATCCGCGAATAAAAAGATTATCCGCAATATTCGACTCTGCACTGCCAGCCTGCGTATCCAGGCTTAGCTTGGGAGAGCAGATGATGAACCATTCGGGAAAATAGTTACTGAAGATTTCACCCACAGGATGCTTGATAGTCAAATCGTAATAGTATTTCAAATTCGCTATAGTATTTTGTATAGCCTGCAGCTCCTCCATCATCTGCTGCAAGTTATCGTTGATCTGTAAATAATGCTCATAAGCCTTTTGCGGATCATCCTCAACAATTGTTTCTTTGATATCGCTCAGCTGCACCTTCGCCTTAACGCCGAACAAAATCCGTGTCAGCAAAAATGCCTGCTCCGGCAGATAATAGCGGTAGTTGTTTTCGCCAACGAATGCCGGCTTCAAAAGTCCTATACGGTCATAATGCTTAAGCGTGTCAATGTTGGTATGTGTAAGCCTGCCAAATTCACGCACTGTTAGATACTTATTTTTTAGCATAATTTTTCCTTTCATGCTTGACATGTGAGTAACTCACACCATTATAATAGCATTATCAGCTAATAAAATCAATTCTCAATTCGATGTATAAGCTATTTTGCTATTAAAGCTTTTATTAGCTATAATTATATTTAATAGGTCTTCACAAGAAAGGGTGCAAAAAAGTGAAAAGATTAAAATGTTTAAGTAGTTCCATCACATTATCATTGCTGCTTGGTGCAGCTGCAATACAGCCTGGCATTGCAGCTGCCGCAGACAAGCTTGACCAATACAACCTGGGGGAGGTTGTGGTTGAGGCTGAACGCGGTACCATCGCCGGCGGTATGATGAAAACCGAGCAGAAGGTAGGTCTGTTCCTTGGCAACAAGGATACCATGGACGTACCGCTGCACGAGGTTACCTTTACTAAAAAAGCCTTGGATATTTATTCCCAGCCCGGCAGAGGTATGCTGGATACTTTAGCACTGGATCCTGCTGTCCGCGCGTCGCATGGTTCTCTGGATACCAGTGTTTCTATCCGCGGCCTGTCCTCCCACGGCATGAAGTGGACCTTAAACGGCGTCCCCGGCATGAGCCATCAGATGCAGATGCCTTATAACTTCGTAGAAAGCGTATCTGTTATCGCCGGTCCTTCCATCGGCATCACGGGTATGTCCACCAGCATGTCCACCCAATCCGGCGGCGTAGTTAATATGATAAGCAAAAAAGCAGGTCTTGAACCCAATGCCTCGCTCAAGCTGGGCTGGAGCAGCAACAACTATCTCACACAGTCCATCGACGTAGGCCAACGCTTTGGCAAGAATAAGGAATACGGCATCCGCATCAACGCTATGAACGCTGTTGGTGACCTTACTGTTGAGGGCACCCACGATTTGCAGCGCAACATCTACATCAACCTTGACCGCAGCGGCAAGCACAGCACCACCAACCTTTTGGCAGGCTACGATTATGATAACCAGGACGGCCGTTCCAACACCATCAACCTGGCAGGCAATATGAATTCACTTCCCGGTCTGCCAAACAATAGAAAGAACCTGTCGCCCACATGGTCTAACGACGTCTATAAAAACTGGACCGCTGTTTTGAACCATGAGCAGAAATTTGCAGAGCACATGAGCTACTTTGTCAACGCAGGCTGGCACAAAGAGGATTACCCCAGCTGGCTGCAGCAATGGAGCAGTCGTGCGCTGATTAACACCAACGGCGATTACAAGGGCACCTATACCCAGATGCCTGTTTACCATTCCACCCATTACTTCGGTGCCGGCCTGAAGGGTGATTTTAAGCTTGGCAGCATCAAAAACGAATATGCCCTTAACATTGACCGCAGCTGGTTCCGCAGAGCACGCGACAACAATGTCACCGCCGCCAACAAATATACCGTAATCGGCAACATTTACACCGGCTGCACCACTCCCAAACCCAACATCACCTGGGATCCCATCACCAAGCAATACACTACCGTAATGACCGGCTGGAGCCTTATTGATACCCTCACCTCTCCTGATGACAAGCTGGCTTTAACCGTTGGCGTACATCACCACAGCGTAGATACATCTCATAACGATGATAAAACCTCCAGCGGCACCAGGGAGCAAAACTCCGCAACCTCTCCTATCTGGGGACTCACCTATAAATTTAATCCTAATACCACCTTCTATGCCAACCACACCGAAACCTTCAGCGAGGGCGGCACTGTAGGCAGCGGCTACCTAAACGGCGGCGACACCATCCCGCCGTCCAAAACCAAGCAAAACGAAATAGGCTTCAAGGTTAAGAGTGGCAGCTTCCTGCACACCATCAGCGCCTTCCGCAACACCCAGCAAAGCGGCATGAGCGTCCCCGATAGCACAGATCCCAGCAAATCCTGGTACACCTTAAATGGTGAAAACAAATACACTGGTCTGGAATACTCCGCAGTCGGTTCGCTCAGCGATAAATGGGATATGATTTTCGGTCTGGCCTATATGGATGCCGAAAAGAGCAAAACCCAGGGCGGTATAAACGACGGCCGCAAGATCTGCGGTATCCCCAAATGGAGTGGTGACCTCGCCCTCACCTACAAGCCCGATGCAGCAACCAAATTCATCAGCCGCCTGAACTACACTGGTAAAACCCGTATCCACGACACCAGCAGCTACAGCACTCCTATCGGCGTGCCCTCCATTACCCTGCTGGATTTGGGCGTAAGCTATGACACCAAGATTGCCGGCTATAATACCACTATTACCGCTATGTGCTATAATGTCTTTAACAAGGATTACTGGTACGCTAACGGCGATAACAGTATCGGACTCGGCGCTCCCAGAAACTTCCTGATAACCGCCAACTTCAATTTCTAAATAAAAATAAGCATGGAGGAAGACGCTCCAGGTTTTCCTCCGTGCCTTAAGGGTTAGCTTATGCGTGTTAAATTACTTTTGCTTGCCTGCCTGTGCCTGATGGCTTGCGGCTGTACGCACTCCGCAAAGATTACGCCTGCCGCCAACGTCGCAGCGCCTGGCACGGCCTTTACCATCACCAACTATGACAGCTCTATGCACGAGCACACCTATACCTATAGCAAACACCCCAAGCGTATAGTCGCTCTCTGGCAAAATTCTATTGAAACTATCATAGCATTGGGTGCTGCCGATAAAATCATCGCGGCAGCAGGCGTTTACAATGAAAAACATCTTCATCCCGCCTATCTTGACGCTTACCGGCGCATTCCTGTAAAAAGCAGGCAAATTTTTGCTCAGGAGCAGGTGCTGGTGATGCAGCCCGATTTTATCGCAGGCTGGTTATTTGATTTTACCGGCAAGGGCCGCTCCGTAGGCACCAGCAGCTTTTGGGAAGAGCGTGGCGTAAACGTGTACATGAACCTGATGAACGGTGCGGAATTTAAGGCTGAGCATACCATTGACGACGAGCTGCGTTATATAAACGACTTGGGAGAAATTGTTGACGCCAAGGCGCAGGCCAAGAAATTGACCAGGCAGATAACAAGCAAGCTGCAAAACGAAAAGCAGGAGCTGCAAAAATATCCCCGGTTGAAGGTTCTGATTATCAGCAGCCTTGGCAGAGTGCTTTCTATTTACACCCCACGCACTTTGCCTGGCAACATCGTCACTGCCCTGGGGGCAGAGGTCATGGGTAAGGATAACGAAAGCGTTGGTGAAAACGAATATATCAGCTACGAGGAAATCGTCACCAACCAGCCTGATGTAATCTTTTTGCAATGCACACCGGAAACAGAAAAGATTATGCTGCAGACCATTAACAATATGCCTGCTCTGCGCAACATCCCCTGCGTCAGAAGCAAGCAGGTTTATTGCATCCCCTTTTATACCATCCGCAGCCCAGGTATCCGCATAAGCGACGCCATTGATATTTTTTCACAGGGTCTGAAGCAGGCAGCCGCCCAAAAAGCGGCCACTGCTTCTAAGACCAGTCTATGAGAGGACGAACTATAATGCCCCAAAAGCTAAAAGAACGAATCAAGCAGTACTGGGAGCAACGCAGCAGCGATTTTGGCCGTCAAAGCCTGGCGGAATTACAAAACCAAAAGCTACAGCTTTGGACCCGGGAAATAAATAGTGTTATAGGCACGAAAAAAAAGCTACAAGTGCTGGATATAGGCACAGGCTCCGGCTATATGGCCCTGCTGCTTGCCAGCCAGGGACACAGCGTTACCGGCATAGATTTGTGTGACAGCATGATTGCTGCCGCCAAGCAGCTTAAAATGCAGCTGCAGCTCGAGGCAGAATTTTTGACCGCCGACGCCGAAACCCTGCCCTTTGAAGACAACAGCTTTGACCTGCTCATCACCCGCAACCTCACCTGGACGCTGCCAAACCTGCAGCAGGCATATGCAGAATGGTTCAGAGTGCTGAAGCCGCAGGGAATTTTACTGAACTTTGACGCTGATTTCGGTCAGCGTGACTTTACCTGCAGCCAGCAAAAAAAGCCCAGTCTGCACGGACAGCTACAGCCGGAGCAGCTGGCAGAATGCAACAGCATTAAGGCTGCACTGGATATCAGCAGCCACCGCCGCCCCCTTTGGGACGCCAAGCTACTGATGCAAAGCGGCTTTAGCAAAATCACTCTGGACTTAACCCTGGGTTCGCGCATAAATTTACTAGCCGCCAACAAAGCGCAGGGAATGTTTGGTATATATGCCTATAAATAATTTCTAGCTTCATACTCACTTTTTCATACTCATACTCAAAAAAAATCCCGCTAACGCATTAGTGCGCTAACGGGATTTTTACTGTTTTTATTCTTCCGGATGCAGTCTGATGCATGCCGCACGTACTGCCCTGTGCCAGCCACGCAGCAGGTGCTCGCGCTTTTCAGTATCCATTTCGGGTACAAAGGACTTGGCAATGACATGGTTCTTTTTAATCATATCCTTATCCTGCCAATAGCCAACAGCAAGACCTGCCAGATACGCAGCACCCATAGCCGTAGTTTCGATGCAGCAGGGGCGTTCTACCTTGACGTTGATAATATCGGCCTGCATCTGCATAAGGAAGTTGTTGGCGCAGGCACCGCCATCCACCTGCAGAGAGGAAAGCTTAATGCCGCTGTCCTCCTCCATAGCCTTCAGCACGTCGTATACCTGATAGGCAATCGCCTCGAGCGTTGCACGCACAATGTGGTTGCGGTTGACGCCGCGCGTAAGGCCGACGATGGCACCACGGGCATATTGGTTCCAATGCGGTGCGCCCAGACCCACAAAGGCAGGCACCATATAGCAGCCATTGGCGTCGGGTACAGACTTGGCCATAGCCTCAGAATCGGCAGCGTCGCGGATGAGACCCAGTTCGTCACGCAGCCACTGGATAGCAGCACCGGCAACGAAGATGCTGCCCTCGAGCGCATATTCCACCTTACCGTCCACCCCCCAGGCAATGGTAGTAACCAGGCCGTTTTTGCTGTCTACAGGCTTTTCGCCGGTATTCATCAGCATAAAGCCGCCTGTGCCATAGGTGTTTTTGGCCTCGCCGGGTGCAAAGCAGGTTTGTCCGAAAAGAGCACACTGCTGATCACCGGCAGCACCGGCAATGGGAATTTTGGCATCAAACAGCTTGGCATCAGTAGTGCCATACACGCAGCTGGAGGGCTTAACCTCCGGCAGCATAGCCTTGGGAATGCCCAAAATTGTCAAAATCTCATCATCCCATTGCAGCGTATGGATGTTAAACATAAGCGTACGCGAAGCGTTGGAGTAATCGGTTACATGCACCTTGCCACCTGTCAGCTTCCAGATAATCCAGCTGTCTATCGTACCAAAAAGCAGCTTGCCTGCATCGGCCTTTTCACGCGCATGGGGGACGTTTTCCAAAATCCAGTGCAGCTTGGTGCCCGAAAAATACGCATCCAGCACCAGGCCGGTTTTTTCACGGAACATGTTGGCATAACCGCGGATTTTAAGCAAATCGCAATACTCCGCAGTACGGCGGCACTGCCACACAATGGCCTTGCAGATAGGGCGGCCGGTGGTCTTATCCCAGACAACTGTAGTTTCACGCTGGTTGGTGATGCCAATGCCTGCGATATCCTCAGGACCGGCGTCCAGCTTACTCATAGCCTCGTACATCAGACCGACCTGAGTTGCCCAAATTTCCTCGGCGTCGTGCTCCACCCAGCCTGCCTGCGGATAGTACTGCTTGAACTCCTTTTGCGCCACACTGCAGATTTCTCCCTGCTGGTTAAACAAAATGCAGCGGCAGCTGGTAGTGCCCAAATCCAGTGCCATAATATATTTATTTTTCATAGTCTCACGACCTTTCCTTAATGTTCTAGGTGCTACATAAAGCGAAAAGGGCTGCCACCTCCGCAGCAGCCCTCTGAAAAGCTTATGGTATACTCCCCTAATCTAGTAGCATAGTCGAGCCTCCCCTTGGGGGGAGGTGCCTGTAAAACAGGCGGAGAGGGGTTTGCAGATAGCTTTTAGAAATCACAACACCCCTCTCAGTCTGTTCGCTGCGCTCACAGCCAGCTCCCCCCAAGGGGAGCCTTTTAGTAGTGCATAAGGCCTTAGTCTAGGAACCATTGCATAGCATATAGCGCCTTATAGCACACCAGCACACTTCCCTGCGCAAAGACGGGGGAGAAGGTGCCAGAGGCGTAGCGATGGTGACGACGGCATACTTTTAGTACGTCTAGGAACCATTGCATAGCATATAGCGCCTTATAGCACACCAGCACACTTCCCTGCGCAAAGACGGGGGAGAAGGTGCCAGAGGCGTAGCGATGGTGACGACGGCGTACTTTTAGTACGTCTAGGAACCATTGCATAGCATATGGTGCCTTATCGCACGTCTTACAAGTTAGGGAGGAACATAACCAACCCCGGCACATAAGTAACAACAAGCAGCGTTACCAGCAGTGCCACGATAAACGGCCAAACCTCCTTGAAGAAGTCACCCAACGGCGTTTCGGTTATCGCGCACACTGTGAACATCATTGAGCCAAAGGGTGGCGTAAGGCCGCCAATCATGATATTAACGATGCAGACGATACCAAAGTGAACAGGGTCAATACCCAGCTTAGTAACAACGGGAACCAACAGCGGAGCCAGGATAATCAGCGCAGCGCCGCCCTCCAGGAACATACCCAAAACCAACAGCAGGATGTTAACAAGCATCAGCATCATGTACGGGTCACGGGTGAAGTCCAGCATAGCAGAGGTAATCTGCTGCGGAATGCGCTCCCAGTTCAGGTAATAGCCAAAGAAGGAGGCAGCAACGATAATCAGTACAACCGAGCTGGTGCCATAAATGGTTTCCTTCATAATCGGCCAGGCGTATTCCCATTTCAGCTCCTTGTAGATAAAGGCGCCAACGATGATGCAATATACAACAGCAACGGCACCTGCCTCGGACGGGGTGAACATACCCATGCGCAGGCCGGCAATAATACCGAAGGGGAACAGCAGTGCCCAGATGGATTCCTTGAGCTGCGTCAGGATTTCGCCGATGGTGGCAGCCTTTTCACGCGAAGGCTTATAGCCGCGCTTGTGCGAAACAATGGCTACAACAACCATCATCGAAACGGCCATCAAAATGCCGGGCACATAGCCTGCCATAAACATTTTGGTTACAGATACGCTGGCAATCAAAGCGTAGATGATGAGGTTGATGCCAGGCGGAATAACAGGCGTGCTGGCAGAGGAGGCTGCAGTAACAGCGGCGCTGAAGGCCTTGCTGTAGCCACGCTTTTCCATTTCGGGAACCAGCATCTTGCTCTGCATAGCGGCATCGGCATTAGCGCTGCCGGATACGCCGCCCATCAAAAGGCTCAGCAGCACGTTTACCTGCGCCAGACCACCGGTCATATGACCCATGAGGACATCAGTAAATTTCATCAGCTTGTCGCTGATACCGGCATAGTTCATAATGGAACCGGCCATGATGAAGAAAGGAATCGCTAACAAAGGAAAGGACTGCGTGCTGGTGATAATACGCTGAAACACCAGATGCGCAGGAGAGGTTGCGTCCAAAAAGGTGAAGTAGGAAACGGTTGCGCCAAACAGGGCATAGGCGATAGGAATACTGGAAAAATAAAGGATGAAGACAATTATCACAGGTAGGTAAGCCATTAGTTTTCCTCCTTTGCTTTACCGGTAACATCCTGCCAGACAAACTTAACAGAATAAATGGTCATCATAATAAAGGCAATCAGCACCGAAGCACTTATATAAACCGAAGAAATACCCAAAACAGGCGTCATCTTGGTGTAGGATTTGCTGATGTAAATTACAGACAGGTAAGACATATAACCATTCAAGGCTACGAGGATGATATCGGTAATCAGCATAACTGCCCTTTGCAGACCATGCGGCAGGCGTTTGACGATGATGTCCACGCCAACATGACCGCGATGCTTAAATACTGCCACTGCACCAATAAAGACAGACCAGACGAAGCAGCCTGTGGCCACCTCTTCGGACCATACAATGCCGGAATTCAAAAAATAACGCATGATGATGTTGATAACGACCAGGACTGTGGTGATGCAGATAAAGGCAGCTGCCACTAGATCCTCGAAGTTATTCAGGATGAAGCTCATTTTTTTGCTCAAAGTTTTACCTCCATTTTACTATTATAAATTACACAAAGGAAGCGTCCTGCTCAAAAGCTCAGCAGAACGCTTCTGGATTGTGTACTTTTGCTTGTGGATTGCCTAATTATTTAGCTGCGCGGATCTTTGCCAGTTCAGCCTTCAGCTTTTCATAGATACCAGGGGTTGCGCCTTCTTTTTCTTCCATTGCCTTGAAGACAGGCTCAGTTGCTTTCTCAAAGGCAGCATGGTCAACATCGTTGAATTTTACGCCCTTGTCCTGCAGGTCTTTGTAAACCTTGTTGTAGGACTCAGTGGAAATCTTGGTCATTTCCTTGCCGCCATAAGCAAACTCTTCGGCAACAATCTTTTGGTCTTCAGGAGACAGGCTGTTGAATACCTTGGGGGAAATATATACGCCGCAGGTACCCAGGAAGTGCTTGGTGGTGGCAACGTTTTTAACGTGCTCATAGCATTTGGTACCGATGTTGGTGAACTCAGAACCCTCCAGGCCGTCTACAACGCCTTGGGATACACCGGACAGAGTCTCGGAGAACGGCAGGCTGGTAGCAGTTGCGCCCATAGCGTTGATGGTGTCGATGAACAGCTTGCTGCCGGGAGTACGCAGCTTCAGGCCCTTCATATCCTCAGGCTTGGTGATAACCTTGTTGGTCATTACATTACGGAAGCCAAAGATGTAGTCCAAAGCCAAAACCTTAATGCCCTTGTCCTCTGCCTTTTTGATCATATCCTTAACCAGCGGGGTTTCAATCATTTTTTCATATTCGTCATAGGATTGGTACAGCATCGGACCAACCAAAGGCTTGAAGTCAGGAACATAGTCGCCCAGGTAGGACGGATCCTCTACAGAAATAAAGTTAGCGCCATTGGCAACCTGCTCCAGGCCATCCTTGTAGCAGGCCAGCTGGTTTTGACCAAAGCACTGGATTTCTACACGGCCATTGGTCTTTTTGTTGATACGCTCAGCAACCAGCTCCATAGATTTATACAGCTGCTCGTCCGGCGAAAATACGTGGCTCAGCTTGATTACAACCTTTTTATCAGATCCAGCGGGCTTCTCTTCAGCTTTTTTGTCGCCACCGCCGCAGCCGGCCAACGCCAGCATCATAACACCCATCATGAGCATTGCAACTAACTTTTTCATATTCATCCTCCTAATTTCCTCTGTTGAAATTTGTTGAATTTTTACAGGAATCATCATTCCGTTTTGAACCTGTTACCATATTATCAGAGTGACACAAAATTGTCAATAATTTTACGCACATTTAATAAAGTCGCTTCTGCTCTGAAGTTTGGCCGTTTTTTGTCCTCTATGGACTTTTATTGTCCCACTTGTTTTTTAGCCTGCGATGTGCTAATATGTTGTTGAATATTGTTGAAACTTTCCAAGGAGGAATAAATATGACTCAAATTTTTGCTCACCGCGGCTTTAGCGGCTACTATCCCGAAAATACCATGCTCGCCTTTCAAAAGGTGGCAGAGGAAACCGTTGCTGATGGTATCGAGCTGGATATTCAGCTGACCAAGGACGGCGAAATCGTTATCATGCACGACGAAAAGCTGGACCGCACCACCAACGGCAGCGGCTGGCTGAAGGATTACACCCTGGCAGAGCTAAAAACGCTTTCCGTTGGCGTAAACGTCAAGGGCTTCTTCCCCCGTCAGACTATTCCCACCCTGCGCGAATACTTTGACTGGCTGCGCACCACCAAGCTTATCACCAACATCGAGCTCAAAACAGGTGTATTTGAATACGAAGGCATCGAAGAAAAGCTCATCGCCATGGTCAAGGAATACGGCTTGGAGGAGCAGATCTGGTATTCCTCCTTTAATCACTACACTGTTGCCAAAATCAAGGAGCTGATGCCCGAAGCCAAATGCGGCCTTTTGATGGACACCTGGCTGATGAACGTGGGCGCATACGCTGCCTCCCAGGGTGCAGCCACCGTCAACGCCTGCAGCTATTTCGCCTGCAAGGAAGGCGTTGCCGCCGATCTGCACGCGCATGGCATCGGTCTGCAGGCCTGGACCCCTAACGACGCCGAGCTGATGCAGCAGCTGGTGGACGCGGGCTGCGACAGTCTTATCACCAACTTCCCTGATATCGCTGCCAAGGTTGTTGGCAAGAAATAAGCAGCAGCGGCTGAAAGGACGGACGCCAGACCATGCCCAAAAAAGTAACCCTTAAGGACATTGCTGCCCATGCAGGCCTTTCGCCTGCCAGCGTATCGATGATTTTGAACCGCCGCAGCATAGACCGCTTTAACGCCGAAACCGTAGAGCGCATTTTTGCCCTGGCCGCCGAAATGGGCTACAAAAGCAGCAAGGAAAAGGCCTACGCCTTAATCAAGCCGTCAGATACGCTGATTATTATCATTTGCCCTTCGCTTTTTAACCCTTTTTACACCACCATCATCCAAGGTATAGAAATTGCTGCCCGTGCCCGCGGCTTTGTCACCTCCGTGCGCACAACCTACTGGGATACAGACACCGAACGCTTTATCATGGAGCAGGCACGCAAATTTAACGTTGCCGGCGTCATCTTCGCTATGATTCCGCAGCAGCCGCAGCTGGCCTATGATTTGAGCAAATACCTGCCCGTTGTTGCCATTGGTGACAGGCGCGGCGACTTGGAGCTGGCCACCGTGGATATGAACAATTTTACCGCCGGCCAGCTTATTGGCAGACATTTGACGGATTTAGGACACAGGCATATTGCCTACCTTTCGACCACGCTCAACGACCAGCACACCTCGCGCGTACGCCGCTGCCAGGGCTTAGAGTCCGCCTGCGCCGCTGCTGACGCTGAGCTTAGGATCTTTACCAAAGAAATTACGCCTGATTACGAGCTGTCGCACGTTGACGTGGAATACAGCACCGGCTACGAGCTGGCCAACCGCTGCCTGGACAGCGCACCTGCTACCACCGCCATTGTCACCATCAACGACATGGTGGGCTACGGTGCCTACAACGCCATCTGCGACCGCGGCCTGCGCATTCCTGAAGATATCAGCCTGTGCGGCTTTGATAACATTTTTCCCTCGCGTCTGCACGGAGTGGGTCTCACTACCATTGACAATTCGCTCACCGAATGTGGCAAGAGCGCCTTCCGTCTTCTGCAGGAGGAGATTGCCAGCTATGAGCACCATGGCAGGTTTGAATCCATCACCCATGTGGAATACAAATGCCGCCTAATTGTCCGCTCCAGCAGTGGCAAGGCTCCGCACAGTTGACATTATATGTAATTTACTGTAGAATATAAGCAATATATTACAGATGATTACAGGCCCGCCTGTTAGCTATCTGCTGTGCTACAATGGCGTAGCCGCCCGCACCAGGGGTACACCGCTCATGGCATAGCTGCGTGAGCGCGTGCCTTGCAAAGTGCAGGTTTTACTAATGAATAAATATGTTACAGCCTTCAAGGCTGCCTTTCCATTAACGCTGCCAATCTGTGCGGCGTTTCTTTTTTTAGGTATATCATATGGCTTTTATATTTGCAGCAAGGGATTTTCGCCTTGGTATCCGTTTTTCACCAGCGCGCTGGTTTTTGCCGGCAGTATGGAATTCGTGCTTGTGACCATGCTGCTGTCCCCCTTTAACCCGCTGTATTGCTTTTTTATGGCCATTATGATCAACTCACGCCACCTGTTTTATGGCTTGACGATGCTGGAAAAATATAAAAATACCGGTCTGAAAAAATTTTACCTCATCTTTGGTATGTGCGACGAATCCTTTGCCATCAACTGCAACGTGAACATTCCCGATGGTGTGGACAAGGGTTGGTTTATGACCTTCGTCAATTTGCTGAACCAAATTTACTGGGTAGCAGGTGCGACGCTTGGTGGCATCCTAGGTAGCAGCCTGCAAATTAACACTAAGGGTCTGGATTTTGCCCTGGCGGCACTCTTTATCGCCATCTTTGTCAGCCAATGGCAGGCCAGCGAAAACCATAATCCCGCCATCATCGGCATCATCATCCCACTTCTCTGCCTCGTCATCATTGGCCCGCAAAGCTTTATTCCGGCAGCCATGCTGCTCATGCTGGCTATCTTTATCGCAGCCTACTACAAGGGAGGGATACGTTTATGACCTTTACCCAGGAGCTGCTTACTATTGCCGCAGTCATTGCCGGCACTATGGTGACACGCTTTTTGCCCTTTGTACTTTTTCCGGCAAATAAAAAAACACCACCGCTGGTGGCTTTTTTAGGCAAAACGTTACCCACCGCCGTCATGGGCATGCTGGTGGTTTACACACTAAAGGATACGCAGATCACAGCCGGCGCGCACGGACTGCCCGAGGCTATAGCCGTAGCCATCACCGTACTGCTGCAGATAAGCTTGCGCAACCTGCTGCTGACGATAGCAGCAGGAACGATTAGCTATATGCTGCTTGTACAATATGTATTCGTTTAAAAGAGGCTGGGACAAAACTAACTTCACGAATTAAAGAATCGCTATAATTTAAGTATTTTCTAAAATTCTTGTACTAAAAAACCAGTGGAAATTTATCTGAAGGTAAACATCCACTGGTTTTTCTATCTAAGGCTAGGTTTTGTCCCAGCCTCTTTACTTCGCTTTAAGGCTCATGGCACACCGGGGAAGGCGTCCACAAACTTTATCTTGATATCGGGGAAGCTATCTACATATTGAATGGTGAAATCCTCGCCGCTGGTGACAAACTGCCACTTGCCGACATCTGTCGGAAAAGCATTAACACGCTTCACCTTGAGGTCCGGGAAGGCATCAACTATTTTCACCTTGATATCAGGAAAGCTGGTTACAACCTTCACCTTGCCTGCAAGACGGATGCCGTTATAATAGCCATCCTTGGTCACAGCGCCTGCCATAGCCGTGCCCTGAAACAGCATAAGCCCCAGCAGGCAGATAGCAGCAATCTTCTTCGTCATAATGCTCACCTCGCTAATCCTTTATATCCTTGGGCAGAGATCCTGCTTAAGTCAATTATATCATTTTGAGTGGCAGTTTTGTCAAATTTTGTTTAGATTGACAATCGTACCTATATAAGTTGTAACGTTTTTATCTAAACTTGACAAGGTCGGCTTTAGTCTTTATACTAGTTTTAGAAAGAGCATTGTTGAGGTATGCAGGACCCATAGGGAATGAGCCCCTAATGGACTGAACCCAAGCAGTGCTCTTTTATTGTAGATTTAAAAGATCTTCTGCTACGTTATCAAAAGTAGATACTCCTATTGTTTCCTTGACGTTTGAAGCTTGTTATGCTACACTTTCAATTATTAAAAGAATATTTCAAAGAGGATACAAAATGACATACCAAAAAACTATTTCTATTGAAGAAACTACTCTTAATGATATCTTATTGAAATCCTATTTAGGCTACAACAGTGCAAGCATGGTTGTTTATGTCGTTCGCTATCGTTTTAATAAATCTGATGATAGTTGGAAAGAAGTAGGACGAATAGACTTTTCAACCACAGAAGCATCCAAATTATGCAATATTATAGCAGAAACTGTTGGAACAAGCGAAACACATGAATACAGATATCCTAGTGATTGCGTAAAATTTGTTTGCTCCTTATCTCGCGGAATGCTTACTATCGAAAAATATACACGCTCGTCACCTCTCAAGAATTGGTGGTCTACGAATTCTATAGTTTTTAGAATAAACGAAACTCCGGCCTTAACCATAGCTATATTGCGAGCATTAATCTTTTCGACCCTTTGGGACGTAAGCCAATAATTTGCTATGAAAACACCAAATTGGGTAGTTATTGCTGTAAAACCACAAAAAGATTATACTTTACTATTGTCATTTGCAAACGGCGAACAAAAATTATACGATGCGCGTCCTCTTTTAGCAAAATCTATTTACAAACCCTTAAATAATCTTAGCTTTTTTTTGACAGCCAAGGCTGAGTGCGGCTCTGTTGCTTAGAATGATGACATAGATATCGCTCCGGAACACTTATACGAAGCCAGCCTGCCCCTTTGACTAATAAAAAAATTCTCTAGTTATAACGTTGCAAATCAAAAAACCTCGGAACCCAGTTCCGAGGCGGCTTTTCAGTGGAGCTGGCAATAGGAATCGAACCCACAACCTGCTGATTACAAATCAGCTGCTCTGCCTATTGAGCTATGCCAGCAAAAATTATATGGTAATTATACACGATAAACTACCTTTTGTCAAGACATTACACCAAAACGAATTATTCACCCATTTGCACTACACCGACATTAACAAAAGGCAAGGTGTCCAAGTTAGCGAAAAAGGGTAAATAGGCAAGGCGTATATCCCAAGCAGCAGGATATGCGCTTTCTTTTTATTTCTGCACCTGGCGCAGTTACATATAAAAATACCAATAGGTTACTGCTGCAAGTGCAATACGATAAATAGCAAAGCTTGTAAGATTGTACTTTTGCAGAAACTTTAAGAACCACAGCACCGAAAGATAAGCTACAAAGAAGGATACCACAAAGCCAATTGCCAGCACCTGCAGATCCCCGGCCGAAAGATGCTCAATATTTTTGAGCAGATCATAAATGCAGGCCACAAACATCAGCGGCACTGCGATCAAAAAGGTGTAGTTAGCAGCAGCGCTGCGGCTGAGGCCAACTAAAAGTCCGCCTGCGATAGTGCTGCCACTGCGCGAAAAGCCGGGCCACAGCGACAAAAACTGATAAATACCCACCCACACTGCCTGGCGGATGGAAATTTTATCAATATCATCCACAAGCTCGGCCTCGTGCCCCTTAGTCCTATGCTCGGCGTACATCAAAAGCAGACCGCCTAAAAACAGACCGATGGCAACCGTAAAGGGCGAAAACAAATATTCCTTGATATAGCGATACAAAAAGAAGGCCACTGCCATTACAGGCACAATACCTGCCGCGATATGCCACACCGATAAGCCCTTGCTTGCGTCCCAGCCATCCTTGGTAAAGAAACGGGCAAAGCGCTCTTTATATATAAAAATTACAGATAAAATTGCTCCCAGCTGTACAAAAACATCAAACACATCAGCTACAGGACCGTCAAAGCCCAGCACGTGTCCTACGATAATCATATGACCTGTGGACGACACGGGCAAAAATTCTGTCAATCCTTCTACTATGCCTACGATAACAGCAATCAAGTTCTGATCCATAAATTACATCCTTTCAATATATTAAGCTTCTCTATTATACTCTGAAATGAGCTTTCCTGCAAATAAATATAGCTTATGAGAACCGCTTTGCCAAAAAAATGGTTCTTTGTCAAGTCTTGGGGTCTTTAATGTTTTAGGGCTCTGAAGTTTACTTAAATTACTCTTTACAGATTAAAAGACCTTTGCTATAGTGTTTTTGAATATGCGAATACTTATAGTAAAGGTCTTTATTAACGTTTAGTAAGGCTGTT
>CAVBQX010000029.1:0-25997 GCA_963597755.1 Segatella copri
ACCACAGGCCGCGCTATTAGCGCACGCTTGTGGTGCTGTTTTGCTGTTATGATCAAAATGTCTAATTTACACTGACCCGTTGGCATCCCTTTGCATGTTTACAGGACTTCCAAAGGCGATAGCGTACCCAAGACCAAGAAGCAGATAATAGCAATCTATGGTATGCAGGGTATCCCCTATGCCGGCCGCCAGACTGCCGCAAAAGGAAACCGCAAACATAATATATGACAGCCTGTCACCAGGTTGCTGCAGCCTTCTATACAAGGCTCGCAATAACACAATTACAGGAACGAAAAATACACCTAAACCCAGAAGGCCGCTTTCGCAAAACCTGCTGGTGTATTCCCCCAGCAAGGGAAAGCCCGAGCGCATTATGCCCAGCTTTTCCCTAAAGCTCAGCCACATCTTTACCTCATTATCCTGCAAAGCCTTTTCTGAAAAATAGTCAGGCAGATAAGCGTTGCGCAGCTCCTTACCAACGCCTAAAAGAGGATGATCCAAGCCAATTTTTAAATCTGCCTCCATCACCGAATAACGCGCCCGGTTGCTGCGTGCGTCAGAATTAGTCAAGGAGCCAGCATTGCTTTGCACATATGCCAGCAAAGCATTATCCGATTTTTTCACACCAACATCCTCAGATTGATTGGTAAAAGCTCCACCCGTTAATTTGCTGTCCATACACTGACTTACAAACCCAATACCAGCTAAAAACGCACACAGGCTGATGACGATAACCCTTCCTAGAGCCAGCAAGCTGTTTTTATTCCTTGCCCACAGCAGACAAAATAACGTCAGCAGTGCCAATTCTCCCACATACAGCATAAAGGTTGTCCTTGCTCTGGTCAAAATAATACCAAAGGACAATAAAAACATGACTAAAGCATACCATTTATCCTGTCTTTGATAAAGCCTTTGCCACAGCCAGGGCAAAGCAAAGGCCATATAAATGCCGTAATAGGATGGTTCTGAAAAAACGGAACGCAGCTGCGCCGGCCACAAAAGCGGCGGCCACCATTTTCCCTCTCCTTCTACATCGTGGATAAACGGAGTTATTGCCCTAAGCAATGGTTCTGCAGCCTCGCTGTGGGCAAGCCAGGCTACCTCCACAACACTGTAAAGAATTATAACCAGGGACGAAGCTAAAATTGCCCGCACTACAAGCTCCACAGCCTGCTGCCATTCATTCTTATACCAGCAATACACAACATAGGCACCACCAAAGCACCAAAATGCTTCCAGTAGCACAATCTTTATCGCACGCGCTATAATCCACGCCTGTACGAAAAGCCTACTATCCAGCACCAGCCCATGCGCCTGGCAAAAAGCTAGCACCTTGGGTAGCTTTTCTATCTGGTTAACGGGACCTGACAGCACTTGGTCATAATAAGGAAAGTGGCATATTCCTACTGCAACAGAAAGCAGCATAATACCCATAAAGGCCGCTATATACCTGACAAAAGGCTTACCATCCACAAAGATATTTTTATATTTATACTGACACCAAAGGCTGTAACCAAAGGCAGCCACAAGCAAATATATTAACAGCTTGGCGCTTACGGGCCCGCCAATAAAGCTAAGCTGTACAGGTCTTGGTATGTTGTTAAAAATTAAGGAAAACACCATCAGAAAGAAGATGGTGTCGCGGATCTTTCTGTTCATAGATACTACTAACCTTCTTTAAACAAACACCGTTGTTATCTATTTTTCTTCTTTTGCCAATATAGCTTCATTTTTTTGCACATATAGAATACACATGGCAAATTTAATAAATAGGCGCAGCTTGCTATAGCATTTTTTAAGCTACTAAAGCAATATGCAACAGGCACTATCTCCTTTGCTCTTTGAAAGCGTTGGCAGTATGCCTTGTAACTAGCACCTGTTTCCTCCGTCTGCCAAAATGTCATAAGATAAAAACCAAGAGACGAGAGGAGCATCTCATACTTGCCGGCCGCATCCACAGCCAGCAAAAAATCTCTTTCCTTTGCCAGAGCATACATAACATCATCAAAGGCCTTCATCGTCCTCTGTTTTGTCAGGCTGTTTTCCACAAACTGCAGGTAGTGATATTGAGGAACATCGATATAAGCATAGCTTTCTATATTCTGCAGATAAAGATAATTAAAAACTCTGTCCTCCGCATATGCTTTGCCCAAAGGAAATTTAATATTATACTTGCGAATTATATCCTTGCGGTACAGCTTACAGCAGGGGCTTGGCATTAGCCTGTACAATTTGACTAAATCCTGCTGCAAGCTGCCTGTCAACTTACTTTTATCAACACTTTCTACTAGAGATTTATCAGGATAATCTACAAAATTGGGTGAAATTGCCAGCTCACTACCTGTTTCTACGATAGCGTGCACCAAATTAGTCACATAATCTTCTTCCAGCCAGTCATCACTATCAATAAATGTAATATATTCGCCGCTGCTACGTTCAAGGCCCCAATTACGCGAATAGCTCGGACCATGGTTACTGTTGTGATAAACAGCTACACGTCCGTCAATAGCAGCATATTTATCACATATTTGCGAAGAAGCATCCGTACTGCCGTCATCAACAAGCAGCACCTGCAAATTTTTATAGGATTGATTGATGATACTCAAAATGCATTTGTCCAAATATTTTTCAACATTATAAACAGGGACAACGACGCTCACTAAAGGCTGCATACTATCTCCGCAACTCCTTAACATACCGCTCCACCGCGTCCTGCCAGGTTGGCAGCAGCTTAAATCCCTGCTCAAGCAGCTTTGCCTTGCTCAGCCTGCTGTTTTGGGGACGCTTGGCCTTAGTAGGATAGGCAGCGCTCGCAATGTGGTTCACCTTTACCTCCACAGCGGCAGCTGCAAAAATTTTCTCGGCAAAGTCTGCCCAGCTGCAAACTCCCTCGTTCGTCGCATGGTAGGTGCCATACCTGTCCGTCTGCACCATATCAACCAGCAAAACTGCCAAATCCGCAGTATAGGTGGGACTGCCAATCTGGTCAGCCACAACCCCCAGTTCCTTGTGCGTTTCGGCCAAGCGCAGCATGGTCTTGATAAAATTGTTGCCATTTATACCAAAAACCCACGAAATGCGCACAATAAAATATTTTTCCAGCAGCTTTTGTACTGCCTGTTCGCCCTCAAGCTTGGTCTGACCATACACATTTTGCGGGCCGGTGCTATCATCCACATTATAAAACGCTTCGCCATCTCCCGGAAAAACGTAATCCGTGCTGATGTACAGCATTTTGGCACCAATCTCCTTGCACACCTTAGCGATGTTTTCAGTGCCGCCTGCGTTAACCGCCCTGCACAGCTCCGGCTCATCCTCAGCCTTATCCACTGCGGTATAGGCACTGCAGTGAATCACTGCATCCGGTGCGTAACCAGTAATAAATTTATGTGTTGCAGTATAATCCGTAATATCAAACTCCGCCCTGTCGGCACCACAGCAGTCAATACCACGCGTGTGCAGCTCGCACATCACATCATATCCCAGCTGTCCGCCAACGCCGGTAACTAAAACCTTCATTTCAAGCCTCACCTCAGACTAATCAAAACACTTCTCCCAAATCCTTCAAAAACGGATTTTTTTCATCCTTAGCCGAAAGAATGGGCTTTTCTACACCCCAGTCAACAGCAATTTCCGGGTCATTCCAGCGGATGCCGCCGTCTGCCTCGGGAGCATAGTAGTTATCTGCCTTGTACAAAAATTCCACCTCGTCAGTCAGCGTCACAAAGCCATGACCAAAGCCGCGTGGAATCAACAGCTGCTTTTTATTTTCAGCACTCAGCTCTACTGCCACCCATTGCTTGTATGTGGGTGAAGCATGACGCAAATCCACCGCCACGTCCAGCACAGCGCCGCGCACGCAGCGCACCAGCTTGGCCTGTGCCTTATCTCCCTTTTGGAAATGGATGCCTCGCAGCGTACCACGGACGCTGCTCATAGAGTGGTTATCCTGTACAAAGTTATAGTGCAGGCCTGCCTCCTCCATTTTTCGTTCACTCCAGCTTTCCATAAAAAAGCCCCTATGGTCACCAAAAACATCCGGAGTGATTATAACTACACCATCAAGCTTTGTCTTTTCAAATTTCATTAACACGCACTTCCTTAGTATTGAATCCTGCCATCTGCAACCTTTTGCAGGTATTGGCCGTAAGGCGATTTGCCATACATCTTGGCAGCCTCCAAAAGCTGCTCCTTATTAATCCAGCCATTTTGGTACGAAATCTCTTCCAAAACAGCGATGGGAATGCCTGCGTTTTCCTGCACAGCCTTAACAAATTCAGCTGCCTCGTTCAGGCTGGCAACCGTGCCGGTGTCTAACCAGGCGTAACCACGTCCCAAAGTTACTACAGAAAGCTTATCCTGCTGCAGGTAAATTTTGTTCAAATCAGTAATTTCCAGCTCGCCGCGGGCCGATGGCTGCAGGCTCTTGGCATATTCACAAACCTTTTCATCGTAAAAATACAAGCCTGTTACTGCATAGTTACTCTTTGGCTGCTGTGGCTTTTCCTCCAGGCTGATAGCCTTACCATCCGCGGCAAATTCCACCACGCCGAAGCGCTCAGGATCATTGACATAATAGCCAAAAACAGTAGCACCGCTGGTGTTGGCAACTGCTGCCTTTAAATGCTGCGTCATGCCTGCGCCATAAAAAATATTATCGCCCAAAATCATGGCACATCTGTCGCCGTCAATGAACTCCTCTCCCAAGATAAAGGCCTGCGCCAGACCGTCGGGAGAAGGCTGCACCTTGTAGCTCAGGCGTATGCCATACTTGCTGCCATCGCCCAGCAGACGCTCAAAGTTGGGCAAATCCTGTGGGGTGGAAATAATCAAAATATCCTTGATCCCAGCCAGCATCAGTGTGGACAAGGGATAGAATATCATCGGCTTGTCATAAATCGGCAGCAGCTGCTTGCTGGTTACCATAGTTATAGGATATAAGCGGGTGCCGGAGCCTCCGGCGAGAATAATACCTTTCATATTGCACCTCGGTTACTAGTTTTTTAATAGGAGCTTCACTCCTAGCTTTCTTATCTCAAAATCAATATCAAGAATACTCAGCAGCAGCTTTTTAAGTACAAAGCTGCATTGCAGATATTGCTTGATATAATGCTTACGGGAATTATGCAGGCAAGTCATATGAAAAATCTTGTTACCTGCCTTTAATAAGCTTTTGTCCTTTTCTTGATGATTATGTTGAAAATAATGACCAACCAGTACTGCATTACGCATATGTCGTGCCCGTATCTTTGCTCCTAAAATATTCTCTTCGTAGTAGAGAAAAGTAGCATCATCTAACATACCAATATCCAACATTGTAGTTAGCTTACACATAAAAAAGCAACCCTGCACAACTTCAACATAAGCGATAGCTTTATTTTGATAGTGTTCAAAGTGATAAGATTCGTGCACATTATAGCATACACCAAGCAATTTACAAATCCCATGAAAAACATAGCCCGGCAAGGTAGAAAACATTAACAGTTGACGAAGTGTCGGTAATCTCCACGCACAATCATTGGGAATACGATAGACGCCATTATAATATGTTTCAGCAGTAATCTGTCCTATATTTCCATTTTTGGCTAGTGTATTTTTCATCTCAGCAAGAACACTAATATCCACTATAACATCAGGATTCATGATGACGATATACTCAATATCAGCAAGACCCCTAGCATAATTGATACCAATATTGTTACCACTGGCATAACCGGAATTTGTCGCACTAAGCACAAAATGTACACACGGCTCTGCAGCAAGCGTACTTTGTAAAATATCTTTAGAATCGTCAGTAGAACAATTATCTACAACAATAATTTGCAGCTCCGTGCCAAAACTACGCAGGTGCTGCACAGCCTTCAGCGTCATGGCCGGTGTATTGTAGTTCAAAATTATAACAGCGATATTGCGGAAGGTAGTATTATAGCTCATGCAGTTCTACCAACCTCCGCATATTGCGTAAAGACCACAATATCCAAACCACTGCCTGCAACTGTATAATCATATTCCATCAATACGCACCCTTCCTTGCCAAAACAACAGCAAACGTCTTAAAGAGCATCACAATATCTATCCACACACTCCAATTACGCACATACCAGCTGTCAAGCAGCACGCGCTCGTGGTATTCTATATCACTGCGGCCGCTCACCTGCCACATACCGGTAATGCCCGGCTTCACCATCAGGTAATCCCCCACGTATTCACCGTAGCGCTCCAGTTCCTGTTGGATTATCGGCCGCGGTCCTACCAGGCTCATCTCACCGCGCAGCACGTTAAAAATCTGCGGCAGCTCATCTAGACTAGTTTTACGCAAAAAGGCACCGCTTTTGGTAATACGCGGGTCGTTCTTCAGCTTAAAATCGCGCTCCCACTCCTCACGGGCAGCAGGGTCATTAGCCAAAAGCTCTTCCAGTCGCTCCTTGGCGTCCACACACATGCTGCGGAACTTATAACAAGGAAAGGGCTTGCCGTCCTTGCCGATACGTATGTGCTTAAAAATGACAGGTCCGGGGCTGTCCTTATAAATCCAGATAGCAATAAAGACTAAAAGCGGTGAAATTGCCAGCATGCCAATAAAGGTAAGTACGTAGTCAAACACGGTCTTGACCAAGCGGTTAAGCGGTCTTGCCAGATTGTTTTTGAGGCGCAGCACCATCAGCTTTTCGTTAAACAGGCTTTCCACCTCCAGTGCACCCGTCGGAACGCCCACGAAGCCTGGAATAACGCCAATATTTTCCACAAGCGGCTGCACGCGGTAAATCAGGTGTCCCATGCTTTCGGAGCTCAGACCTGGTGCCGCAATAAACACGCGCTTGACGCCGGTTTCTTTAATAACCCTTTCGGCATCAGCAAAGCCGCCCAGCACAGCAAACTGCTGCAATATTCCCGGCTGCACCCTGTTATCCTCCAGCAGGCCGATAATTTTAAAGCCCATGCCCACATCATCAGTAATGGCCTTGGCTAAAAGCTCTGCTGTTTTGCCTGCGCCAATAACCAGCACCGGTATTTGCAAAAGCTGCTGCTTGATCAGCACTCTTTTGGTCACATAGCGCAAAATGCTGACGAACAAAAACGCCAGCACACCAAAAAGACCTACAAACAATCTGCTCGTAGAGCCTGCAATCTGCGCCACGTACAGCACCAGCACCACTGCCGCCGTACCATAGCAGCAGGCGTAAAAAATCTTTTCCACTTCTTTATAAAAGGGCATTCTGCGGCTATACAGCTGCCCTATATGCAAAAATAATATGTATCCCGCAGGAAAAATAACCCAAAAGTTCAGCCACGAAATCCGCAGGGTGCTGATGTGCTCCCAGCCCAGGTTACGTAAAAAAAAGGCGCACTGCTCTGCCGCAAGCAGTGCTACATAGTCTAATAGCAAAAATAGTAAAAATAAAACCGATTTATAATACTTTTTATTCACTTTCTACTCCCCTGTACGCACAACGTTGTTTATTTAAGATATATTGAGATACGCAAAATTATCTGTTAAGCAATAAATTTATCTTTGTTATATTGGTGATTATTTTTCTAACATTATAAGTCCAATGCTACTCCCAGGTCAACCCATATTTATGCTATCTGGGAAAGCTAAAAGCAAGAAAAGTAAAATCTTGTAGTATTAGGTTAAAGGCATGTATTTGTAAAACAAACGACTGCTGCAAAATAATCACAGCAGTCTCTGCTTTTAGCGGAAATCCACCTTCAGGTGCTGCCGTTCCGGCATCCGCTTGTATTTATATTTTGGATAACCAACCATCAATGTGCCTGCCACCTTATGCTTGGGCGGCATTTCTAACAGGTCCAGCAGCGGCTGGTAACCAGCTATGCCACATGATTGGATAAAGCCTGCGATAGTAGTCCCCAGGCCGATGGTGGGAGCAAACAGCTCGGCATAAGCCCAGGTCTGCTCAGCATTGCTCACGCCGGTGATGTTAAGGCGGCGTGCCAGTGCAAAAACCAAACAGGGTGCATTGCGGGCGATAATGTCCTGACCACGCTCACGGTAAGCGCGCAGCACGACCTGAAAATAACGCTTATTTTCGGTACCTGCGGCTACCTCGTCCTCCATCCAGTCGGCAACAGCGTCCGCAATGGCACGGATTTTGTCCTTGTCACGGATGACGATAAAATACAGTCCCTGCGAGTTACCGGCAGTCGGCGCATAGCGGGCCACGTCCAAAAGCCGTGTCAGCTCCTCGTCCGTAGGCGGCTGCGGCTTAAAATTGCGCACACTGCGGCGCATACGCAAAAACTCGTAGGCCACGTCCGCTGCCAGCACAGGCATGGTCACAGGACGCTGCTTGGCCAGCGGCGTATATTTGTTATCCAACGCTCCCACCGGGCAGATGGCAACGCATTGGCCGCAGCTCATGCAGCCACGGTCAAAGTTACATTCGGGTCCGTTTTCGCCCAATGTCAGGATGCAGGATGGGCAGCATTCTACACAAATGCCGCAATGCAGGCACTTACTTTGATCAACAGTTAGTAAATCCATGCTGTCACCTCACGCTTCGCCTTCATCCAAAAACTGGATATATTCCAATCCGCCAAAATCTGCCTTATAGTGACCGTCACGCAGCGGCGTACCCATCAGCTTTTTGTCTGCCGCAGGCAGCCCGTCCACATTTACCAGACCAATAGAGGCAGTAGCACAAAGTGCATGCAGATCACCTGCAACGCGCAAAGCATAGGCCTTATCCCCCTCAGGAACTACGCCCTTATCGGGGTACATAGCCGTCGCAGCGACAATCACCGTCAAAATCTTGCCGCTCAAGGCAAAAATATGCGGTACAACGTTTTTGTCCGTCTGCATGTAATCAATTTTAAAATTGTGTTGCTCCAGCCAGGGAACCAAGGCCTGCAAACCAAGCTCATGGATTTCCTGCTCTGTCAAAAGCTGCTGCTTCAAATTTCTTCTCCTCTGATTACGTGTAATCCTTTATTCCTCGCCCAAAACTAAAACCTCAGGCTCCAAGTGTACGCCATGGGCAGCAAACACCTTATCCTGCACATCGGCAATTAGCTGCAGCACGTCAGCACAGGTAGCGCCACCCACGTTCACCACAAAGCCTGCGTGCTTGCTAGAAACCTGTGCGCCGCCGACGGTGTAGCCTTTAAGGCCTGTCTGGTCAATGAGCGTACCGGCAAAATACCCTGGTGGACGCTTAAACATGCTTCCGGCACTGGGCAGCTCCAAAGGCTGCTTAGTGATACGTCTGTTGCTGAAATCAGCCATTTTATCGGCAATGGCCTGCTTGTCGCCCGGGGTAAGCTCAACCGTGACGGCGGTGACGATCCTGCCGCTGCCCTGCAAAGCAGAGCGTCTGTAGGCAAAATCCAATGCGGAGGCAGGCAAAGCCTCCACCTGACCGGCTGCATCCATCACACGCACGCTGGTCACAACCTTGGACATTTCACCATCATAGGCGCCGGCGTTCATATAAACCGCGCCACCAATGCTGCCTGGAATGCCCACGGCAAACTCCAGCCCGCTCAAAGCAAGCTCGGCCGCCCTGCGCGACGCCATAGCCAGCGAAACGCCGCTGCCAAAGGTTATACTATTGTCGTTGATGACGATGTCGTTAAGCATATTGCCCAGCTTGATAACCAGGCCACGGATGCCCTTGTCACGCACCAAAAGATTGGAGCCGTTACCAACGAGGGTAACAGGCACAGCGTTAGCCGCTGCCTTAGCCAACAGCGCTGCCAACTCCTGCTCGCTCTGCGGCCGGGCCAATAAATCAGCAGGTCCGCCAATACGGAACGAGGTGTGTCTGCTCATCGGCTCCTGCACTAAAAGCGGCTTTGCCGTGCAGCCTGCGAATATATCCTGCAGCTGGGTCATTATTTTTCTCCCATTGCTTCTTTTACTACATCCTGGATCGAATTTGTAATATCTGAAAGCATCATCTGAAAGCGCATAAAGGAATTCAGATATTGCATTGCGTCGGTGTTCAGTGACAGCACGCCATAAAGCTTCTGGATTTTTTCGGTAGTTTCCTTAGCAGGCTCCTTACCTTGGTATTTGGCAATTTCGGCCTCCTGGTTCAGCTGCAAAAATTCGTCAACCATCTTTTTGGTATCAGCATCCTTAGCCAAAGCAGCAGTTGCTTCCTTCAATTTTTTGAATTCATGGCTCTCACGCATAGCCTTAGCCAGCTCATTTGCATTGTCATAAACGTTCATAGTTGTCACCTCATATCATAAAATTGTATTTAAATGTGCATATTGCTTATCTGTAGCATATTCAAAATGCCACCATTCCATTTCTATACCCTTAAAGCCGTACAGCTCCATGGTTTCACGCAGCAGACTGCGCAAATAGCGTTCACGCGCCGTGCCGCCAGGGTAACTGGCGTACTGCCTGAGCGAAGGCTCGTCAAAGCCGCTGCCCAGCTCCAGCTCCTCGCCTGTTGCCAAATCGTACAGCCCCACGTCCACAGCGTTGCCGGTATTATGCACGCTGCCCTTGGTTTCGGGATCCTCCAGCATATCCTTTTTGTCGGCAGGCAGCGCCAGGTTAGCCAGCTTGCTTGCACTCCAGGGTCTGTAGGCATCCCACAGCACCAGGCCGTAGCCATATGGCCGCAAAGCCTCCTGCACCTTAGCCAGGGCAGGCAGCAGCGCCTCGTTTACATATAGCTTGGGCGTTGCGTAAAGCGGCGCGCCAAAAAGGTTGTCACCAGTGGCATACACGGAATTGATTTTGACACCTGCTATTTTGCCTGCATCCGCCAGCCTTGCCTGCTCACCTGCTGCCAGCGCGGCAGGCACTGCCGCCTTGGCGGCCTCACTGCGCAGCTTGTCCCAGTCCTCGGCGCTGCGCTCCGGCAGGCGGAAGGTTGCTGCCCGTTCACCCGTGGTCTGTCCCAAAAAGTAGCGGCTATAGGTGTGACCGCCAACGCGGCAGGAGATACCGTAGCCATCGCTGTCACGTTCAAAGCGTACATTAGCCTCAGTGCTGCTCATAGGTCCTGCCTCGTTGAGCGTGTAAGAATCAAAATGCACCTTCGTCAGCGGATAAAGATTCGCCGCCGCAAAGGATTTATCTGCCTGCGCAATGCGGTACAAAAGCTCCAGGCGACCGTTGTTTTCGCGGATGAGGATATTTTCACCGTTGCCATAATACAGGCCCAGAATATGCTTGATGTCCTTGGGTGCGTCCTTGGGCACAGCCGCCTCTACCATGCCTGCATTCATTTGAACACACAAAAGCAGGCCGGCTGCCAAACCGGCCAAGAATTTTTGGTAAATCACTATTGAATCAGCTCCTTGCGTACATCAGCCAGGGCGTTGAGCCTGCTGCGCACCTTGGCAACCTCGGTCAGGTCAATCTCGCAGGAAACTACCTCCTCCTGCATGCCTGCCTCAGCCAAGATTTTGCCGCTGGGCGCTACAACCATAGAATGTCCGTAAAAGGGAGCACCCTTAAACGTACCAGCGCAGTTCACTGCCACCACGAAGGTATGGTTTTCGGCAGCACGCGCCTGCGTAAGAAGGTGCCAGATGTCACCACGTGCTTCAGGCCATTCGGCCACGCAAAAGATGAGCTGCGCTCCCTGCAGTGCCAGATGGCGGAACAGCTCGGGAAAACGCAAATCATAACAGATGGTCGAGCCGCAACACAGTCCATCTAAGGTAAAAGCATTGAAGTTATCGCCTGCTGCGAAAAAATCTGCTTCGTCAAACAGGCCAAACAAATGCACCTTGTCATAACGGTTGACTATTTCACCGGTTTTAGCAATAGCTACAGAGGTATTATAAATCTTGCCATCATGACGCATGGGCACAGAACCTGCCAAAATAGCGCAGCTATTTTCGCGTGCTATTTGCTGCAGGCTGCTGATAACAGGGGAAGCATCTGCCTCCTCGGCCTCCTCCTGCAGGTGTCCCAGACTGTAGCCGGTTGTCCACACCTCAGGCAGAACCACAAGGTCATGAGTTTTGGCGGCGCAAGCCGCCAGCTGCAGGCCATGGGCCACGTTGGCCGCCTTATTCTTTTCCAGAACAGCAAGCTGCAGCAGGGCTATTTTCATAATACGCGCTCCTTAGGCATCATGTTATTGCTATGCAGACGCCCTACAAAGAATTTTTCTATTTTGCGGGTGCAACGGGTAATAAAATGCTCCTTGCCACCCAAAGATTCTACCCAGACTACAGGCTGTCCGGCAATTTTGGCACCCAAAACGTCAGTCATCAGCTGGTCGCCCACATAAAGGATCTTACCGCCGCCCATGGCCTTGGAAATCTGCTTGTACGCCATCGGCAGGGGCTTGGCCGCACGCATAATCGTGCCTAAGCCTGTCTGACGGGTGATGGCCTTAATGCGGTCACCGCCGTTATTGGAAATCAAAGCAACATTGATACCCATCTGATGCAGCTGACGGATCCAGGTCATGGCACGCGGGCCAACCAGGTTCTTGTCGCGCGGCAGCAGGGTATTGTCAATGTCAACAACAATCCTTGTGTAACCATTACGCTTCAGCCACTTTGCCGAAATGTCAAATAAACTTTTTACTCTGTAATCGGGACAAACATACTTTAAAATCATACTACCTTATCCTTTGGAAATTTTATTTCAAATGTAGTACCAGAACCACATTTGCTGATTACCTCGGCACTGGCGCCGTGGACGCGAATAATCTCCTTAGCGATGGCCAGACCCAATCCCGTACCCGGCACGCTGCGGCAGTGGGATTTTTCTACCTTGTAGAAGCGTTCCCAAATAAAGGGAATGTCCTCCGCCGGTATCCCCTTGCCCTGGTCCGTAACGGTCACGAGCACGCTGCCATCGGCAAGCTTATTCGCACCTAATGATACAGTACCATTTTCTGGCGAATATTTCAAGGCATTATCGCACAAAATCATAATTAACTGCACCATTTGGTCGCCGTCGCCCATAATTTTTATCGTATCGTCAGCATGAATATTAAACCTAATGTTGTGCTTCACGCAGCGGACAGATAATTTTTCGGCGACATTGCGGATGATTCCTGCCAGCGGCAGCTCATCCATATTATTTACAGTCAGCGGATCACTGGATTCCAGGCGGCTGATATCCAAAAGCTCGCGCACCATGCGTTCTATGCGGACTGTTTCCTCGTTGATCAGGCCGCGGTAACGCTGGAGCACAGCAGGATCTGTTACCATGCCGTCATAAATTGCCTCATTGTAGCCACGGATAATCGTAATCGGTGTCCGCAGCTCATGTGATACATTAGCCACAAAGTCGCGGCGGATTTTTTCCGTCCGCTGCATTTTAGCAATATAGGCACCTAAATCCCTGCCCAGGGAGTTAAGCGCATCGCCCAATTCCGCAATTTCATCATCACCCTGCACCTGCAAACGGCGGGAATAGTCACCCGAGGCCATAGCCTGCGCGTTATCCTTCATATCCAGCACCGGCTTGATAATCACGTTTGATAGACGCTTGACCAAAAACAGGCTGATAATGATGGCGATGATACCTACAATCATAATATAAATGTAAACATTTCGCAAGAATTTTTCAAAGCCGCTCAATGGTTCAATCATCATAATCGCACCCGTGCGACCGCCGGGAATACTATAGGGCACGCCCACTAATATCACCTGTTCCTTGTAATAAGGGTGATATATCTGCGATTTAAACGACTTACCTGCGTAAACATCTCCTAGAATGATCTTAACCCTATAGGAAATATTGCTTTCTTTTATATCCTGATCCAGCTTTTGGACGCTATCCTGCAAATCCTTACGCGAGGGAGCGCCATTTTTCAGAAAATGCTTCAAAGCAGCATTTGTCCCGGCATCCTTATCCGCATCATAATAAGATGCCGCCAAAAGCTCGTAATTATCATCAAAAAGCCAGATGCGTGCGCCAACCAGCCTGTCTACAGCCAAAATATACCGATAAAGCATATCCCTGTCATCCAAGCGGATGAAGGCCTCAATGGTTTCACCCATCTCATGCCCATTCTCGGCCAGCTCCTGCTCCTTTACTTGAAAGAAATAATCGGCGATAAGGTAGGATATGCCTGCTGTAATCCCCACGACGACGATAATTATGATAGTCATAAAACTATACATCAGGCGTGTACTCAGGGATTTTTTCATTTGTTATTTATCCTTCAGCTCAAACTTATAGCCCACTCCCCAGATAGTTGTAATGTCCCATTGGGAATCAGGCGGAATATTAAGCTTCTGTCTGATGCGTTTAATATGTGTGTCAACTGTACGTGTATCACCGTAATAGGAATAACCCCAGATCGTTTCCAAAAGCTGGTTGCGGCTGAACGCCTTGCCCGGATTGGATGCCAGGCACCACAAAAGCTCCATTTCCTTGGTGGTAAAGGTCATTTTGTTGCCAAAGGCCGTAACCTGGTACTGCTCCATGTCAATAACAAGACCGGGATAGGTAATACGTGACACCTCACCCTTCTTTTCCTGCGTACCTGTGCGGCGGAGCACTGCCTTGACGCGTGCCACCACCTCGCGCGAGTTAAACGGCTTAGTGATGTAATCATCAGCACCGATCTCCAGGCCGGCGATGCGGTCATCGTCATCGTCCTTGGCAGTTACCATAATAATGGGAAGATCGGTCAGCTTGCGCACCTGCTTGCATACCTCAATACCATCTAAAACAGGCATCATTATATCTAAAAGTAAAATATCAGGCTTTTCGGACTGTACCTTTAAAATCGCAGCAGCGCCATCCTCAGCTTCAATAACCTCAAAGCCTTCCTTTTCAAAGTATATACGCAAAATCTCACGGATCTGCGCCTCATCATCAGCAATTAATATCTTTTGTTTTGCCATAATCATCACTCCTGCCTCTAAAAAAACGGCTGCCAAAACTTCTGCTGCCGTTTTACAAGATGTCACTATAATTATAGCACAAGTAATTGCACTCTCAGCATACTTTCACAAAAGATTTACATAAATATACTTCTTTTATCATAAATGTGTATACTATGACGCATTTTAGCAGAGCAAAATCATTAAAGTATAGTTGAAGGCTGTTACTGCATAGGATAAAACTCCCTTAGCACCCGCTCGCGTTTGCGCCAGTCATGCAAAAAGCTTCCCACGATAGCATAAAAACGCGGTGTATGGTTATGCTCCAACAGATGCGTCAGCTCATGCACCACAGTAAGCTCCAGGCATTCTGCCGGCCAGCAGGCCAGCAGCGCATTCAAATTAACGCCACCAGTCCGCACGTTGCAGGAACCCCAGAGCGTTTTCATAATCCGCACCTTGAGCCCTGTAGGATGCAAGCCCATTTTTTTGCTCCATGCCAGCAGCAGCTCGCGGCCCTTGTTATAGGTCTGCTCCTTATAGAAAAATTCCACAAAGGCACACAGCCCCTCACCGCCTAGCTGCTTGTGGTAATAAAAGCAGACAGCGTCATCACTTATCTCGTAGCTGCCGCTTTTGCCCTTATCTATAAAAAATTTTGCAGACAGTCGCTTACCCCAAAGCCACACATGCTCGCCGTCATAGGGCAGCTCTCCCATAGTATAGTGCTTCTGCTGCGTGCGCTGCGTCTGCAGCTGCACCTTGTCGCGCAGCCAGTCCTCCTTGTCAGCTAAAAAGCCTAACAGCTCCCGCTTGCTAACGCCCAAAGGAACGGTAACGAAGACACTGCCATCAGGCTTCACGCGCAAGCTAAGGTTCCTTACCTGCTTGTATTGCAAATGCAGCGTTATGCCGTGCAGGCTGCACTCCTCCTCACGGATGACGCCTCTCATAGCTTCTCCGTCAAGATATTACGTCCCAGCATGCGGTTGTATTCCCAAGTTCCCTTGCCCTCCGGCTCGTCAAACTGGTTCATAACGGCGTTAAGCTCGTCCGCATAATGCACGATAAAGGCTTCGCGTGTCGCGCAGGCAACAGGTGAGCCCTTTTCATTGTCGCCATGATGGGACAAAAGCACATGCTGCAGCTGCTCCAGGCGCGATGCAGGAATGCGCAGCTTGGCAGCAGCCTCCTGCACCATCAAGCAGCTCATGGTGATATGCCCCAAAAGACGTCCCTCGTTAGTATACGGAAAACCGATCTCTGTAGAGATCTCCTTGATTTTGCCAATATCGTGCAAAAGCGCACCGGCAATAACCAAATCCTTGTCTGCACCTTCAATCTGACCGGCCATGGCCACAGCCAGCGCCGTAACATCCACAGAATGCTGCAAAAGGCCGCCCAGGTAGGCGTGATGCATGCGCATACCTGCAGGGTTATGCACAAAACGTTCATAGGTTTCACCACTGAAAATGGTTTCCAAAAGCATGCGCAGCCCAGGTGTGCGCACAGCCTTGATATAATTAGCAAGCTTGGTCTTGTAGGCCTCTACGTCAAAATTGCCCTGTGGCAGCAAATTGCTGATATCGTCCTGCGGCAGCAGGTTTTCCAGACGCTGCACCACAACCTGCAGCGTCATATCATTATTAAACTTGTTTATATCCACGTTGCCGCCTATCATAAAGGCCTTGGGAGCGTCCAGCTCCCGCAGCTTTTCTACCAGCACGGCGTCAAAGCAGATGAAGCCGACACGGCCACTGTTATCTTCCAGCATGCCGCGGGCGAACACGCCGCCGTTGGAAGAAATGCCCACCTTTTGTACACGCACCAAGGCTGCCTGACAAATCTTCAGGCCTGCCTTAAAATCCTTAATCATTCTTATATCACCTTATTTTCTATATATGCTTTAAAAGCAGGGTTTCGTCTGCCACCTTAATATCTACATTCCAATGCTTGTCGCTAAAGCGCAGCGACAGCCTGTCTGCCAAATCGTCCAGCACAGGCAGCTCCGTCGGCTGATGACCTGCATCAATAATATTCAGGCCGCTAAACACCGCCTGCTGCGCCTCGTGGTACTTAACATCACCTGTCACCAGGGTGTCTGCCCCCTGCGCCAGTGCCAAGCCGATTAAATCGGCACCAGCCCCGCCGCAAACTGCCACCTTGCGCACCTGCCTGTGAGCATCTCCGACGGTAACGTAATCAGCGTGCAGCGCCTTTTTGACAAAAACAGCAAAAGCCTGCAGATTTTGCGGCTGCTGCACACTGCCGATGCATCCAAGGCCGCTGGCAGTATCTAAAACGTCGGTATCAAGCAGACGCAGCCGCTTAGCCAGCACACTATTGACGCCATTAGCAACGCAGTCCAGGTTAGTGTGCGCGCTGTAGACGGCAATGCCGTTTTCGGCCAGCTGCAGCAAAAGCTCCTGCTGCCAGCTTGCATCCGTCACCTGCCCCAGCTTGTGGAAAATTGCCGGATGGTGCGTTATAAGCAGATCCGCCTTTTTGCTGACTGCCTGCTGCACCGTCTCCTGCGTCATATCCAGTGCCAAAAGCAGCCTGCGCACCGGGCGCGTACGTCGCCCCAGCATCAGACCGATGTTATCCCAGTTCTCAGCCAGCTCCGGCGGTGCCATTTCCTCCAGCAGCTGGATGATGTCATTTACTGTTACCTGACCTGGCATTTTGCAGCACCTCCAATTTCTGCACCATTTCCCTGGCAAATTTATATCTCATAGTCTCACGGGCCTGCTCGCTGAGCTCCATATTGCTCACAAGCCTTTTATATTCTGCCAGCTTGCGCTCTATCTGCTTAGCCAAAAGCGGATGCCCCTGCGCCAAAAGCACCGGTCCCACCACCAGCTCTGCCTCGTCGCCAAGTTCAGCCTGTCCCCTTTGGGCAGCGATAATTTCGTAAAAATGCGGCTCGTCGTCCACCAGCTCCTCGGTCACCAGCTGCCAGCCATTGCCTATAAGCCAGGCACGCAGGGCAGCTGCCCCTGCCATTGGCTGCAGCACTAAAAGCTGTGCGCCCTTAGCTATTTCCATATCGGCCTCCAAAATGCTGATGATCGTAGCTGCCCCCATGCCGGCTATAGCAATACAATCTGCCTCGCCAGGTGCGAGCACGGAAAGGCCACTGCCAATGCGTACCTCCACCTGCGAAGCCAAATTGTGCATGGCCACAGTATTGCGTGCTGCCTGACATGGTCCTTCGGCGATATCCCCGGCGATAGCATGATCTATTTTCCCCTGCTCCAAAAGCCACACAGGCAGATAAGCGTGATCTGTGCCGATGTCAGCCAGCACGCAGTGCGGTGGCACCAGAGCCGCAATCGTTTCTAAGCGTTTGTCAATATGCATATTTCGCCCCTCCTCAGGCTAAGCCTTTTTCTCAAACTGCGTCATATATAACCTATAGTATTCTCCCTTTAATGCCATCAGCTCGTCGTGCGAGCCCTGCTCGGCAATACCGTGGGAGGAAAGCACAATAATACGGTCCACATTGCGGATGCTGGCCAAGCGGTGCGCCACCACCAGCGTCGTGCGGTTGTGCGACAGCGCGTCCAGCGCCAGCTGGATATTTTTTTCGGTTTCGTTATCCAAGGACGATGTAGCCTCATCCAAAATCAAAATAGGCGGGTTCTTCAAAAAGACGCGGGCAATGGCCAGGCGCTGCTTTTGTCCGCCGCTCAGCTTTACGCCGCGCTCACCCAGCTGTGTAGCATATTTTTGCGGCAGCAGCTCAATAAAGCGGTCCGCCTCCGCCATAACGGCCGCCCGCTCTGCCTCCTGCTGCGTAGCCTCCGGTCGTCCGTATAAAATATTATTCATCACCGTATCCGCAAACAGGAAGATATCCTGCTGCACAATACCGATGTTACGCCGCAGCGAAGCCAGCGTCATCTGCTTGATATCCCTGCCGTCTATCAAAACGCGTCCCTTTTGCAGCTCATAAAAGCGTGGCAGCAAATTGCACAGCGTGCTCTTGCCTACGCCTGTACTGCCCACAAAGGCCACCGATTCGCCCGCCCTGATATGCAGGGAAAAGTTTTGCAGCACAGGCTGCTTGCCATTATAGCCAAAGGTGATGTTGTCAAAAACAATATCACCTTTAAGAACACCTGCATCCACAGCGTCAGGGCCATCCACGATATCAGCAGGCCGCTGCATCAGCTCAGCAAAGCGCTGGTAGCTGGTGACACCCTTTTGGTACACCTCGGCCAGGGCGTTAAGCCGCAGCACAGGACGTACAAAGATAGAAACATAAAGCATAAAGGCTACAAGGTCGCTAAAGCGCATCTTGCCATAGGTAATCAAGATGCCACCGGCAATAATAATCACCAGGTTAGTGATATTGGAAAAGAACACCATGCTGGTGTTGGAATGACTGAGAATGCCAAAGGATTTTTTGCGTGCCGCCAACAGACGTACCGCAATTTTTTCCAGGCGCGCACATTCCAGCTCCTCATTATTAAAGGACTGCACCAGACGGATAGCGTTCAGGCTTTCTGTCGTCTGCGCCGTCAGCTCGCCCACCTCCCTGCGGGCAGCTCGGCCTGCCTGCTTCAGCCTGCGGTTTGTCGTCACCGAATCCACCGCCTTAACCAAAAGCAGCACATTAACCACAAGCGCCAGCTGCCAGTTGAGGTAGAATAAAATACTCATCGTTCCCAGCATAAAGATCAGGCACACAAGCAGATAGTTGGGTCCCAAAAATACCAGCTCGCGGATTTCTCCCACGTCACTCACAATGCGTGACACCAGCTGCCCTACGCGCTGGTTATCAAAATAGCCGAAGCTCATGCGCTGCACATGGGCAAACACGTCCCGCCGCATATCCTGTTCCACCAGGGCGCCGATTGTGCGCCCCTGCTGCATCACCTTGTAGTTTACCATGCACACAGCCACGTAGCCGCAAAAAAGCACCGCAGCAGCCGCAAGCAGCGCAGCAATATCCCCTGTCGGCAAAATGTCGTTCATAATATGACGCAAATACATAGGAAAAAGCAGTTCAACCACCGAAGCTGCCACCGACCCCAAAAGCGTCACTGCCAATATATGCTTATAAGGCAAGTAATATTTAAGAAATCCTCGAAGCATGATATACCCCGCTAAGCAAAACAATAATAGCTTATTGCACTGTTTTATTATATCACATTTTACCTAAATCAGCTAACGCAAAAAGGCCGCCGCGACAAGCGCAGATGTTCAAAAAACTGAACACACTGCGGCTGTCACGACAGCCTTTATAGGTTTGTATACGCAGGATGAAAGCACCCATTTAATTTTTTAATTCGTTCTTCACCACGAACAGCACCCATTGGGCAATATTGGTAGCGTGATCGGCAATGCGCTCCACGTACTTGGCAATCATCAAATAGTCCACATATTGCGGCACGTATTGCGGCCTTTGCTGCATCAGAACTGTCAGCTGCTGGCGCATCTGGGCAAAATAATCATCCACCTCATCATCGGTGGCGATAACCTTGTTAGCCAACTCCACGTCATTTTCGCTGATGGCACTGATAGAGTCATACACCATTTTGCGCATCACCTGCAGCATCGGCATAAAGTTCCCGGGCAAGGCCACAGGCTCCTTTGCCAAAAGCTTTAGCGTATATTGACTGATATCACTACAGTGGTCGGCAATACGCTCCATATCACCCACAAGCTTTAAGCAGCTGGCGATCTCACGCCAATCGGTGGCCACAGGGGTCTGCGTCAGCACCAGCTCCAGGCACTGCTTTTCGATATCCACCTCGCTGTTGTCAAAATTGTCATCATCGCCAATAATCTGCTGCGCCACAGCTGCGTCCTTAGCCTCCAGGTTTTCGATAACCTTGTCTAAGGTTTCCTCCAGATTTACTCCCATCACGCGCACGCTGTTTAAAAGCTGCTGCAGCTGTTCGTTAAATTTATTACGTGTCATTTTTATCCTCCCGTCAGCCAAATCTGCCCGTAATATATTCCTCCGTCTTGGGATTAGAAGGATTAGCAAAAAGCTGCTTGGTATTGTTAAACTCAATCAGCTCGCCCAAAAGGAAGAAGGCTGTTTTATCAGATATGCGCGCCGCCTGCTGCATATTATGGGTTACGATAACAATCGTATAATCCTTCTTCAGTTCCAGCGCCAAATCCTCTATCTTCATGGTCGAAATCGGGTCGAGCGCGCTGGTGGGCTCGTCCATCAGGATAACCTCCGGCTGCACTGCCAGGGTGCGAGCAATGCACAGGCGTTGCTGCTGGCCGCCGCTGAGACCTAGGGCGCTCTTATTCAGCCTGTCCTTAAGCTCATCCCAGATAGCTGCCTGGCGCAGGCTGCGCTCTACGATTTCGTCTAAAGTGCTCTTTTTAGTAATGCCATGGATACGCGGACCATAGGCAACGTTATCATAAATACTCTTAGGAAAGGGGTTGGGCTGCTGGAACACCATGCCCACGCGGTGACGCAGGCTGATGGGGTCGATTTCGGAAAAAATATCCTTATCGTCCAAGGCGATCTTGCCCTCGATGCGCACACCCTCCTCCAAATCGTTCATGCGGTTGAGAGTTTTCAAAAAGGTAGATTTACCGCAGCCGCTGGGACCAATGAGGGCGGTGATCTCCTTTTCCTTGATATCCAGGTTTATTTTCTTCAGAGCCTGAAACTTGTTGTAATACAAATCCAGGTCCTGCACTAAAAATTTAGTTGCCAGGGTCATTTTCTGCTTCCTCCGGTTTTCTTGTCTAAATAGGTGCTCAAATAACGTGCCCCCAAGCTAAAGGACAGCACCAAAATCATCAATATGGCCGACGACAGGTTAGCCATCTGCGCCGCATTAGCAGCTAGCGCCTCTGTACGCGAGGCCCAGATGTGCAGTGCCAGTGTTTCGCCGGGACGGAACGGATTTAAGGGGCACGCAGGCGACAGCAAATTCCAGCTGTGCCAGCTGATATCCGTGCTCATGCCTGCGGTATAAAGCAAGGCTGCCGCCTCGCCAAAGCCACGGCCGGCCGCTAAAATCACGCCTGTCATAATGCGCGGCAGGCACGCCGGCAGCAGCACCTTGTAAATCGTCTGCCACAGCGTTGCGCCCATTGCCAGGCTGCCACGCTTGTAGCCCTGTGGCAGTGACTTAAAGGCATCCTCTGTAACCGTCATGATGAGTGGAATACTGAGAATAGAAACAGCCAGCGCGCCGCTGAACAAATTCCACTGCGAGCCTGTCATCACAATAAACACCAGGTAACCAAACAAGCCGACCACGATCGACGGCAGCGAGGACATGGTTTCAATACACATACGCAAAAAGCGGGTAAATTTGCCTGCTCTGGCGTATTCTGCCATATAAATGCCTGCTGCCACGCCCAAGGGGACGCTCACCAGAAGCGACAGGAAGACCAGATAAACCGTATTAAAGAGCAGATTGCCAATGCCGCCGCCCTCAAAGGAAATAAGGCTCCAGCTAAAATCCTTAAAGCCGCTGATAATTACATACAGCGCAAAGGCCACCAAAAGCAGGATGAAGAAGCCTGCTACGCAGTAAAACACCGCCGTCATCAGCTTGTCGGTGAGCTTTGCGCGTGCTATATTGTTCATGCCTTCTTCCCTCCTTTATTTCCCAGGTAATGAATGGCGAAAATGCACGCCAGCGAGATGATAAAAAGCAGCAGCGCCATCGTCCACAGGGCGATGTTATATTCGCTGCCCTCCATGGCACCGCCCATATCCGCCGCAATCGCCGCTGTCAAATTGTTGGTTGGCGACAGGATAGACGTGGGAAAGGCACGCATCTTGCCAATGACCATGGCCACCGCCAGCGCCTCACCGAAGGCACGCGCCAAACCCAGGATAACCGCCGTCATCAGGCCCGTCACTGCCGCAGGCACCACCACCTTAGCTATTGTCTGCCAGCGGGTTGCGCCCAGGCCGTAGGAAGCGGCGCGGTAGCTTTTGGGGATACTGCGCAGCGCATCGGCCGCCAGGCTCGTAATGGTAGGGAAAATCATCACAGCCAGCACAATGCCTGCCGCCAGCACCGAAAAGCCAAAGCGCAGATGAAAGATATCCTTAATCAGCGGCACCAAGATCGTCAGGCCAATCCAGCCATAAACGACTGAGGGGATGCCCACAAATATTTCTACTGCCGGCTGCACAAAACGTTTGCCCAGCTCCGGCGAAATTTCGGTCATAAAGATAGCTGTTGCCAGGCTAAAGGGGGTGGCGATTGCCAACGCCAGTGCGCAGGTAACCACAGAGCCGAAAATGAAGATAGCTGCGCCTACCTTGCCGCCGCCCTCCACATCGTCGCTGGGTGCCCAGTCTGCCGAAAACAAAAATTCTGTTATACTATGATTATATATTGTAAAGGTGCCTACACCCTTGTAGCACAAAAACGCGCCAATAGCCAGGGTGAGGACGATGAGCGCCAGGCCGCAGCCGGTGATAATGTAGCGCCACAGCGCGTCCTGCCTGTAAGCATTTGCTTTTGCCTGCTGCATAAAAATCTCCTCTAACACTTTTATAGCTACTAAATTTTAAGGCCATGCAACGGTACGCAGCTACCATTTGCAGCTTGCGCCTTGCACAGCCTTGCTTTTGAATATATACAAAGGGGATCGGAAACGAGGTGAAGCGCACCTCTTAGCATATGCTGCCTCCCCGTTTCCTATTGATGGAAGCTGAATTTTATTAATGCACCGTAGACAATGTATATTATCTTTGGACTTTCATCTTAGCAGTAACACCATACCCCTGCTTTTCAATCTCCTTGCCATAATCAGCAGAGGTGATGAAGTCGAGGAAGGCCTTGACTGCGCCGGTGGGTTCGCCCTTAGTATACATATGCTCGTAGCCCCATACAGGATATTTACCGCTGTAGGTGTTGTCAAGGGTAGGCTCTACGCCATCAATAGCAACAGTAGCAACGTCCTTATTGTTAACCAGATAGGACAGGGCAACGTAGCCGATAGCGCCCTTGTTATCCTTTACGCTTTGCAGCAAAGTACCGGAATCATCGGTTTCCAAAGATTTATTGGTCGCTTCCTTGGCGCCACCCAGAGCAAACTCAGCAAAGAGTGCGCGGGTACCGCTGGTAGCAGGACGGGTGATCAGCACGATGGGCTCATCCGGGCCGCCAACCTGACTCCAGTTGGTTACCTTAGCGGTAAAGATATCGGTCAACTGTGCCTTAGACAGGCTCTTTACCTTAGCAGCCAGATCCTTGTTAATTACAGGTGCCATGGTAACTACGCATACCTTGTGGTCAACTAAACCCTTAGCAACCTCCGGCTTCAGCTTGCTTTCAGCAGGCACGTCACTGTTACCGATGTTAACACTGCCATCAGCAACCTGCTTTAAGCCGGTGCCGCTGCCGCCACCATTCAAGGTAATAGAAACATCGGGGTTAATAGCTTTAAATTTGCTGGCTGCATCCTTTGCCAGCGGGAGCAGTGCAGAAGAACCACTACCGGTTATGCTGCCGGTAATTTTTGCGCCGGCATCCTTTTTATCTGCAGCCTTGTTATCGCTGCCACAACCCAAAGCACCCAAGGCTACTACTGCAGCCAAGCCTAAGCATGCAACTTTCTTTAATTTCATGATTTATTTTCCTCCTTCAACCATCTCCGTGGTTTATGGTTATAGTATAACGTAGCTTTGTTAAGGAAGTATTATGGTGATGTTAAAGGCAGGTAAAATAGTGGGTAAAGTGCATAAAAAAAGCGCAAGCCAAAGCCTGCGCGACTGATTTTCAGGACACTACAATGCTTACATCACGTTTTTTGATAGTGTCACTGCAAAAATTGTATCGTACTGTTATCTCTCTGATAAATTAAAATGTATCTCCACAATCTCATCTAACTGCTTAGCAATTTCAGCAAACGATAGATCCAAATTAAGTGTCCTTACGCTTATCTGATTGCCGCTCATCTGGTAGACATTATTCGGATATATTTCTTCATCGTTCTTTGCATACAGTAGCATTCCCGAGACCTTATGTTCCCTATCTTTCAACTCATATTCCTTGTTCTTCACATAGGTAAATATCTGATAAAGATTACCCGAATGAAGCGTATACTTACCAAACCGCACCTGTGTGCTGTGTCCATAGTACTTTGCATCAATAATAAGAACTTTATCTTCACACTGAAGCATAATATCGCTCTGCATTACCGGCAACATAGAATTCTCCTCGTTGTCTAGCTGCCACGGAATCTGTGATGCATTTGCAGTTATCTGATTTTTAAATTCTTTCCTATAGTACTCCAGAATGAATTTTTCATACAAGCGATACATATGTTGCTCATCCAAAAAATCCATCAGCTTCGTGCTTCCATCTGTTTGGGTCTGCAACAATCCCTTTGCTACCAGATAACATATCGAAATCAACATATGATAGGTTTGGTTATTTCGATTGTACTGAACATTCCAATTTGCTGTGTGCAAATCAATAGAATCAACCTCGGCAAAATACACCATTAACTTTCTGAGATTCTTTTTACGTTGCTTCGATATATTTGAACGACAAAGAAGCTCAACTGTAGATTTGATGATCTGGTTCATCGTACAGTTAACAGAGAACTCATCATATGTGCAGGCTAGTTGTTTGCGCAGCATCGATTGTTTCTTAATAGACTCTGCAATATCAATCCTTCCTCGCAAAGAAGATAAAGCCTCCGTATGCAGAATGTATTCTTTACCAAGTCCCCGCTTTAGTTGAACCGCAATGCCTTTTTCCAAGATAGCCGCCATCAACTCAGCAGTATTATGAAATTGTTCAGTAGCCATATTCTTATAGCACTGCTCATTCAATATCTGAAAAGCATACGACAGCATATAATAGATATTTTGTATTGGTATCACTTAATCGCACTCCTAAGATTCCGGCTCCAATCTTTTATCTTCATGGATTCATCAAACCAGTATTCCTTTAACAACGGTATCAGCTCATATTCTACAACCCTATAAAGCCATCCATCATCAATTGTATCAGGCTGTAAATTACAGAAGTAGCTATGACCTATACAAAAACCTTCACCAAGAGATTCATCAGCAGAAATTACTTCATTTAAATTTTCTACACAGCTGATAAGTCTATTGAACTTCTCATTGCCTAATATCATACGATATTCACGGAATCCCGGAGTTTTAAACCCAGGCTTTATATCAAAGAAAGCAAATCTTCTGCGAAGCGCATAATCAAGCATGGCAAGGCTTCTGTCTGCTGTAT
>CAVBQX010000030.1:0-25385 GCA_963597755.1 Segatella copri
TGTATTTTCTGATTATTCTTGCTATATTGTAAACTATCTGCCCCTGCTTTGTCAAGCCTTTTGCGGTCATCTCTATATAAAAGCAAAAAACCTGCTCTTTGACGAGCAGGTTCAGCTTGTAAAAATTAAGCCATAGCGTTGACTTTCTTTGCAAGTCTGGATTTTTTGCGGGCTGCAGCATTTTTATGGATAATGCCTTTGCGAGCTGCTTTATCGAGCAAACCGGAAGCAGTAGCCATAGTAGCTTGAGCGTCTTCTTTAGCACCGGTTTTAGCCAGAGCCTCTACTTTGCGGGAAGCATTGCGGAGAGCTGCTTTGATCGGAGCGTTTTTAGCACGACGTTCTGCGTCGGTCTTTACACTGCGGATGGAAGATTTAATGTTCGGCAACGAATTTCACCTCCTGAATATTCTTGTACTGCACTATTCTACCACGATTACGGCGTTTGTGCAAGTAAAAATTGCAAATTCGGCGTTTGTAGCACATAGAAAATTTTTAGCTGCCTGCTTGACCTGGAGCATACTCTAAGTGTTACAATAAGGGCAATATAAGACTGCGAGTAAAAGCGGAGGTAAAAAGCATGAGGATTAATGAGGTCAGCAAATTATACGATATTAGTGCCGATACCCTGCGTTATTATGAACGCATCGGCCTGGTGCCGCCTGTGACGCGCAACGAAAGCGGCATCCGAGATTATAGCGAGAATGATTGCAACTGGGTGCAGTTTGCTAAGTGCATGCGTGCGGCAGGCATTTCGGTGGAGAGCTTGATTGAATATGTAGCGCTGTTTGGGCAGGGGGATGCGACGCGTGCGGCCCGCAAGGAGATTTTGATAGAAGAGCGTGCCAAGCTGCTTGAGCGTATGCAGCAGATGCAGGTAACCTTAGATAAGCTTAACAATAAAATCGAGAACTATTACAAGTGCGTGGAATACGAAGACACGAAGCTGAAGTAAGCAGGTATACAGGAGAGGCGGCTGTTGCTGTCTCTCTTTTTAGTTTACAGCCTTAGCGTGAAAATGGTATAATATCTAGTACTAATAAATTAGGCAGGGCGCTTGCCCTTGCCGCAAGTAAGACATTTTACGAAGGAGCAGGACGAGAATTTTATGATTGCACAAGATCACATCCGTAACTTTTCTATTATCGCCCATATAGATCATGGCAAGTCTACCTTAGCAGACAGGCTGATTGAATATACAGGAACCCTTACTAAGCGCGAGATGGAGGATCAGATTCTGGATTCCATGGATTTGGAGCGCGAGCGCGGCATCACCATCAAGGCGCAGGCCGTGCGCAGCATCTACAAGGCACGCAACGGCGAGGAGTATATGCTCAACTTTATTGATACTCCCGGCCATGTTGATTTTACCTATGAGGTTTCGCGTGCGCTGGCTGCGTGCGAGGGCGCGCTGCTGGTTATTGACGCGACCCAGGGCATTGAGGCGCAGACCTTGGCGAATGTGTATCTGGCGCTGGATAATGATTTGGAGATTATTCCCGTTATCAATAAAATTGACCTGCCGAGCGCTGACCCCGAGCATGTAAAAAAAGAAATTGAGGACGTTATCGGCATAGATGCATCGGACGCCGTTTTGTGCAGTGCCAAGACCGGCCTGGGTATAGAGGACGTGCTGGAGGCGATTGTTGCCCGCGTGCCTGCGCCTGAGGGAGATGCGGCCGCACCGCTTAAGGCGCTGGTGTTTGACTCCAAGTTTGATGCCTACAAGGGCGTAGTGCTGTACGTGCGCGTTATGGAGGGCCGTCTGCGCAGGGGCATGAGGATCCGCATGATGGCAACAGGTGCGGAGTTTGATGTTACCGAGGTTGGTTACTTTAAGCCTGGTATTGTGAACGTGGACGAGCTGGAGGAGGGGCAGGTAGGCTTTTTTGCTGCCAGCATCAAGAACGTCAAGGATGCGCGCGTGGGCGACACCGTGACGGATGCGCAAAACCCCGCACCGCAGGCACTGCCAGGCTACCGCAAGGCTACGCCTATGGTGTACTGCGGTTTGTATCCTGTAGAAAATTCGGATTACGATAATTTGCGTGATGCCCTGGAAAAGCTGCAGCTTAACGATGCTTCGCTGGTGTTTGAGCCGGAAACCTCTACCGCCTTGGGCTTTGGCTTCCGCTGCGGCTTTTTGGGCCTTTTGCATATGGATGTTATCAAGGAGCGCCTGGAGCGTGAATATAACCTGAGCCTGATTACCACGGCGCCCAACGTAATTTACGAGGTGTTCCGCACTAACGGCGAGGTGGAGATGGTGGATAACCCGTCACTCTTCCCGGATCCGACTGTTATCGACCACGTGGAGGAGCCTTATGTAAATGCTACGATTATCGTGCCTAAGGACTATGTGGGCGCGGTGATGGAGCTGAGCCAGGAAAAACGTGGTGAATATGACAATATGACCTATCTTGATGATACGCGTGTAATGATTCACTACGCTTTGCCGCTGAGCGAGATTATCTTCGATTATTTTGACCGACTGAAATCTGCTACCCGCGGTTATGCTTCGCTTGATTACGAGCTGAGCGGCTACCGCTATTCCAATCTGGTGAAGGTGGATATTCTCTTGAACGGCGAGCCTGTGGATGCGCTTTCGGCTATTGTGCATAAGGAAAATGCCACCGTGCGCGGCCGTCAGCTGGTAGAAAAGCTGCGCAGTCTGATTCCGCGCCAGATGTTTGAAATCCCGGTGCAGGCTGCTATCGGCAACAAGGTTATTGCCCGTGAGAATGTGCGCGCTATGCGTAAGGATGTGCTCGCCAAGTGCTACGGCGGCGATATCAGCCGTAAGCGCAAGCTGCTGGAAAAGCAGAAGGAGGGCAAAAAGCGCATGAAGCAGGTGGGCAGTGTTGAGCTGCCGCAGGAGGCTTTCATGGCGATACTCAAGATGGATTAATTTACGAATCGCCGGTAAGCACCCATCTACGTTGTAATAGCTCCTAAACGTATTACACTATAAATTTTACTTGAATAAGTAGGTGATAAATGTGATGATTCAGCTGCAAGGCCTGCTGTCAACACTTGGTATCCTGGATATCGTTGATATTGGCGTGGTTGCCTATTTCCTTTATCGTTTGTATCTGATGCTGAAAAATACCCGTGCTGCCACCTTGGGCAAGGGCCTGATGGTGCTGGTGGTGTTTATGGTTATCTGCCGCTGGGTGAATCTGCACGTTATCAGCTGGCTGCTGGAAAAGAGCATGACTGTGATCATGGTGGCGCTGCCTGTTGTCTTTCAGCCGGAGCTGCGGCGTGCGCTGGAGCAGATTGGCCGTGGCAAGCTGTTTCACAAAAGCAGTGAGCTGGATGAGCAGGAGCTGGAGGAAATGCTGGATTCCGTGGCTCATGCCACCAAGGTTATGAGCAAGAACAAGGTGGGCGCGCTGATGGTGTTTGAACGCGCCACGGGTCTGGCAGAGCGTATTGAAACCGGTGTGCCGATTGACGGCCTGGTGAGCAGCGGCCTGATCCAGAACATCTTTGTTAAGGATACGCCCCTGCATGACGGTGCAGTGGTTATCCGCGGTAACCGCATAGTTGCCGCCTGCTGCCTGCTGCCGCTTACAGAAAACCGCAACCTCAGCCAGGAGCTGGGTACGCGCCACCGTGCAGGCATCGGCATGTCCGAGCAGTCGGATGCCATGGTGCTGATTGTGAGCGAGGAAACAGGTACTATTTCTATTGCCCGCAACGGCGAGCTTATGCGTTATCTGACGGTGGATGACGTGAAGGATATCCTGCGGACGGCCATCTTCCAGCCGCATGCCGCGGTCAAGAATTCCTTGGTGGAAAAGATCAAGAGCTTTTGGGGCGGTGAGAAAAAATGAGATTTTTGCAAAGGCTGGCGCGGAAGGAAAATTTGTGGGCACGCATTATCTGCCTGTTGGTGGCCTGCGGCCTGTGGGTTTATGTTATGACGGACCAAAATCCGATTATTGAGCGTAGTGTGGAGGTGCGTCTGCAGCAGATAAATCTGCCTAATAATATGATGGTGTTTAATGCGCCTGATAAAATTCTTGTCAAGGTGCGCGGGTCGCGCACCCAGCTTAGCGGTGACAATATCGATGGTCAGGTGAGTGCTTCTATCAACCTCAAGAACGTGACCGAAGGTCAGCAGAGTCTGCCGATTACAGTTACCTATGCCGGGGGCGAGATTGTGAGCGTTACGCCTAAGGATGTGTCGGTGTATGTTGATACTGTGAGCGAAAAGCAGGTGCCTGTCTCGACGCGCACCGTGGGGGCGGTTAGCAGCGATATGACGCTGGGGAGCAGCACGATTAAGCCGGCGGAGGTTACGCTACGTGGAGCTACGCACCGCATTGATAAGGTGAACCGTGTGGTTGCCCCGATTGATGTTACGGACCGTACGGGCAGCTTCCAGACTGAAAGTGAGCTGGTAGCTGTTAGTGACGACGGCTATGATATACCGAATATGAAGATTATCCCGGAGCGCGTTTTGGTGCAGGCAACTATGGTCAGCCAAATGCATTCTATGGATATTCCCATCAAGCTGGTGCTGAGCGGCACTTTGCCTGATGGTATAGTTGTCACCAAGACCGAAATTGTTCCTGAAACTATTCATATTACGGCACCGCCGTCTGTGCTTAAGGATTTGAAGGATGTTAAGACCAAGCCAGTGGATATCAGTAAGCTGGATGGCAGCAGCGCGGTGGCAGCAGAGCTGGATTTGCCTGCGAAGGTGATTCCTGAAATCCGCACGGTGCAGATAAAATTTTCGGTGGAAAGGCGGAATTAGATTCTAGATGAAGCTGAAGATAAATAACGTGCGTATCAGCCTGCTGCGTGAGCAGAGCCTGGAGCAGGCTGTGTGCAAAAAGGCAGGTATTTCCCGGGAAATGCTGGGGAGCGTGCAGGTTTTGCGCAAGGCTGTGGATGCACGCAGGAAAAGCGATGTCTGCTTAAATTACCATGTATTGGTGGAGGTTGATGCCAACGCCAGACAGGCAAAGCGCCTTTTGGCAGACCGTGATATAACTAATTTTACCGAGCAGAGCCTGCCGCAGCCGGAGCTGGGGACGCTGCCTATGAGCGCGCCGCCTGTGGTTATCGGCGCGGGCCCTGCGGGTCTTTTGGCGGCGCTGGAGCTGGCGCAGTATGGCTATAAGCCGCTTTTGCTGGAGCGCGGCAGGTGCGTGGCGCAGCGTGAGCAGGATGTGCAGCATTTTTGGCAGACGGGTGAGTTTGACCCGACGAGCAATGTGCAGTTTGGTGAGGGCGGTGCAGGCACGTTTTCGGACGGTAAGCTGACGACGCGCGTGAACGACCCTATGATGGCGCATATTTTGCAGCTTTTTGTTGCTGCGGGCGCGCCGCAAAATATTTTGTATGAGCACAAGCCGCATGTGGGCACCGATAAGCTGCGCACGATGGTGCAGGGACTGAGCCGCCGCATAGGCGAGCTTGGCGGTAGCGTGCGCTATAATGCACATGTGCAGGATTTTGTGATCAAAAACGGCTGCGTGCAGGGCGTGGTGCTAGCAGGTGGTGAAACGATAGCGGCAGGTGCGGTGGTGCTGGCCTGCGGCCACAGCGCACGTGATACCTATGCTATGCTGGCGCGGCGTGGCGTGGGGATTGTGGCCAAGCCATTTGCTATAGGTGTGCGCATAGAGCATCCGCAGGAGCTGATTGATGCGGCGCAGTATGGCAGCTTTGCCGGGCATCATCTTTTGGGTGCGGCCGATTACGCGCTGGTTTACCATACGGCGGACAAGGCGCGTGCTGCCTACTCCTTTTGTATGTGTCCGGGCGGACAGGTTGTTGCTGCTGCCTCGGAGGCAGGTGGCGTGGTTGTCAATGGTATGAGCCTGTACAGGCGTGACAGCGGTATTGCCAACAGCGCGCTGGTGGTGAACGTGGATGAGCGTGATTTTGGTGCAGGCGCGCTGGCAGGCGTGGAGTTTCAGCGTCGGTATGAACGTCTGGCCTACGCCGCTGCAGGCAGCAGCTATTACGCTCCGGCGCAGAATCTGGACAGCTTTTTCAGGCGCAGCGCCCCCTCGTTGGACTCTCTGGTGCAGCCTACGTATAGACCGGGTCTTGCGGCCTGCAGCTTAGATGATGTGCTGCCTGCGTATGTTACGGATACGCTGCGTGAGGGCATAGCAGCCTTCGGGCGTAAGCTGGCAGGCTATGCGGATGGCGGCGCCCTGCTGACAGGCGTGGAAACGCGCACGTCGGCCCCTGTGCGGATTGAGCGCGACAGAAGCAGCCTGGTGTCGGTGACGCACGATTTGCTGTACCCCTGCGGCGAGGGGGCAGGCTATGCCGGCGGCATCATGAGCGCCGCACTCGACGGCTACCATGTGGCGCAGGCGATCATGCGGAGATTTGCACCAGTGTAACTTTTAAGTAGTGAAATTCGCAATTATATATCGCCTTGCAACGAAAAATTTTTTAACGGTAATTTCGCAAGGAAGTACGACTAAATGCTGCTAAACTCGCGCTATGCCAATATAGTACTTATAGTGTACAAAGCTTATCGCTCAAACAGTCGCAGCATTTATGTACTTCCAATTGCTCATTCCCAGCGGTTCGCGTCAAACCAATCGGTCACGCTCTAAAGAGCTTGCCTCTTGGGACGCTATCGCATGGCGCGCATTAACCAATCAGCTTCGTCCTACGGACTCGCTTCTTGGATGCGCCCACATAAAATTTTTATGTTGCCTTAGCGATAATATAATTGCTCGGTCTAGTTCATCGATTAATCCCCAATATAGTTAGTTTTTTGCGCGTGTATTAGTTACTGCAATTTATCTATCGTATACATTATTAATCAGGTTCGTCAAACTAATGCTTACGTCTAACAATCTAGGATATGGTAAAGTGCTTTTTGCTAAGCTTTTTGCACGAGCAAAAAGCGCTGAGTTTCCCGCGCTTTCAGCGGTTCGCGTCAAACCAATCGGCCACGCTCTAAAGAGCTTGCCTCTTGGGACGCTATCGCATGGCGCGCATTAACCAATCAGCTTCGTCCTACGGACTCGCTTCTTGGATGCGCCCGCAAAAAGCGCGAACCTTTCTTGCTTCTTCTTTCAGTTATGAAAGAAGAAGAACTGTGAATAGAAGTACAACCTATACACTAATATATATTCACCTATACACCTTAGGAGGTCATTTACAATGGCAAGATTATTTGGTACAGACGGCGTTCGCGGCGTAGCGAACGTAGAGCTCACCCCGGAGCTGGCCTTTAAGCTGGGCTATGCTGCGGCAAAATATTTCGGCAGGGAGGTTGCCTGCCCCAAGATCATTATCGGCAGGGACACCCGCCGCAGCGGCCAGATGCTCGAAAGCGCGTTGGCTGCAGGCATTTGCAGCGCAGGCGGCAACGCGCACCTTTTGGGCGTTATGCCTACACCTGCGGTTTCCTTCCTCACGAGCGAGGTTAAGGCTAACGCCGGCGTGGTGATTTCGGCATCGCACAACCCGTTTGAGGATAACGGCATCAAATTCTTTTCGCAGACGGGGCACAAGCTGCCTGATGCTGTGGAGGATGAGATTGCCGCCATCGTAGCTACGCCTATTGATTACACTAAGGCAGCACGCGGCAGCAGCGTCGGCAGCATTATTTACGAAAAGAACTTGTCGGAGCTGTATATTAAGCACATTATTGGCACTGCCTACGCCAAGCTCAACGGCCTGAAGATCGTTATGGACTGCTCCAACGGCGCCAACAGTGCTATCGCGCCGGTTATCCTGCGCAGTTTGGGTGCAGAGGTTATCGCAATTTTTAACGAGCCTAACGGCATTAATATCAACAACGGCTGCGGCTCCACCCATCTGGAAGCGCTGCAGAAGAAGGTTGTGGAATGTGGCGCAGACGTGGGTATTGCCAATGACGGTGATGCAGACCGCTGCCTGGCCGTGGACGAAAACGGCGAGACCCTGGACGGCGATCAGATTATGCTTATTTGCGCGCTGGAGCTTTTGAAGCGTGGTAAGCTGCAGGATAATATGCTGGTGACCACCGTTATGAGCAACGTGGGTCTGCACCAGGCCATGAAGGCACATGGCGGCAAGACCGCCAAGACCGCTGTCGGTGACCGTTACGTGTTGGAGGAAATGCTCAAGCATAACTACACCATCGGCGGCGAGCAGTCCGGTCATATTATCTTTTCGGAATTTGCCAAAACAGGCGACGGCATTTTGACGGCTGTGCAGCTTTTGTGCGCTATGGTGCGCAACAATAAGACGCTTTCGGAGATGGGCAGCGTGATGACCAAGTTCCCGCAGGTCCTTTTGAACGTGCGCGTTAAGGATAAAAACGGCTGGCAGGAAAAGGCCGCTATCGCCGAGGTTATCAAAAAGTATCAGGACGAGCTGGGTGAAAACGGCCAGATTTTGGTGCGCGCGAGCGGCACCGAGCCTTTGATCCGCATTATGGCCGAGGGCCCGAAGCAGGAACGCCTGGAGCAGATTGCCGGCGCTATTGCGGACGTTGTTACCAAGGAGCTGGCATAAACAGTTTGGCAGATTAGCATTTAGTTTACAGCTTGTTTGCTTGACCAAAGGGTCAGCTTATTGTAAAATTAAAATAGTCACAAGGATGTGCCGCATGGGCTTAGCCTGCCTGTGCGGCGCATTTTCTGTATCAGACAGAGGTGATGAGAGCGCATGCACCACGCAGGTGGTGGACGAGGAATGAGGTTATCGATCAGTCAGCGGATGCCTCACGGCTTGCTGCGGGCCGTAAGCCGGATACAAAGCCTTTTGGTAACAGGAGGGGGAAAAATCCGGCGGCAGAAAGGGCGGAATTTTTATAGCGTGCAGGTGGCTGCTGCTGCTTGGGCACGCGCAAGGAGGAAACATAATGTGTGGAATTGTTGGCTACATTGGTAGCAACCAGGCCGCTCCCTTTTTGCTTGACGGTATGAGCAAGCTGGAATATCGCGGCTATGATTCTGCGGGCATTGCTGTTTACGAAAACGGCAAAATCCGCGTGGATAAGTGCGTCGGACGTTTGGACGCGTTGCGTCAGAAGCTGGCAGGCAATATGCCTGTGGGCAACGTGGGCATCGGCCATACGCGCTGGGCAACCCATGGCCGTCCGTCGGACCGCAACGCGCACCCGCATACCGACAGCACAGGTAAGTTTGTAGTTGTGCATAACGGCATCATTGAAAACTACCTCAAGCTGAAGGAGGATTTGATCGCCAAGGGTCACACCTTCGTATCCGAAACCGATACCGAGGTAGTGGCGCATCTTTTGGCAGATATGTATGACGGAGACTTTGAGGAAACTGTCAAAAAGGTGCTGCATCTCATCAAAGGCTCGTACAGCCTGGTATTTATGTGCGAATATGAGCCTGACAAGATTATCTGCACCAAAAAGGATAATCCGCTGGTTATCGGCCTGGGCGAGGGCGAAAACTTTATTGCCTCCGATATCCCTGCTATTATCAACCACACCCGCCGCACCTTTATTATGAGCGACGGCGAGGTGGCAACCGTGACGGCTGACGGTGTATGGGTGCAGGATATTAACGGCACTCCCATCAGCAAGAAGGTGTTTGAGGTTAACTGGAACGCCGAGGCTGCCGAAAAGGGCGGCTTTGAGCACTTTATGCTGAAGGAAATCTATGAGCAGCCCAAGGCTATGCGTGATACCATGACCAGTCGTGTGGACGCTGAGTCTGAAACCATCTCCTTCCCCGAGCTGAACTGGACGGCCGAGGAGCTGGGCGATATTAATAATATCTTTATTGTGGCCTGCGGTACGGCCTACCATGCAGGTATCGTGGGTAAATATTACCTGGAGCAGCTGGCACGTGTGCCGGTGGAGGTGGATATTGCCAGCGAATTCCGCTATCGTGACCCGCTGGTGGATGGCAGCAGCTTGACGATCGTCATCAGCCAGAGCGGCGAGACCAGTGATACACTGGCAGCCTTGCGCGAGGCTAAGCGCCTGGGCGCACGCACATTGGCCGTTACCAACGTTGTGGGCAGCTCCATCGCACGCGAGGCGGACCAGGTGGTTTATACCTATGCCGGCCCGGAAATCGCTGTTGCTTCTACCAAGGCTTATACGACACAGCTTTTGGCAATGCTGATGCTGGCAATTTACGTCGGCCGTCTGCGCGGCAGCCTGAGCGGGGAGCGTGCCAAGGAGCTGGTGCACGGGCTCACCTTCGTGCCCGGGCAGATTCACCAGATGCTGGAGGACGTGGATCAGATCAAGGTGTTCGCCCGCGAGTACGGCAGCAGCGAGGACGCCTTCTTCCTGGGACGCAGCCTGGATTACGCTGTGGCATTGGAGGGTGCGCTCAAGCTGAAGGAGATCTCCTACATCCACGCCGAAGCCTATGCTGCAGGCGAGCTGAAGCATGGTACGCTGGCGCTGATCGTTGCAGGTGTGCCTGTCATCGTGCTGGCTACGCAGATGGACGTATATGACAAGACCGTGAGCAACCTGCAGGAGGTTAAGGCGCGCGAGGCCGTGGTTATTGCCATTGGCTTTGAGGGCGACACCTCGCTGGCAAAATATGCAGATCACGTTATCTATATCCCCAAGACGGACAAATACCTGGCGCCGCTGATGGCTGTGCTGCCCTTGCAGCTTTTGGCCTACTATGCGGCCCTCACACGTGGCTGTGACGTGGATAAGCCGCGTAACCTGGCTAAGAGCGTAACAGTTGAATAAAAATTAATAACAGGCAGGGCCGGTGCAGTCGCGCCGGCCTTTGCTATTTGCTTTGTGTGGCAAAAATGTGATAATTATATTAATAGCAGTTGCTAATAGCTTTTTATCGTGATATGATTGTATTGGTTAACAAGCAGGCAGCCACAGGGGCTGTTCTTGGAAATATTGCGAAGAGAGGTTTTTGAGATGAAAACTAATGTTGAAAAGTACTTGGAAATTGCTAAGCTGGCCAAACATCCTGACAATGCAGAGGTTGTTATTGACGGCATTTTGACCTTCTTCGGTCTGGATTATTTTGATCTGGACCTGGGTGTAGAAAGACTGTATACCACAAAGGTTATTGATTATAAATTCAGAAGCGTGTTGCATAAGGCTGAGGATATGGATGCTATCCTGGCCTGGTTTAAGGAAAAGGCCGGCGTAACCGACGAGGATATTGCTGCTGCCGAGGCCAAGACCAAGGAGTATGTCGATGGCTGCCTGATGCTGGCAAAGCAGTACCTGGGCATGGGTCACTGCATCTGCGGCAAAACCTACCTGGAGCTGGCTGCTGACAAAGGCTCTGCCGAGGCTGCCGCACAGCTGAAGGATATGGAATACGCACAGGATATGTACGGACTGGGCGAGCAGTACCTGGCAATGGGCCATGTAATCTGCTCCAAGACCTATTTTGAGCTGGCTGCCGCCAAGGGCTGCCCCAAGGCTGCTGCTAAGCTGAAGGATATGGAATATGCTGCCGACATGTACAAGCTGGGCGAGCAGTATCTGGGCATGGGCCACTGCATCTGCGGCAAGACCTACATGGAACTGGCTGCTGCCAAGGGCTGCCCCAAGGCCGCTGCTAAGCTGAAGGATATGGAATACGCACAGGATATGTACAAGCTTGGTGAGCAGTATCTGGCAATGGGTCACAAGATCTGCTCCAAGACTTATTTTGAGCTGGCTGCCGCCAAGGGCTGCCCCAAGGCTGCTGCCAAGCTGGCCGAAGCATATTGATTTAGCTGCAGCGTAAGCTGATTGTAACGACAGGCTCCAGGCCTTGCCCGCTGTGGGCAGGGTTTGGGGCCTTTTGCGTGCATTTGCAATAAGCTGGCGGCTGTGCTATGCTAAAATAAGATTACGCAGGGGAGGCGGCAACATGGGCTACAGTGAGCTGTTTAAAAATTATGCTGATATCCGCAGCTTTATGCGGCGTTTTTATGTGTATGGCTTTGAAAAGCGCAGCGAGTTTACAGGCAAAAGCGTGCGCCGTTATGACGACGAGCGCCGCAGGCTGGAAAGCTGGCTGCAGGATTACATGGGCTTTACTACTGACGCCGCAGGCAGGGCGTATTATATAACGCTGGATGCCGCGCTGATCAGCCACAATCCGCTGTACAAAAGCTGGAAGGCCAAAAGCTTTACGCCAATGGATATTGTGCTGCACTTTTACCTGCTGGATATTTTGGCAGACGGGGCGGCGCGCACGGCCCCGGAGCTGCTGGAGCTGGTGTGCGCGCGCTACTTGGACTGCTTTGAGGGCGAGGTGCGCTATCCCGATGAATCGACGGTGCGCAACAAGCTGAACGAATATACGGAGCTGGGAATTTTGCAGCGCATGAAGGAGGGACGCAAAAATTTGTACCGCCTGCAGCAGGATGCCGTGGACTGGCAAAGCTGGCAGGCAGCCTGCGCCTTTTTCAGCGAGGCTGCGCCCTTGGGCGAAATCGGCTCGTATATCTTGGATAAATTTGCCTTGCCCAAGGGTGCCTTTGCCTTTAAGCACCACTTTATTTTATATACGCTTGACAGCCAAATTTGCTGCGCTTTGCTGGAGGCCATGCGCCAAAAGCAGGCGGTGACGCTTTTTAGCAGCAGCGGCCGTTTGCATTACGTGTGTCCGCTGAAGCTGTATTGCAGCACGCAGACGGGGAGGCAGTACCTTTTGAGCTATAATTACGCCGCCAGGGCGCTGGCGTTCAACCGTTTGGACCACATTGAGCGTTTGCAAATAAAGCGTGCAGAGCCTGATTACGCTGCTTACCTGCAGCAGGCAGAGGCAGCGGCGGCGCACATCTGGGGCGCAAGTTTGGGACGCGGCCGCCTGGAGCAGATTGCCTTTACGGTGCAGGCTGCGGCGGACGAGCAGTTTATTGTGCAGCGACTGCAGCGCGAAAAACGCTGCGGCATGGTGCAGCGCCTGGACGAGGCGCATTACCGCTTTGAGGCCGTTGTCTACGATGCGCGCGAGCTGCTGCCGTGGCTGCGCACCTTTATCGGCCGCATAAGCGATTTTTATTGCAGTAACGGCCTGGTGCAGCAGCTTTTTGCAGAAGATTTGCAGCTTATGGCCAATAGCTACATGCAGGAGGAGGCGCAAGATGCAGACCGGTGAAAGCTTTTTTAGCGAAATTTACAGCACCTATTTTAACGTGGTGGCGGCCATTTTGCGCAGGGCCTGCGCCGGTACGCTGACGCGTGAGGGTGTGGAGGAGATTGTGCGCAGCCAGGCCTTTGCCGACAGCTGCCTGACGATACCGCAGGCGCTGGCAGACGGCACCTGGCCGCTGCTGCTTGCCGATTACACAACGCCGCTGACACGCGCACCGCAGCAGCCGCTGACGCTACTCGAAAAGCGCTGGCTCAAAAGCCTGCTGGCCGACGCGCGCCTGGCGCTTTTTGACGTGGACGCACAGGGGCTGGAGGACGTGGAGCCGCTGTTTACGCCGCAGCAGATGGTGTATTTTGACCGCTATAACGATGGTGATGATTTTGCGGACCCTGCCTATAAAAAGCATTTTGCGCTGCTTTTGGCTGCTATAGGGCAGGGGCGGCTGGTAAAAATTAGCTTTACCAACGCCAGGGGCGAGGCCGTGACGAAGCGCTACCGCCCCCTGCAGCTGGAATATTCGGCCAAGGATGACAAGCTGCGTCTGCGGGCGTTATACAAGGGACACTTGCACAGCGTCAATTTGGGACGGATCCAAAGCTGTAAAATGCTGGGTGAAGCCGGCGCGGAGGAGGAGTGGCTGCAGCAGGCAGAGCAGCGCTGTGAGCTGACCGTGCTGCTGACGGACGAGCGCAACGCCTTAGAGCGTGCCATGCTGCATTTTTCGCACCTGGAGAAGGTGACGGAGCGCCTGGACGAAGCGCATTACCGCCTGCGGCTGATGTACAATAAAAGCGATGAAACCGAAATGGTCATCCGCATTTTGTCCTTCGGGCCGCTGCTGGTGGTCAAGGAGCCGCAAAGCTTTGTCGCCCTGCTGCGTGAGCGCCTAAAAAGGCAGCTGCAGCTGACGCCGCCGGCAGGCGGGCAGTGAGCGCGGCCCTTGCGGCTTGTGCTATAATATATACAACAAAATTTTACGAGGTGAACTATTTTGATTAATAAAAACAGACTGATTGACGAATTTATCGAGCTGGTGAGCGTTCCCTGCTCCAGTAAGGACGAAAAGCAGGAGGCCGAGCTGATTATGGCCAAGCTGCGCGCCTTGGGCCTGGAGCCTGCTATGGACAAGGCCAACGAAAAGACCGGCGGCACCTGCGGCAATGTGTGGGCCTATCTTAAGGGCAACGCAGAGGGCGCGCCCACGCTGCTTTTTGAAGCGCATATGGATTCTGTCGCCCCCACGACAGGCACCCACGTGGTGCGCAGGGACGGCGTGCTTTATAGCGACGGCACCACGACGCTTGGCGGTGACGACAAGGTTGGCATTGCTGCGATGCTGGAGGTGGTGCGCGCGCTGAAGGAGGACGGAGTGCAGCACGGCGACGTGCAGCTGTGCTTTACCATCAGCGAGGAGATTGGCTGCCTGGGCGCGGTGAACTTGGATAAATCGTGGATTAAGGCCGATTACGGCTACTGCCTGGACCTGGGCGGTACGCCCGGCGAAATCACCTATGCTGCCCCCAAGATGTACGATATTTACGTAACTGTAACAGGCAGGGCGGCACACGCAGGCCTGGCACCCGAGGAGGGCATTAACGCCATTATGCTGGCATCGCAGGCATTGGCCAAGTTGCCTGCCTACGGCCGCCTTGATGCGGAAACCACGCTCAACGTGGGCATTTTTAACGCCGGCGTGGGCGCGAACATCGTCTGCCCCGAGGCAAAATTTGTTATTGATATGCGCTCGCTCAACGTACCGCGCCTGGAGGCACTTAAGGACGAAACGCTGGCCATCATCCGCGAGGTGGTACAAGCAGGCGGCGGCCAGGTGGATTTTGACGTGCAGGTGGGCTGCCCGGCGGTGGAGCTGGATAAGGATCATCCCTGCATCAAGCTGGCGCAGCGTGCGGCGCTGGCCTTGGGCTTTGACGTGGCGCTGAAAACGACCGGCGGCGGCACCGACGGCAACTATCTGTGCGGCTACGGCCTGCCCTGCGGCCTTTTGGCAACAGGCATGAGCAACGTGCATACAACTTCGGAATATCTGAAGGAGGAGGACTTGTATAACACGGCGCGCTGGGCCTACCAGATTATCGTGGAGGCGGCGCAGGGAAAGCTGTGATATTATAAGCGTTCTTGTCAAACGCACTTCACCGAATCTGTGATGTTGGGGAAATCCAATACCCAATCACATAATTATAGGGATTTTGTGGCGCTGCGTCACATTTTTATGTAAAATTGTGTGATGCGGTGCTATACTAAAAACACTCTCACTTATATACTCTGTTTTTTGGGGGCAAAAATAAGACACCCGTTAAAAAAAATTTTGTTGCTGTCTTACTTTTGGGGTAAAAAAGCGGAGTATATAAGTGAGATCTTCTTTTTTCTCTCTCTCTTTTATTAAATTTTCTCTCTCTGTTTTTTCTTCTGCCAAAATCAATACTACTAACGTAGTTAGTAGTTACCTTGTTCTCTAATAGTACTACCTAAAGGTTAGCAGTTAACTAAGGTAGCAGTAGTACGTGAGGGGTTAGCGGATAGTGGATAGTCACTGGCAGCTGCCCGTTAACCACTGTTCATTATTCACAAACACCACTAACGGAGGATTGATGATGCCTATTAGCCAAAAAGCGCAGCCCTGGGAAAAATACCAGGCAATATATTTGCATACACCTTTTTGCGTACAAAAATGCCTTTATTGTGATTTTGCTTCCTACGCAGGCTTCAGCGCGCAGCAGATGGCTGCTTATACCCATGCTGTTTGCCGGGAAATCGCAGCACGACAAGCACAGGCGCCAAGCGTAAATCCTAGCGCCAGCGTTTATTTCGGCGGCGGCACCCCCAGCATATTATCTCCTGACTGCCTGGCGCAGCTGGTGGACGCACTCAAAAAACATGGCTTCTGGCGCACTCCCTGCGAGGCCACCATCGAAGTGAACCCCGGCACTGCCGATCTTGACAAGCTTGCTGCCCTGCGCGCTTTGGGCTTTGACCGCATAAGCTTTGGCGTGCAGTCGCTGGATGACGGCGAGCTGCGCACCATCGGACGCATCCACACGGCGGCGCAGGCCCTGGAGGCCGTTGCCATGGCAAAGCAGGCAGGCTTTCACCGCATCAGCTGCGACGTGATTTACGGCCTGCCGCAGCAGACCTGCGCCAGCCTTAAAGATACGCTGACCCGTCTTATTAGCGCAGGTATAGAGCATATTTCCGTTTACGGCTTGATTGTGGAGGAGGGAACGCCGCTTGCACGCCTGGTGGACGCAGGTAAAATGCTTTTGCCTGATGAGGATGAGGCGGCTGATATGTACGAGGCGGTGCAGCAGCTTTTGCGGCAGGCAGGCTTTGGCCGGTACGAAATTTCCAACTACGCCAAAAACGGCCAATATTCGCGTCACAACACCGTTTACTGGCAGTATCGCCCCTATATCGCCTTTGGTGCTGCTGCCTGCGGCTTTGACGGCACTATGCGCCGCACTGCCTGCGCAGATGCCTTGCAATATACGCGCAGTGCGTGCGAGCTTACGCAGGCTAACTGGCAAAAAAGCACGCTTTACGACGTGGAGACGCTTACGGACGCGCTGCAGCTGGAGGAATTTATGTTCATGGGCCTGCGACGCGCCGGCGGTGCAGATTTGGCGGAGGCACGCGCACGCTTCGGCGTGGATGTTATGCAGCGCTTTGGCGGCGCACTGCAGCCCTTTTTGGCGCAGGGACTTGTTGAATATGACGCAGCTGCGCAGCATTTACGCCTGACGGAGCGGGGTATGGCTGTGGGCAACAAAATATTTGAAGTTTTTGTGATAAGTTAAAAAATACTAAAAAAGCTGTTGACAATAAATAGGGCGAGTGCTATTCTAATATCAAGGTGTTAGCACTCTGATAGATAGAGTGCTAACAATCAAATGAGGTGGGAATATGCTAAACGACAGAAAGAAAAAAATTCTCCAGCTCATAATTGAGGATTACATTTCCACTGCAGAGCCTGTAGGCTCGCGCACCATTGCCCGCAAGTACGACCTGGGCCTGAGCCCCGCCACCATCCGCAACGAGATGAGCGACCTGGAGCTTTTGGGTTACCTGGAGCAGCCGCATACGTCGGCAGGACGCGTGCCCTCGGCGCAGGCCTACCGTTTTTATGTAGATTCGCTTATCGAGCCGGCGGCGCTGACTGATAACGACAGGGCGCTGATAAACGGCTGGTTTCACGAGCGGCGCCGCAGCATAGACGAAATCTTTCAGTCTACGGCCAAGATTTTATCCCGTATGACCAAGAACGTTTCGATGGTGCTGGCCAACCGCGACGCAGGCGCGCACTTCCGCTATATGAAGTTCTTGCCGCTAGATGAGCAGCACGCCATCTTGTGCATTGTCACAGATGACGGCAATGTGGATAACTGCGTGGTGGATATTCCGCTGGGAATGCGGCACGAGGAGCTGGATTACCTGGCAGGACGCGTCAGCCGCATCTTAGAGGGCAGGGAGCTGGCCAATATCACAGGCGACCTGCTGGAGGCGGTGCACACCAATATCGCCGAGGACAAGCTGCTTTTTAGCTCGCTGGTGCAGTCGATACGCCGCATGCAGCGCAAGTACAGCCAGCAGAAGGTTTTCCTGGGCGGCACCAAGCAGCTTTTGAATCAGCCGGAGTTCCGCGATGTGGAGCGCGTGAAGAATCTTTTGGGAATACTCGAGGAGGAGCGCGTAGTCCGCGATTTGCTGAAGGCAGGCACGGATAGCGGCCTAAAGATTACCATAGGCAGCGAAAACAAATTCAGCGGCATCCAGGATTGCAGCATGGTGCAGGCCACCTACCGCCTCAACGGCCAGATAGTTGGGACGATGGCGGTGCTGGGACCGACGCGCATGGAATATGGCAAGGTAATCACAGTTATGGATTATCTGCATAAATATTTAAAAACAATGTTTGAAACAGGTACTGATAACGAAAAGTAAAGCGCGATGTGCTTTGATAAGGAGGAAGACCCTTGCAGGAGAATGAATTAAAGGATAAAGAAGCTGCTGCAAAAGAGCAGACAGCCAAGGAGCAGGAGGAAGTAAAGGCCGCAGATGAAGCGGCAGAGCAACAAGCAGAAGAGGCAGAGGCTGCTGAGACTGAGGTAGACCCCAGGGATGCCCAGATTGAGGAGCTGCAAAGACGCCTGCTGCGCCTGCAGGCTGATTTTGAAAACTTCCGCCGCCGCACCGCCAAGGAAAAGGAAGAGCTTTCGACCTTTGTTACGGCGGGCGTTGTAGGCAAATTCCTCAAGATTTTAGATAACTTCGAGCGTGCCGAGGCCAGCGCCGGCAAGGGCGATAACGTGGAGGCAGTGCTCGCAGGCATGCAAAAAATCCGCCGTCAGTTTGAAGATACCTTCAAGGAATTGCAGGTATCAGAGATTGAGGCGCAGGATGCCAGGTTTGACCCCAACCTGCACGAGGCAGTAATGCGCGGGCAGAACCCTGAGCTTGAGGACGAAACCATCGACATGGTTTTTGAAAAGGGCTACAAGCTGGGCGACAAGGTTATCCGCCACAGCAAGGTGCGGGTAATCAACAACGATTAAACTGCTGATAAGGGCATTGCGGCCCTTAATTATAAATTGATATTAATCCGTAATGCGCATAAGGCTGCAGGCGGATAGCATAATGAGGAGGACATACAAAATGGCTAAAGTAATTGGTATTGACTTAGGTACTACAAATAGTGTTGTTGCAGTTATGGAGGGCGGCGAACCCACCGTCATCACTAACCAGGAGGGCAGCCGTCTGACCCCGTCCGTAGTTGGCTTCGCTAAAAACGGCGAGCGTCTGGTTGGCCAGCTGGCAAAGCGTCAGGCTGTTTCCAACCCGGACAGAACCATCAGCTCCATTAAGCGTCACATGGGCGAGGGCAGCTACAGAGTAACTATCGACGACAAAAAATATTCCCCGGAAGAAATTTCCGCAATGATTCTGCAAAAGCTGAAGGCTGACGCCGAAGCTTATCTGGGCGAAACCGTATCCCAGGCAGTTATCACCGTTCCTGCATATTTCAACGACAGCCAGCGTCAGGCAACCAAGGACGCAGGCAAGATCGCAGGCCTCGACGTTCTGCGTATCGTTAACGAGCCTACTGCCGCATCCCTGGCCTATGGCATTGACAAGACCGACGACCACACCATCATGGTTTATGACCTTGGCGGCGGCACCTTCGATGTATCCATCCTGGATGTCGGTGATGGCGTATTCGAGGTAAAGGCCACCAATGGTGATACCCATCTGGGCGGCGATGACTTTGATAAAAAGATTATGGACTGGATGGTTGACGAATTCAAGAAAGCCGAAGGCATCGACCTTTCTGCCGATCGTATGGCTATGCAGCGTCTGCGTGAGGCTGCTGAAAAGGCTAAGATCGAGCTGTCCGGCGTTATGAGCACCAACATCAACCTGCCGTTTATCACCGCAGGCGCTGACGGCCCGAAGCATTTGGATATGGATCTGACCCGTGCTAAATTTGAAGCAATGACCAGCGACCTGGTTGAACGCACCATGGGTCCTGTACGCCAGGCAATGAGCGACGCAGGCCTGTCCAAGAGCGACATCAGCAAGGTAATTTTGGTTGGCGGCTCCTCCCGTATCCCGGCTGTACAGGCTGCTATCAAGGACTTCATGGGCAAGGACCCGTATAAAGGCGTTAACCCGGATGAATGTGTTGCAGTCGGCGCTGCTATCCAGGCAGGCGTTCTCAGCGGCGAGGAAGGCACTGGCAACGTGCTGCTGCTGGATGTAACCCCGCTTTCCCTGGGCATTGAAACCTTAGGCGGCGTCTTCACCAAGATCATCGACCGCAACACCACCATCCCGACCTCCAAAAAGCAGGTATTCTCTACCGCTGCTGATAACCAGCCCTCTGTTGACATCCACGTCCTGCAGGGCGAACGCGAAATGGCTGCTGATAACAAGACCCTTGGCCGCTTCGAGCTGAGCGGTATCCCTGCTGCTCCGCGTGGAGTACCTAAAATCGAGGTTTCCTTCGATATCGACGCTAACGGCATTGTAAACGTAAGCGCAAAAGACCTCGGCACCGGCAAGGAGCAAAAGATCACCATCACCTCCTCCGGCACCCTGGATAAGGATGAGGTAGAAAGAATGGTTAAGGAAGCCGAAGCTAACGCCGAAGCCGACAAGAAACGCAAGGAAGGCGTAGAGGTTCGCAACCAGGCCGACAACATGTGCTACCAGGCCGAAAAGACCATGAAGGACATGGAAGGCAAGGGCAAGGACGATTTGATCGCCAAAGTAAAGGCCGCAGTAGACACCTTAAAGGAAACCCTGAAGGGTGACGACCTCGACAAGATCAAAGCCGATACCGAAGCACTGACCAAGCCGCTGTACGAGCTGAGCGCAGAGCTGTACAAGGAAACCGAAGCACAAAAGGGTGCTGAGGGTGCCCAAGGTGCAGCAGGTGCTAAAAAGGCTGACGACGATGATGTTGTTGATGCGGAAGTAGTCGACGACAAGAAATAATAAGTCTGGCGATAAGGCACCATCTGCGTTGTTGGAGCTCCTAGACGTACTAAAAGTACGCCGTCGTCGCTCCGTCTGGCATCTGGTACCTTCCAGCCAGCCTTTACGAAAGATAATATGATAATTTTTTAGTGCCCATCTGCTGCGCTAGCTGCCATGCATGTGGGCACTATATGCTTAAAGATTTGTTTGGAAGATTTTAGGAGGCGCCTGTTTTGGCTAAGAGAGATTATTATGAGGTTTTGGGCGTCAGCAAGAGTGCGTCCCAGGACGAAATAAAAAAAGCATTCCGTAAACTGGCACTAAAATATCATCCTGACCGCAACAAGGGCAACGAGGAAGCCATGAACAAGTTCAAGGAGGCCAACGAAGCCTATAGCGTGCTGTCGGACGAGCAGAAGCGTGCGCAATACGACCAGCTTGGCCCTGATGCCTTCGAGCAGGCGCAGACAGCCGGCGGCGCAGGCGGCAACCCGTTTGGCGGTGGCTTTGGCGGCTTCGGCGGCAGCGGCATGGAGGATATCTTTGATATGTTCTTTGGCGGTCAGGGACGTGGCCGTTCAAGGGGCGATGCCGGCCCGCAGCGTGGTGCGGATTTGCGCTTTGATATGGAAATTACCTTTGAGGAGGCTGCCTTTGGCGTGGAAAAGGAAATCAACCTTTACCGCGACGAAACCTGCAGCCATTGCCACGGCGATGGTGCTGAGCCCGGCTCTAAGGTAGAAACCTGCTCCGAGTGTCACGGCAGCGGCTATGTGCGCTTCACCCAAAATACCATGTTCGGTCAGATGGTGAACGAGCGTCCCTGCTCTAAGTGCCACGGTGAGGGAAAAATCGTGACCAGCCCCTGCAAGGAATGTCATGGCAAGGGCACAGTGAAGAAGAACAAACGCCTGAAGGTGAAAATCCCGGCCGGCGTAGATAACGGCTCGCGCCTGCGTGTGAGCGGCGAGGGTGAGGCCGGTGCCAAGGGCGGACCGAGCGGCGATCTGTACGTATATCTGTACGTAAAGCAGCACAAGTTCTTTGAGCGCGACGGCACTACTGTACTGTGCGAGATTCCCATTAACATCGTGCAGGCAACGCTGGGCGACGAAATCAAGGTACCTACGCTGGACGGTCAGGTAACTATGAAGGTTCCCGAGGGTACCCAGCCCGGCAGGGTGCTGCGCCTGAAGGAAAAGGGCATCCCCAGCCTGCGCGGCGGTCTGCGTGGCGATCAGCTGGTACGCATCAAGGTGGTTGTGCCTACTAAGCTCAGCGAAAAGCAAAAGGATGCATTGCGTGCCTTCGGCGAAATCAGCAAGGATAATATCAATCCTGAAGAAAAAAGCTTTTTGAACAAGATTAAAAATCTCTTCAAATAAAAAGTGTAAAAAGCTTGACACTATGCTTATATTGTGTTATCATATCTAGGTAACAAAGCAGAAGCCACTCGCTTCTCACCTTGCAGCATAGGCTCGACAGGGTTGGATATGATATTTTCGCGGGTGGATTTTAATCTGCCCGCTTTTAATTTTTCGCAAGGCCTTTGGCCCTGCCTAGTGACCTTGGAGGTGAATTGTTATAAGTAAAGATAGCTTGCGCATCAACGAAGAAATTCGTGCGCGTGAAGTGCGTGTTATTGCCAATGGGGGCGAACAGCTTGGCATTATGTCCAGCCGTGACGCTCTGAAGCTTGCAGTGGAAAATCATCTGGACTTAGTCGAAATTGCTCCGACAGCAAAACCGCCTGTGTGCCGGATTATGGATTATGGCAAGTATCGTTACGAGCAGCAAAAACGCGAAAAGGAAGCTCGTAAGAAACAAAAAACCTTCGACATTAAAGAAGTTAAGCTGCGTCCCGGCATCGAGGACCATGACTTCAACGTTAAGTACAAGAATGCTGTACGCTTCCTGGAGGATGGCGACAAGGTAAAGGTTACCATCATGTTCCGCGGACGCGAGCTCAGTCATCCCGAGCTTGGCGAGGTGCTGCTGAATCGTATGGCACAGCAGCTGAAAGAAATTGCCGTAGTTGAAAGAGTTCCAAAATTAGAAGGCAAAAACATGATTATGATTGTTGCGCCTAAACCTGCTAAATAATCGAGGAGGAATTACCATGCCGAAAATGAAAACCCGTAGAGCTGCTGCAAAGCGCTTCAAGAAAACCGCTTCTGGTGAATTCAAACATTTTAAAAACTTTAAGAGCCACATTCTCGAACATAAATCTCCTGCACGTAAGAGAAACCTGCGTAAAGCAGCTCTGGTTCACAAGACTGATAAAGAACATGTAGCAAAAATGCTGCCGTACGCATAAGCAGTAAGAGATTAGAGGAGGATATTAACAATGGCAAGAGTTAAAGTTGGCGTTACCGCTCATCGTCGTCATAAACACATTCTGAAATTAGCTAAAGGCTACTATGGCTCCCGCAGCAAACAATTCAAAAAAGCTAACGAAGTCGTAATGAAAGGCCTGTTCTACGCTCGTCGTGACCGTCGTGCTAAAAAGCGCGAGTTCCGTCGTTTGTGGATTGCACGTATCAACGCTGCAACCCGCGCTAACGGCATGAGCTACAGCCGTTTCATCTGCGGCCTGACCAAGGCTGGTATCGAAATGAACCGCAAGGTTCTGGCTGATATGGCTATTTATGATGCAGCTGCTTTCGCTAAGCTGGTAGAAGCTGCTAAGGCTGCTCTGTAAGATCAAAAGGAATAACCGGCGCCCGGCGTTGGTTAAGAGCCTGCTCCTACGCTGGGGCAGGCTTTCTTTTATCGCTTTTTGCAAATGTTTTTAGTGAGAGGGAAATTAAATGCTTGTTGTACTCAGTAAGGCTGCGTCCTTTGTGCTCATCATCCTGATAGGCTACCTGCTAAAGCGCAAGGGCTTTTTTGCGCCGACGGATTACCAGCTGGTGAGCAAAATTGTGCTTAACGTGACGCTGCCTGCGGCCGTAATCAGCAGCTTTGCCCATTTTCAGATGGATTTTTCGCTGATTATCGCCGTGCTTTTGGGCCTTTTGGGCAACTGCCTGATGATTGTGGCCGCACTGCTTTTGACGCGGCGCGAGACCATAGCGGCCAAGATCTTTTATATTTTCAGCCTGGCGGGCTACAACATAGGCTGCTTCAGCCTGCCCTTCGCGCAGGCCTTTTTAACGCCCTTTGCCGTAGTGGCGCTGTGCATGTTCGACGTTGGCAACTCCATTATGTGCACAGGCATGACCTACGCGCTCACGGCATCGTGCATCGGCTACGCTGACGGACGCAAGGACAAATTCAGCCTTAAGAATATCGGCGTCAAGCTTATGCATTCCGCACCCTTTGTTATTTATATCACGATGCTGGTGCTGTCGGTGGCAGGGGTGCATTTCCCCAGGCCTGTGTATACGTTTACGGATATCGTCGGTGCCGCCAACCCTTTTTTGAGCATGTTCATGATTGGCATGATGTTTGAAATCAAGCTGGATAAAAAGGCCATGGGTTATGTGCGCGAGCTGTTTTGCGTGCGCTATGTGTGCTCGCTGGCGGCTGCGGCGGCCATGCTGTATTTTGCACCCTTTACGCATGAGGTAAACGCAGTCATCGCCCTGGCAGTTATGGCACCGTGTACGATCATCGGCCCGATTTTTGTAGAAAAGCTGGGAGGCAATGTGCAGCTGGCCAGCCTGTTTAATTCTATGACGATTATCACCAGCGTGGTGCTGTTTACGGCGTTCTTTTTGCTGGTGCGTGTATAAGGAGATAGCAATGGAAATTACTGCTTTACAAAACCCTGTAGTGAAGGCGGCCGCCGCGCTCAAGCAGAAAAAATACCGCAGGGAGCAGGGGCTGTTTTTGGCAGAGGGCCTGCGCACGGTGGAAGAGGCTGTGAGCTATGGCGTGGTGCAGGAGATTTTTTATACCGCAGTGGAGGATGACAGGACGCGCGCCGTGCTGGAAACTGCAGCTGCGCGCCAGGTGCTGCTGCATTGCGTCAGCAGCGCAGTGATGAAAAAGCTGGCAGATACCGAAACACCGCAGGGGATCATCGCCGTGTGCGCTATGCAGAGCGCACCGCTGGAAACGCTGCTTGCGACAGGAAAGCTGCTTTTGGTGCTGGATAGGATTGGCGACCCGGGCAACTTGGGGACAATGCTGCGCACGGCAGACGCCGCCGGCGTGGGCGGCTTGGTGCTCTTAAAGGGCTGCGCTGATATTTTCGCCCCCAAAACTGTGCGCGCCTCTATGGGATCACTCTTCCATGTGCCTGTGGTGTGCGACGTGGATGAGGCAACGCTAGTGCAAAGTGCCGCCCAGGCAGGCTACAGCCTTTTAGTGACCTGCCTGGATGGTGCGCAAAGCCTGTATAAGGCTGACCTTGGCGGACGCCTGGCCTTTGTCATGGGCAACGAGGCCAACGGCGTAAGCAGCTCCCTGCTCGCGGCGGCCGATAAGCGCGTGTATATCCCCATGCAGGGACGGGCAGAATCACTGAACGTGGCGATGGCTGCAGGCATTGTACTCTTTGAGGCACTGCGCCAGAGGCTGGGGTAAGTAAGCGTATAGATGAGTACCTAACCTCAAGCCTATCCTTGGGGGGACAAGGTGAATTGCCCGTTAGGGCAAGAGAGGGCGGTGCTGAGCGTAGCGAAGCGGAGAGGGGTTTGCAATATAGCGGAGTTCCCTCCTGACCTGCTCACTGCGTTCACAGTCAGCGTCAGGAACCTGTCACTGTAGTTAACCGGGGAGTTTCTATAATTTCTAAAAAAGGTGTTGACAAACGCTTTAATTTTAGTTATAATAACTATGTTGTCTACGGATGGGTTCCCGAGTGGTTAAAGGGAGCAGACTGTAAATCTGCCGCGTTTCGCT
>CAVBQX010000031.1:0-24184 GCA_963597755.1 Segatella copri
TCTAACGCTATTGCAACAGTAGACGATGAGGCGACTGTCAGCGTAGGGGATATCTCCTTAAGCACCCAAAATCTTGAATATATCGTTAATATTGCAGCAGATATGGTCGGTATGAAGAAGAATGCGGTGGGCGCTGCTGTGACTATCAGCAACCGTGATAATAACACCTTTGCCGGTATTCTGAATAACGATAAGTACAATGGTGACGAGGACAAAGATGACGGTAGTGCAGGATACAAGGTGCGTAAGCTGCTGAATAGTGCCTTGACCGATAACGAAAAGACCTACCTAGGTACTGCCGATACCGATGTTGCTTCCAGCGTTACTGCAGAAAACATCAATGGTAAGGCCGAAACTAAAGGTCGCACATACAATATTGCTTTTTCCGGCACTAAGACTAATGGTGAAACTGAGGCGGAGGATCGTGATGGTGCTGAAGGTCTGCCTAATCCGCAGGGCTTTAAAGAATTCTTTTCTAAGCTGAATCTTTCTATGGCAGGCAGCATTGCTGTTAACCAAGGTACAGCTACTACCATTACTGCTATCGAAGGCAATAAAAATGCCGATAAGCTGAATGTTAACGGTAACGGTAATGGCAAGGTAAAGCTTGAAGCTTATGATGATGCCATCAACGCAGCCATTAGTGGTGCGGCAGCGCTTCAGTTCCTTGAGGAGAATGACCAGGATGCATCTAAGTACGATGCTACTATTGCAGGTGCAGTTGCAGCAAATACAAATTCGCATTATATCTATTCGCTTATCAATAATGCCAAGCTGAGCAAATACCAGTTGGTTAAAAATGAGGCGCACAAGGATGGCGTTGATGCTACCATGGGCCTTGCTATCGGTAGCCAATCGGTAAAGGCAGACAGCAAGGGGGTTTCCTTGATAGGCAGTGTTAATGCCATGAATATGAAAAATGATGTCAAGGTTGATATCACCGGTTCGGAAATTACCGATTCGGGCATGGTTAAGAACATCGCCTATAATAAAGATGGTGAGCTTGCCGGTAGCATTTCGGCAACCGTAGCTAAAAACAACAGTTTCGGTATCGGCGCAGCCGTGACCTACCTTACCGTAGACAACGATTTAACGGCAACCATCAACAATACCACCATCACTGCCACCTCGCTGGAAAACTTGGCTGTAAGCAAAATGACCCAAAGCAGTGCTGCTATTAGCGGTGGCTGGGTATCAGGCGATGACAGCAAGCTTGTTGCTTATGGTGCGTGGGCCGAAAATGACTTGGATAACAATGTTCAGGCAAGTGTTACGGACAGTTCGATTACTACCGAAGCATTGCACGTGCGTGCTTATGACGGGGATCTTGAAGAGTTAGCTGTTCCCAGCACACCCTCTGGTTCGACCACAACCAAGCCTGGTGATCAAAAGACAGACGGCGAAAAAACCGATGGTGAAAAGACAGACGGCGACAAGATTGATACAAGCAAGACCGAAACTACCAAGAGTGCAACAGAAAATGAGCATTTGGCAGAGATGCGCGAGATGGGTTTTGACGTTGATGGGCAGGATACATTAGATTTGCTTAACAAATCTGATAGCGGTGTAAGCAATCTTGAGGTTAACCAAGATAAGCTGACAGATGATGCTAAGGTTACAGCTGCGGATCTGGAAAAAGAAATGAATAAGACCTTGGGTAAGGATACTTCTGACACCAGCACGAGTACCGAGACCAAGAACAGCAGCATGTACTACAATGGCGACAAACTTGCCAACAGCACTAGCGGCAATAGGATGGTCACTACTGCTGTAAGCTTTGTCAAGACTAATGCAAGCAACGTGAGTGCTTCTGCAGCCGTTGTAAAGAGCAATATCAAAAATAATTATAATGCCGTTGTTGATAGCTCTACCGTCAAAACTACTGAAAACACCAGCATCGATGCTAAGAGCAATACCTTTATGCTCAGTTTGGGCGGCGGCTTTGGCGTAAACTGGAATGGTGATCAGGACAGCCTGTCCGTTGAGGCAAGTGGCAGCGGTAGCGGCCTTACTACCGATAACAGCATCAAGGCCAAGCTGCAAAACAGCAAGGTAGCAGCTAAGGAGCTGACGGTTACAGCTAAATCTGACGACGAGCTGATTAACGTTGTTGGTGCAGGCGGTTATGATACTAGTGATACTGTCGGTGTTGGTGTAAACGTAGCCGTTAACAGCAAGAGCAATATCACAGGTGCCTATATCTATGGCAGTGATGTCGATGCGTCTACCGTCAAGGTGCAGGCTGATAACGACAGCAACAGCTGGGCCTTTAGTGTAGGTGCTAAGCTCAACAAAGACGTTACCGTTAAGGCTAACGGCAGCGTTGCTAAAAACACCGGCACTGACGATGTAGAAGCAATTGTTGATTCCTATGACGACGGCAAGGGCAACACAAAGGATAACACCTTTACTGATGCAGAAAGCATCAGCGTTAAAGCTACAGATACCAGCAAGCAGAAAGCTATTGCCGGCGGTCTGGATTTGGCTAATGGCGGCAAGGTCGCTATTGGCGGCGCTGTTGCCTACACCGAGATCGGCGATTATGACAGCGATAAAAAGAACGAGAAGAAGCAAAAGCTTGTTGCCCGTTTGAATAACAGCACCATCAATATGAAGCAGGGTGCAGACAGCAAGAATATTACTGTCAGTGCCAGCAATAAGGATTCCTCCAGTATGGCCGTTGCTGTTGGTGTGGCTTTGAGCAATGCCAATAACGTAAACGTCCAGGGCAGCGGTGCAGCCAGCTATATCGCTCTGCAGACCGAAGCTTCCATGACCGATACCTCCATTAAGGATGCTGAAAAGACCACTAGCGTAAATGTGGATGCTGAAAGCAAAAACAGCGTTACCACCAGCGCGGATCTTTTGTCTGGCAATATGAACATGGAGGGTCTCAGCGTCAGCGGCGCGATGGGAGTGGGCACCGCCAACATCTCAGAGGAAACCAAGGCTTTTGTCAAAGGTACGGATGATAGCAAAAAGCTGTCCTTGGAATTGGGCGATGTAACTGTTCAGGCAAATTCCGAACAGCACATCCTGAATGTTGGTGCAGGTATTACTGCTGCGGCAGGTAGCGGTATTAAAGCAGGCGTAGCCGGCAACCTGACCATCAATAATATTAATAACGACATCCTTGCTTCTATGGAAAACATCAGCTTGGATGCGGGCAAGACTGCTAAGGTGGACGCGCAGGATAAAAAGACCATCCAAAACTATGCTGGTACGATTGACATAGGCGCCGGTTCCGGTGCTGTGGCTGCAGCTGTAGGTGGTACAGTCGGCATCAACAAAATCGGTGGTACTACCGACGCGCATATTGCTGACAGCACATTGAAGGTGGCTGGCACAGACGGCCTGACAATTGCAGCTAACAGTGAAAATAAAATCAGAAACGTACTGGTTACTGCAGGACTGGCTGTTGGCACAGGTGCTGCAACTGTTGGCGTTAACGGCACTGTTGCCATCAACAAGATTGAAGGCAGCACCAGCGCTACTTTGCAGGACAGCGATTACAACAAGGCAGCTAGCGACAGCGAGGAAATCAAGGAGGATGCGCTCACCAAGCTTGCGGTTAAGTCTTCTGATAAGGCAGATATTATCAGTGGTGTGGGTAATGGCTCGATTGCTGTTGCTTCTACTGCTGATTTTGGCGTAGGTGTTGCTGCTGACAGCAATACCTTGTCACGCAATAGCAGTGCGCAGATTATCGGTAACAGCAAGGATAACAGCACCAATGCACAGCAAAGCACTATCAACGCCTCTAGTGTTGATGTACAGGCTGCAAGCCGCCAGGAGCTGGCCAGCTACGCTGTAGGCCTGGCTGTTGGCGCAGGGTCTACCTTTGGCTTGGGCACTAACGGTAGCATCAGTAGTAGCACTCTTAGCAGCACAACCATTGCTGCTATGCAAAATATCAAGGGTGTAATTAACGCTGTCGATGTTGATGCTAAGCATACGGCTGATATCACCCGTCTGAATGTTGGTAGCGCTTTGGGTGGTGGCTACGCAGGCGGTGCCGTCGGCGTAAGCGTTGCCGTGCTCAACGACGACAATTCCACCTATGCTAACTTCCTGAACAACAGTCTCATCGGCACGGCAGATGGCAAACAGACCGTGGCAGTGTACGCTACTAATGACAGCACGATAAAGAGCAGCGTACACAGCGGTGCCGGAGTCATTGCGCTGATAGGCGGTGCCATCGGCGGCAACTTCGTGGTTGATGGCTTCACCAATAAGGTGAGCGTAAACGTGGGCGGTAACAGCATCGGTACGGACACTATCCGAGCTGCCTCCTTTGAAGCTAAGGCTCAGAACAAGGTCAAGGAGGATATGTATCAGGGCAACTATAACGCAGCTTCAGTATTCGATGCTGCTCCCGGCGTAGGCGTTACCACTAACGATACCTCTGTTTATACCAATATCACCGGCAATAAGATCTATGCTAATACCATTGACATTGAAGCAGATGAAGCACGCAATTACGAGACGCAGATTGTTAATGCCGGCGGTGCTTTAGCTGATCTTGGTGTTAGCGTGCTGACGAACAACATCAATGCTAAGGCAGATAAGGTTATCAGCTTTATCAGCGCAACGACTGATAGCAGCGGTAAGTCTACAGATACCATAACCAAGGTTGACGTCGGTGCCAAGCTGGATACAGTAGATCGTTACCTGGCAGAGCAAACCAGCTATATCACTGATAAAAACGTAGATGGCAGCCTGACTAAGGCCGGCATCAGCGAAAAGGACATTGTCAGCAACATGACCACCAAGCGCGGCGGTGATGCCACTGCCGAGGGTGTGCAGGTTGTTGTAAATAACAGCGAGCTGTATGCGCAGGATGCAGTTACCATTAAGGCGCACGATAATAACAATTTAACAGCTGACAATGATCAGTACAGGCTTGCAGCCGGTTCAATCAATGTTGTGGTTTCGACTGCTGATGTCAACAGTAAGGTTGGCACCAGTGTTACCAACAGCACTATTTCGGCTATCAAAAAGAATAGCACCAACGTACCCTCTCAGGTAGAGATCAGCTCTGTTAGCGATGGACAGCTTAATAATAAGGCGTCACAGGGATACGTAAACCTTGGTACCATCTTCCATGCCTCTACAGAGACAACGATTGGTGGCGAAAACAAGGTGCTGCTGGATAAGGCCTCCATTAACAGCCAGGTAATTGCCGTTGGCGCTAAGGACGCACTCAATAACCGCACGGAAACCATTGGCTATAACATTTCTCTTGTTCCTATGGGCGCATTGTATGCCACCGCACAAACTAAGACCAATAATAGCGTAGAAATTAAAAATGGTAGTCAGCTTTTGGCAGGCTATACCAGAACCACAGCTAAAGATGGCACGGTGACCTACAACAAGCTTGACGGTGACAGCGGTATTACTATCCGTGCCGACAAGACCAATAAGGTGGAGTCTGTTGTTAATGAAACCAGAGTTGCCGGTCTCAGCGGCAATGGACTGATCGTTACTGCTATTGACGGTGAGGAAAGCGACGCAGCCAACAGCACGAGCGCGCAGAACACTGTTACTATCGCAGGCAGCACCTTCAAGACCAGCGGCAATATTTTAGCTACAGCTACCAAGCAGTTGGGAGTAGCTGCTACGCTGGAATCCTATGGCGGAGCACTTGCAGGTGTGAGTGTTGGCAAGTCCTTTGCTTACGCTACGGGCGCATCGCGCTTAGAGAGTGGTGAGGGTAACAGCTACCTGGCAGATGGCAACGTCAGCCTGCAGTCCGTCATCAGCAAACAGGATGGCGCAGATAGCAGCATTAAGGCCACTCAGATTGCCAATAGCCTTTCGGGCCTTGGTGTTGGCGTAGGCGTAAACGAGGCCAAGGTTATTTATAACGAAAAAGCCGAGGTTATTGCCAGCAAAGCCGTTTACCAGGCAGATACGCTGAATATCAACGCTATACATAATGTGGACGTGTCCAACACATCCAAGGGTATTGAGGTTGGCATACTTGCTAGCGGCACTATGCTGGCTGATAGCTATATTACTGCTGACACCGTAGTAACTGCAGGTGGCGTAGATTATGCTATGAATGATGCCACCTCCGGCAACGATTATTATGAAACCGATGCCGATGGCAACATTGTTATAGATGAAGCAACCCAAAAGCCGAAGCTGAAGCATCCGGAATATTATGTTGTGGACGCCGATGGCTATGTAGTAGAGGACGAGACGACCCATCAGGCCAAGCTGAAGCATCCGGAGCTTGTCAGCAGCGTGAACGATGTTAAGGTGAGCGGCAATGCCAATATCACTGAAAACATTCTGGCCCAGGGTGGCGGCGGCGGTGTTATCGACGTCAGCCCGCTGTCCAGCAAGGCACTCAACATCCTCAAAACAAACACCGTAACCAATGTCTATGGTGATTGGCGCCCGACCAACACATTTACTGCTGAAGCTCTCAACAAGGACAGCATTAAGCAGGAAAGCACATCATTTAACGTAATCGGTGTCGGCTACGGCGGTACTAAGAACTACAATGTGGTACAGCACAATGCTCAGCTCAACGTGGGCGATGCTTCGCACGCTGCTGATATCCAGACCAGCGGTAAGCAGCTTTTCCAGGCAGGCAACGACGTTAACCATGACGTAAGGATGAGCGCTGATGGCGGCGGCGTGCTGGTAGGCAGTGCTGCAACCATGGGCACCAAGTACGAGGACCAGGCAAGCAAGTACGCCAGCAAGGTTAACTTCACGCAGGCTAAGCTCACCAGCAACAGCAACGGTCAGGCAAGCGACAGCAGCATCAACGCGCAAAGCTTTACTACCGGCACGCTCAGATACGACAATGAGCTGATGAGCGGCGGCCTGATAGACGTTGTCCACAACGACAGCATTCACGACATCACCTATGATAACGGCGTGAGTGTTGGCGCAGGCTCTGCAATCACCACTAAGGATAAAAACCAGGACATCAAGCTGGCCTCCTATGATAATACCAAGGCAGAATTTAATACCTTCTCCCGTGGTGCAGGCCTGGCAACTGTAGTTTATGGTACAACGGATGTTAACTTCACCCGTAATTCCTCCATCAACGTGGATAAGGATGCAAGCCTCGACAGTGCGCACGATACATATCTCAACGCCAGCGCTGACTTGAACAACGCCAGCTCGCAGCTGGATTATAAGGCATTGGCAACGGCCTATGCTAAATCGGTTATTCCGGCCTGGACCTCGCCTGAGGTTAACAACCACATGACGCAAAACAACGTGGTTACTGTAAGCGGCCTTTCCAAGAGCGTACACAACGCCAATATCACCGCTACCACAGGCAAGAACACCATCAAGACCGACGCTGTTAAGTACAAATGGTATACAGGCGAATCCAGCGAAGGTCAGTTTATCGCTACCGACGACGGTGAAGCCAATGCTCAGCAGACTGCCAACAACAGGGTGGATATCACAAGCACAGGCCATGTACTGGCAGGTACACATAGCAATTTGAACCTGGTTATCAACGGCAACCTGACCGATAAGGACGGTAACTACGATTCCAGCGGCGTTACTGTTGACTTTGCAGGTGAGGACAAGACTAAGAGCGGCTCGGAATGGTTTGACCTGAATACCGTTTCCAAGGATGGCATCATCAGCATCAACAACCCGCTATACAACCATTATGTCGAGCTGGCAGAATCCATGAGCGGGTACGACCAAGGCTCTGAGCAGTACAAATCGCTTAAGACAGAGTTGGAGGCTTTGCAGGGCGATATGGTTAAATCGGGTTTTGGCTATTATGCAACCGATGAAAGTGGTACACGGACCTTTGTCGTAATCAAGAACCGCGCTATGGCCGGTATCGAGCTGCCTGATATTAACGTTTCCGGCGGCAACATCAACATCAACACCGACAAGCTGGAGGGAGCAGGTACTCTGGAAGCTAAGGGTGCTAATGACATTACCATCACCAACAACAGCAATATGCATCTGCTGGTAAATGATGTCATCATCCAGGAGCCCGGCGGCATGGTAAACATCAACGGTGTTTCTGTTGATAAGGATACCATCCATACGAAGGAAAGTATTAAGAAGGTTACGGAAGGTTATACAGGTACTCTTGTTTCTAATCCGACAACAGGTGCTAATTCTTCCATTAACATTACCAACACAGGCATTACGTCCCAGAATCTGCAAAAGTACACCAATACGGATATGACCGTACAGGGTACTGTGCAGAACATCAGCGGCGACGTGACCCTGCGCAACGAAAACAGCAACATCAACATAGACAACGCCAAGATTTTGGGCCAGAACACCAAGGTTATTGCTGATAAGGGCTCTATCTCGCAAACCTCTGACGGTTACACAACCATTGGCCGTGATCCCATTGCCTGGTATCAGTTCAGCCAGACTATCGCCGAAAAGATTCAGCGTTATGTTACCAAGCTGGTGGCAGATAACAAGGCAGACCAGTTCCATGCAGACAGCTACGATGATTATTGCAACTACCTGCTCAAGAATGCCAACGATATCGGTCTGACTGCTGCCGAAACCAGCACTATCAAGGAAAAGCAGGCTGAATATGCAGCTATCGCCAGCGGCGCAAAGGATGGCGGCAACGGTATTTTCGGCGGCGACAATATTTACATTTCCGCACGCAGCATCAATATCGACGGCCTTATCCAGAGCGGCTACAATAAATATTCTGTAGAATACACCAACAGCATGAAGAGTAATATCAACAGGCTGGACAGTGATTATGCTGCAAGTGGCACGGTGCTGACCGATGAGGATGTTTTGGGCAACAAGGCATATCTTATCAATGGTGATGATGAGTACGGCGCAATCTATGATTCCACCAACAAATGCTATAGATACGGTATCCGTCTGTACTACAATCCTTCGACTAAGTCCATATTGAGCGAGGATGTTAACACCGGCGGCGGCAAGATTTACCTCAATGGTGCTATTACCAGCACAGGCAATGGCCGAATCTTGGCAATGGATGGCGCAGCAAATGTTATAATTGACCTGAGCAAGGTAACAGAAGAGAACGAGCGCAAGCTGGTGCTGAGCGATATTAAGGTTAACAACGTTGATGGTCTCATCAGCATCCGCGACACCTCCAAAAAGCTTCTTACGGAATATGCTAAGCATGATGGTGTATTCTCTAACCGTACTGCCAGCTATGTGGATGGCAAGATTGGTGATTTTAGCGATTGGGCAGAATCCGACGGTACCTACCAGCCTTTGAACGGCTCTACCTTGAACTGGACTGGCGGCACTAGCGGTGACACCACTACCACGCACTATGTTGGCAAGGTAAAGACCTACGTTTGGGGTCTGATTACTATTGATGATGGTAACAGGGTCGATAGCATTAAGAATCATGGCGGCAGCGTCAGCACCACCACCGATTCCAGCCAGGGCGGCGGTCAGCTTGCCAACGGCGTATATTATGACACCAACGCCAAGACCTATGGCTTTAGCGTCATTGGCCAGCAGAATACTGACAAGTCCTGGGATACGGACGTAGTAACCAGCAAGGATACCCCGTGGTATTATGCAGGCTTCTATACGGAATATACCTTCAAATGGGATAACGTCAAGACCAGCTCCACCAGCTCAACCTATAGCCTTAAGGCTGATAAGCCTATCAGTGTAGGTTTGCTGGATTCTGCAGATGGTGTAATTTACGTTAGAAACTTTGGCGATATGCTGCTCAAGGGCACGGTGGCCAATGCTTCCGTTAAGGATGCAGATGGCAATACCAATGGCGTCGGTTCTGTCAGCATGGGTTCTATTAGTGGCTCTATCGTTGGCTATAACAGCAGCGTAGACGTTATGACTGACCGGCTCTCGGCTTATGCTTATAAGGATGTAAGCCTTACGCAGTCTACCTTGGGCAAGACTGCTGATATATCCCTTCATTCTGCTAATGGCAATATCAATCTGGAATCCACCAGCGGTGACCTCGTTCTACGTGGTGGAATTGACGGCAGAACTGGTGCGCTCAATGGTGTCTTTGCTGTGGCAGCTGCAGGCAATATCACTACCCCAAGAAACGACGATGGCAGCTACAGCGCAGAAAAAATTGTTGGCAAGCGTGTAATTTTGGACAGCCAGGGCTCTGTAGATGTGCGTGTCGCACCTGGCACCGAAATTTATAATAACGGTACTGCTTCTGATGGCTTGAGCATTGAAGCAGCAGGCGATATCAAGGTTTACCATGCCGAGGGTGAAAACACCAACCTCAATATCGGCGTGATCGAGAGCACAGATGGCAACGTTACTCTGGAAACCCAGGGCAGCTTTGTGGATGTTGTAGACGACAACTCCCTGTCCGATGCCAAGGATAAGCTGGAATATTGGCGCGAAATGGGTCTGATCAGCGACAGCGATGCAGACAGCGAAAGCACGGACAGCGCTGCCAAGGCTAAGGCGCAGGTTATGAAAAACGTTAAGGCCCAGCTGGCTTACTTGTCCAGCAAGGATGATGGCACTGGTGTAGACGAGGCTCAGCTCAACAAGTACATTGACGCAGCCAACGCTTTCAACAGCATTGCCAAGACCTATCAGGACGAGATGAAGGCAGCAGGCACAGACACCACCAAGCAGGCAGAGGCTAAGGCTAAGTACGAGGCAGCTACCAGCGTATTCTTCGCCCAGGATGCTTATGCAGGCATGAGCGAGAGCGCACAGAAGGCCATCGTAAACTATGCTGAGGCTGACGTATATGACGGTTATGGCTGGAGTGCTAACGAGCTGCTGTATGCAATCCAATACAGTGTACTCAACAGTAAACCTGGTCAGATTGTTTTGGGCGACACTGCCAACGTCAAGGGCAACAACATCACCCTTAAGGCCGGTCACGGCGTGGGCATGGATGCTGCAGATATTAATATTGCAAAGGATAAGCTGAGCGAGCTGGAAAACATGAGGATTATCTCGCAGGCTAAAGCAGGTGACCTTACCTGGAATGAGGATGGCAGCGTAACCGTAAGAATGCAAAAGCCTATTTTGGTTGACTTCAACGACCCGCAGGAAGGTAAGATTAACGTACAGGCTACGGATAATGTATATCTTGCCAGCATCAACGGTAGCGCGCTCAACATCGACGGCTCCATTACTACCACCAAGGATATCAAGCTGATGGCCGCTAAGGGTCTCACTACCTCTGACAGTGCAGTGCTTTCGGGGCACAACCTGACGCTGTACGGTGGCGAGGGCAGCATTGGTTCTTTGGAGCATGCTGTTAAGCTGGATAAGATTACCGGTGTATTGGATGCCAACACCGCTATCACCGATCCTGATGATAAAGAAAAGAACCTTGGCATCTACATCGAAAAGAGCGAAAATGGCGCGCTCACCCTGCAAAACGTTGTAACCGGTGATCTGTATATCAATACTAACGCTGATTTGCAATGGACCACCGAAACAGGCAAGACAGATAGCTATATCAACGCTAAGAGCATTACTATCGAATCCAAGGATGCTAATGGCGTATCCATCGGCACAGAGGACAGCGCACTGCGTATTCTGAACAATGGCGCTGTTGTCACCATCGGTGCGATGAGCAAGGACGACGCTTCTGCTAACGATAAGATTTATCTGCACGGCGTAAATGATAACGCTGCAGAAATTGCCGATAAGGACAAGCTGCTGCGTATCAATGCTTTGCTAGCCGAGGGCGCAGCTAACGTAACCAGTGACGGTGGCTTGGAGCTGGTTGAAGATGCTACCGCTAACCATGGTCAGTACTTCACCGGCAGCAACGGCCTAGTTTATTCCAAGGATATCAGCCTGCAGGCACAAAACGACATTGCATTGCAAAATGGTGTCATCAGCCAGACCATCAATCTGGAGGACAGACCTAAGACGCTGGAAGGTGCTAAAGCTAAGCTGGAAAGTAAAACTGGTAGCATTACGCAGAGCACCGAGCATTACATTGATATTGATGACCTGGCAGCCTTTGCTGAAAAGGATGTTACTCTGACCAGCGGAGCAGGCTCCAGTGCAGGCTCTACTGCCTATAACAAGCTTGCCAAGGTAACTCTGGGCAGCACCAGCGGCAACATCAGCCTGGCCAATGGTGGCGACAAGGCTTTGGAAGTTACTATTGAGGATTATGGTAACGGCGTAGCCAATAGCATTGATATCCACAACTATAAAGCAGGAGTGGCCAACACCATGTCTGTAGGCGGTAACATCCGCGCAGCAGGCGATATTAACCTGCAGCAGGACGAAGTGCAGGATGATGCCAACAACCTGCTTGTTAAGGGTAACGTTCATTCTGAGAGCGGCAATATCAACATTACCAGCGCTAAGAATATTACAATTACCCCTGATGGCCTGAATATCACAGCAGACGAGGGCCACATCTTCATCTGGGCGATAGACGGCAATATCGTCAACGATGCCGGTCTTTCGGCAGAGAAGGGCAGCGCTAAGGTTTGGGCCTCTAACGGTAATATTAGCGGTAAGGGTGGTCACATTAAGGCCGGCGATGTTGTATACATGGCTAAGGATGACATCGACTTCAATAGCGAGAACGGGACCCGGATTATTGCCGGCGCTACCGAGGGTGATGACCCGTGGGGCGTAGGCGGCAGCATCAGCCTGATCTCTGCTGGCGGTAATGTTAATATCTGGAAGGATGCCAAGATAGACGCCAAGGGCAACGTACTCTTAGACGCACAAAAGAACATTGTTGTTGGTAAGAGCGACGCAGAGACCACCGGTGATCTTGGCACAGTAAATTCTAAGACCGGCAATGTTACCCTGCGTGCGCAAACCGGCTACATTGATAACCTCACCTCTATCGCGGCAGCTGAGGGCAAGGTAAGCCTCATTTCTAAGCAGGATACCATCATTAACGCCGGCGATATCACCGGTAAGAGCGTATTGTTGGATGCGTACAAGGATTTGAACCTGGGACGTACAGCTGACGGTACAGTTATTAATGGCACCATTACTGCCACAGGTACAGATAGTGGTGATTCACTGCAGATGCTTTCGCGCAACGGCAGCATTACATTGTATGATGACGCAACGCTTTTGGCAAGCAACGACATTATCCTGTGGGCATACAAAAATGTTACCAACAACATGCAGCCTGATGATGCACAGCATCAGGGCGGCTTGTATACAGCAAACGGCAGCATTTTGATGACTGCTGTTACGGGCGACGTTACCAATAATAATGCCGTATTTACTGATAAGGGCGATATTTCTCTGCTCAGCCTAGGCGGTAATGTTTACAACAACGGCGAGCTGCAGAGCGGCAAAAACGTAACGCTCAACGCTGCTAAGGCAGTAGAAAACCAGGCAGATATTGTGGCAGCGGGTGACATCGCAATTACCGCGCAAAACGGCACTCTAGGCAACACCGCTACACTGATTGCTGACCGCAGCATCAAGCTGACTGCAAGCAAGGATAGCATCGCCAACAGCGGCAGCCTGGAGGCTACTAATGATATTACCCTGCGTGCTAAGGAGAACATCCAAAGCGGCACAGAGGAAGCAGGTGCGGATGTTACCTCTGCCAGCGGCAAGGTGCTTATGGTTGCAGAAAATGGCAGCCTGACATCCTTTGGTAATGTTACGGCTCAAAACGACGTAGACCTGCAGGCTAAGCTGAACCTGCTGTCGAACGGCGGCCTGAGCTCTGCTGCCAGCAATGTACTGCTGACGGCAGGCAGTGATTTGACCAATATCGGTAACCTAGACGCTGCAGCTAACGTAGTTGCAAGCGCAGGCGGAGATTTGATCAGCACCGGCGACGCTAAGGCAGCAAGCAACGTATACATGGACGCAGGTAGTAACCTGTCGACCACAGGCAATATCACCGCAGGTGCTGACGCAGGTCTTTCTGCAGGCGCAGATTTGACTAACAATGGTAACATTAACGCTATGCACGATGTAACGCTTGAGGCAGGCAACGCTATTTACAGCGAGGGCAACGTTCTGGCTAATAATGACGTAAGCTTTGTTGCTAAAGGCAGCACCAGCGAGGCCGCTACAGGCATTGCCGTTATCACCAATCGTGGCAATGTTACCGCTATGAACGGCGCTTTGAGCTTTAACGCTAGCGGCAACAACGCCGGCTACGGCATTGATTCCGAAGGCAGGCTGACAGCTAATAATGACGTAACCTTGTGGGCACAGGGATCTGTGACCAGCACAGGCTACATTGGTAGTGAAGCTGGCAAGGTTCTGCTGTACTCCAAGTCTGGCAGTGCTTCTGCCAAGGGCAGCATCACAGCGGCGCAAAACGTCACCATTCAGGCTAGCAAGGCTGTTGTTACCGCAAACACCGATGAGGAAAATGCAGACAGCATCAAGAGCTTGGGCGGCAGCGTACTGCTGAACTCCGCAGCAGGTGATGTTTCCAACAGCAACAATATTACAGCAGCTAAGGATGTAACACTCCTTGCATATGATTCTGCTTATAATAACGGCGTAATTAACGCCAAGGATGGCAGCGCGACCATCACTGCGGCAACAGGCGAGCTGAAGAACACCAATGCTATCACTGCTTCCAATAACATTGCTTTGTGGGCTAAGGGTGAGCTCGAAAATGGTACGCTGACCAGCGCAGATGACCAGCTCACTGCAGGCAACAACATTACGCTGACCTCTAGTGAGGGTGCGATTACAAATTATACTGATATGGACGCACAGGCAGGATATATCAAGATGGCTGCCGCTGGCAACATCAGCACTGTGGGCAATCTTAACGCAGCCAAGGAAATCACCTTAACCAGCACTGCAGGTAATATCGAAGCAGGCGGTGCGTTCAATGCTAAGACGGATGGCATCACCATGTCGGCTGATGGTAATGTTACAACGCTTAGCGGCACTAGTCTTAAAGCAGATGCAGGCAGAATTACCCTGCGTGCAGGCAGCAACATTGACAATGCTGCAACAGGTGAGGCCTACAAGACCATCATCCTCAATGCAGCGGGCAGCATCACCAATCGTGATAAGCTGCAGTCTGAAACCGGCGATGTTATGCTGTATGCGGGCCAGAACATTGATAACTCTGCTGATATCACAGCAGCAGAAAGCGTTATCATGAGCACTAACAAGGGCAATATCAATAATGGCTCTGTTGACAGTTCGGATGGCAAGCTTACGGCAGGTAACGGCATCAGCATTCAGGCAGGCGGCAAGGTTACCAACTACAGCGAGCTGTCTGCAGGAACACCTGGCAGCGTAACGGACGGCACTGTGCTTGTTGCAGGCAATGACGTATACAACGAGGGCGAGATCAGCGGCATCACCAATGTAACCCTTTATGCTAACCACAGTCTGAAGAACAAGGGCGAAATATTGGTAACCCGCGGCAACGCTAAGCTGCGTGCAGGTAATGACCTGGCTACAGAGCTTGGCAGCATTGAAAACAATGCTAAGATTGACGCTTACACTAGAATAGACTTCACTGCCGACGGTTCGGTCGATAACGCAGGTAAGCTGATAAGCGGCAACGATGACATCGCACTTAACTCTGCTTTTGCAGATGTTAGCAACACTGGTGAAGTACATTCCGCAGCAGACATTGAAATCACTGCTGGTAAGAACATTAAGAACGGCGCAGTATTAAATGCGGAAAAGGGCGCTATCAGCCTTACTGCCGGCGGCGGTATCGTAAGCAATGGCGGCAACATGATAGCTTTGGATAACATCTCCCTTGTAGCACGCAGCAGCGACGGCACGACCGAAAACTTCATCCGTAACAATGATGGCTTATTCAGCATAGCAGGTAATGTAAGCCTGGATTCCGGCGGCACTATCACCAACTATGGCATTATTACTGCTGATGGTAGTATTACCATGAATGCAGTTAAGAGCCTGTATAACGGCGGCGTAGAGGGCGAGCCTCAAATGGGCGACGGAATGCTGACCTCGGATAATGGTAGCGTAACGCTTACAAGCACTAAATCTACAGTTACCAACAGCGGCAATATCTCTGCTGCCAATAATGTGGAACTCAGTGCATATGATGTACTGCAAAATGAAGGCGATATTAAAGCAGGTACAGGCTATATTGACCTTACCTCGGAAAACGCAGGTATTACTAACACGGGCGACATTAGCGCCAAGGGTACAGATGTCAGCGAGGCTACTGTAACGCTGGATGCTAAGACCACTATCACCAATGGCGACGTTAAGGGAAATGGCAAGATTGACGCAACAGGTAATATCAGTCTACTTGCCGGCGGCGACATTCGTAATAATTCTGCTGGCAGAATGAATTCTGCCTATGGCGATATCTTAATCAGCACTAGCGGTAACGTAACCAATAATGCAAATCTCACTGCTAATAACGGCAGCATCAGCATTTACGGCAACGATATCCTCCAAGGCATTGCCACCATCACTGCTGGCAATGACGTAAGCATGGTTGGCAGCGGCAATGTAACCAACAGAGCAACAATCACCAGCACCGGCGGTGATGTGTTCTTAGACGGCATGAATGTTACAAATGAAGGCGTGGTTACTGCCTATGATGACATTAACTTCATCGCTGATAACGACATCACTAATACCGCTAAGCTTGACGCAGATGGCGACATAAATATGCAGGCAGGCGGCAATATCAATAACAGCGGCAACCTTGAGGCCATGAACGTAGAGCAATATGCGGGCGGCAGCATTGTAGAAGCGGCTCAGATCAACGCTATGAACAATGTTGACATCACCGCTGAAACCGGCAGCATTGTCAGCGACGCAGGTATTTATTCCGCATTGGGTGATATCAATATGCAGGCAGGCGGCGCTATTAGCCAAAACGGTACAGTTAAGGCCGATATCGGCAGCATCTTTGTCAACGCAGGCGATACGCTGACCACCAACGGCCAGATCAAAGGTTTTGGCGGCGTAACCCTGACAGGCAAAAACGACGTAACCACCACCAACGGCAACATCGTTTCCGAAGCAGGCGACGTGCTTATCCGCTCTGATGAGGGTGCAGTTGACTTTGGCGGCGATATTACAGGCGTGAGCGTCACCGTTCAGGCAGCTAAGGACCTGCACGTATCTGGTGAGGAACGCACCATCACTGCAACAGGTACTGATAATAACGATGTGCTGAAGCTTGTTTCTACAGGTGGTAAGGTAACATTGGATAGTAACATTAAGCTGAATGCTGCTAATGACCTGGTTGTTGAAGCGCAGAAGGGAATCTGGAACAGTGCAGGCAACGTCCTCACAGCAGGCAATGACATCACGTTGATTACGCAGGAGGACACGCTGAGCAACGACGGTATAATTTTTGCGGCACAAGGCGATGTTTGGATGGAAAGTGTAAACGGCAGCGTTAAGAATGCCGGCGACGTAACTGGCAAGAGCGTAACCGCAAAGTCCCACGATGATTTGTACATCGATGGCGGCAGCATTACTTCCACTGCTGATGAGCTGAACCTGATCTCTACTGCAGCCAAGGTATTGATCAAGAAGCAGGACAGCCTGAATGCTACGGGTGATTTGAACGTACAGGCTACTACAGGCATCATCAACTCTGCTGATGGCAAGCAGCTGAGCTCCGCTAAGGGCGACGTTAACCTGATCACCGAGGGTGGCCTGATTGACAATCTTGGCAACATTGTTGCTGAAAACGGTGATGTGCTGCTGCAGTCTCAGGATAACCTGTACGATGCAGATGGTAATGTAGTAACCCCTGGCACCATCATCAACAATGGTAATATCAAGGGTCAGAACGTAACCCTGGATGCGTACAACAAGCTGACGATTGATAACGATGCAGCTCATTCCTATGAGGCAACAGGCACCAATCCTGGTGACAAGCTGCAGTTCATCTCCAGAACCGATAGCATTGAAATCATGAATGATGCTAATATCAAGGCCGCAGGCGACATTGATATGTACGCTAAAAAGGATATCTACAACTACTACGACGGCCAGCGTGGCACCGACCTCAACGCAGGCGGCGATATTGCGCTCATGGCAGATACCGGTAAGATTGTCAATAACTCAAATATGAATGCCAAGGGCAATATCTCCGTATATGCTAACGAAAGCATTACTAACATCGGCAAAGTAATTGCAGGCTCGGATGAGATTGAGGACGCATCGGCAACAGGCAACATCTACTACCAGACTAATGGTAAGCTGAGCCTGTCCGGCGGTGTTATCGAAGGCAAAAACAATGTAGAAATGTATTCCATCAATGATCAGGTAAGCCTGAAGGAAAATGCAACCTCGCAAAATGGCAATATCGTGATCAAGGCTTATAAGGACGTGGATGCTGTAGCAGACGCTATCGAGCAGGGTATGGTAGAAATTATCGCCAAGAAGGGCAATGCTACTATCACCTCGCAAAACGGTAACATCAACACCGATAAGGTGGATGCCTACAACGTATACTACAAAGCCGAAAGCTACGAGCATACTAATGACGCAGGCGAAACCGTTAAGAGCGAAATCCATGGCAAGCAAACCTATGTGAGCAGCATTCTGGGAATTATGGGCAACAACGTCTACCTGCATGATACTGCCAACAAGGATAGCGGCCTGCTTGATCCGGATAGCTGCTTTGACAACCATGGCATTTGGCAGACCGGCGACGGTACTTTGCTGCAGTTGCAGTTAGATACCGTTGGTACTGCAGATGGCAAGCACATCCCGGCAGACCAACTGATACTCAACTTCCACCGCATCAACGGTAAGCTGGATATCGACAAGCTGTGGGTAAAGAGGATGGAACTGCACGTGCCCGATTCCGCAGAGCTGGCAATCCATAAGCTGGCTGTTGAGGATCGCGTGGATATTTCTACCGATACTGTACATACCATTGTTTATGGCAAGGATCCGAAGCCTGAACATGCAGATACTATCTACTGGCAGGATTACGCACACCACAACCCTGGCATGAGCGATGAAGCCTGGGATAGCTGGAACAACCCTGCCGATAACAGCTGGATGTATCTCTTCTTTAACAAGAACGGCACCCGCCAGGACAGCAATGGCGTACTGCTGCACAAGAACGACTACCGTTACGTGTACAGCCAGCGCTATGCTGCTGATGATTGGCTGCTGTATCGCACATTGTTTGAAGAAGCTGCACTCAGGGGCGACATCAGCCTGATTCCGTTGTACGAGCGTTACAATTTGTATGACGCAGAAGATGAAGAAACGGAAGCAGTAAAGATTGAAGTAAAGGATTAATAGTGTATTTGTTAAGTGCACCCTGCTTTCTTGGCTCCCGCTCTGGGAGCGGGGTGCACATTTTTATACACATACAGATTGCCGATTATTTTATAGCTTTTTATTGTCCGGTATATACCGGGATGCTATAATAAGTGCAGAGTAAATGTAATCAATTGCTTTACGCCAATGAGAAGAAGCAAAGCCTGAGATAGAATAAAAGGAGTGTTGTGTTATGAAGAAAAAATCTGTCAGTGCGTTATTGGCAGCTTTGTTTATCTGTTCCACAGCTGCTAGCGTATCTGCAGCTTATACTCCCACCCCGGAGCAGCAAAGACAATATCGCGAGAGTGGTTTGAATGACGCCGGCGTATCGGCTAACCGTACCCGTGAATATTTGGAGCGCCAGCGTATTGCCCGCCAGCTGGAGGAGGACAAGGCCAAAGGCACCAGCAAGGTGGAGCAGGCAGGGAATGCTGAAGGCAAGCAGGAAGCAGACATCACCTTTAAGCTTTCTACAATCAATATTGATGAAAGCAGCGTGCTTGATGCCGCTAAGCTTGATGAGCTGAAGGCGCCTTACCTGGACCGCGAGGTTGGGGTTAAGGATCTGTATGAACTGGTAAATAAAATCAATGCGATGTACTCTGAGCAAGGCTATTACACCTGTCGTGCAATGCTACCTGCACAGACAATTAAGCAGGGCGTAGTACACATTGCTCTTATTGAGGGTAAAACTAACAACGTTGTAGTGGAAGGCAACAAGCATACTAAAAGCAGCTATATTACCAAACGCCTTGCCTTGAAGCAGGGCAGTGTTGCTAATATCAACAAGGTTAACAAGGATTTGCTGCGCTTTAACGCTGCTAACGATGCCCAGCTGCGCGTTACCATGCAGGCAGGCAGTGAGCCCGGCACTACAGATTACGTGATTGCTGCCTATGAGCCGCAAAACATTGTCTGGACAGTGTATACCGATAACGCAGGCAGTGATACTAGTGGTGAATACCGTGCAGGCCTGTTCTTTACTGACCGTAGCCTGACAGGTGTGCGTGATGCCCTGAGTATGAGCACCATGCTCTCTGACGGCACCAAGAGCTTTGGCCTGAGCTATTCTCGTCCTATGGGTCACAGCGGCACTAAGCTTAATGTGCAGTACAGCACCAACAGCGTTCATATTACGGATGGTCCGCTGGAGGCTCTCAACGTGCGTGGCCACGCTTATGCAGCCAGCATCGGTGTATCGCAGCCGCTTGTTGTTACCGAAAAGCTGCGCACAGAGGCCAGCCTGGATTTTGGTCAGCAAAACTCCAAGACAGATTTTGCCGGCAACCATTGGTTGGATGATACTATCAAAGGCGTTACTGCCAGCTATTCCGTAGCAAATTACGGAGACAGCAGCATCATCTACCAAAAGCATGGCTTTAACTTCGGCACTCACACCAACATTTTGGATGACGACAAGAACTTTGGTCTGTACTCCCTTAATGGTATTTACCAAAAGCTATACCAACATGGACAGATGATCAGCGCCCGCCTGGACGGACAACTGGGCTTTAACAATTATATGCCTAGTGCGCGTCAGTTCTACATTGGCGGTATGTACAGCGTCCGCGGCTACAAGGAAAGTCTGCTGAGCGGCGATAGCGGTTACAGCGTGGGCTTGGAATACATCGTGCCTGTGACTAAGGATAAAAAGACCAGTGTATTTGGCTTTATCGATCATGGCAAGGTATTTGGCGACAGTGCTTTTGATGACAGCATGCTCACCAGCGCAGGCTTTGGCGTGCGCAGCAGCCTGTGGGGCAGAGTTTCAGCTAGCCTGGCACTTGGCGTGCCATTTGAAAAGGATATCAATGGTAAGCACGTTGATTCAAGCCGCCTGCACTTTATGGTAAGCGGCCAGTTCTAAGCTTTCTTACTGCTCTCTCATAAGTTAATGGGGGAGCAGTTTTTTATTTATTTTATCTAGAAAACGTTAACCTATAGGTGCAAGCACTTAATCTACAAAGGCAAGTGAAAATAAAATATTTTTATTATAATGTAGATAATACACTGAAGAAATGTTTCGAAGGGAGTACAGTTAGTTGTTTGCGGAAAGGTATGTGCTGATTGGTGCCAAAATACGCTATTATCGGACAATTGCGAATCTAGATCAGGGAAGCTTTGCAGAAAAAGTGGGCATTACGCCACAATATTTAAGTAAGCTTGAGCATGGATCTGCCAGACCAAGCTTGGATTTGTTGTTCAGGATTGCCGATACACTGCAAATAAGCGCGGGGAAGCTTGTTCAAGTGGAAATGGATGATTAAATTTACAGATTGACAATATATGTCTACCTGCTGTATTACAATTAAGGTAAGCTTAGTGGTAAGGTGTTTGCTAAAGAGAATAAACGTGCTATAATTAGTATACGCACAGATTAATTTCGGCAACCGCTTTGCACTAAAATTAAGCAGGGAGGCTATGATAATGACTGATTTACGTATTGCTAAGGACCGCTTGTTATATATGTATTCGCGGCTGGTAGATGGCAAATTGCTTTACAAAAAGGAAGAGGCAAACCGTTTTGGCTGTTCCTTGCGTTCTATCCAGCGTGATATAGATGACTTACGGTCTTTTTTGCATGAGCAGAATGAAGCATCCGGAATAGTCCAGGATTTGGTTTATAACAAGCAGCTGGGAGCATATCAGCTGGTGCCGCCTTCGCGTAATCTTTTGGCAAACGAGGAGGTTTTTGCTACGCTCAAAATTCTGTTGGAAAGCAGGGCCTTTACCAAAAAAGAGCTGTATCCCATTATTGATAAGCTAATTGACTGCTGTATTCCCAAAACAGAACAGCAACGTGTAAACGAACTCATAGGTAATGAAAAGCTACTTTATGTGGAACCACAGCATCGAGATATGGTCTTGAAAAAAATTTGGGAGCTTGGTGGCGCTGTACGTGCACAGCTTGAAGTTTTGCTTCAATACCGCCGTGGCGATGCAACCAAGGTTGACCGCCTGCTGCAGCCGGTGGGAATAATGTTTTCAGAATTCTATTTTTATCTTGTTGGCTTCATCGTTCCGCGTGAGCAGGAAAACATCTGTCAGGAGGCTTTGGACGATCCTTTCCCAACTATTTACCGCATAGACAGAATTAGCCGCTACCAAATTACAGAAAAGCACTTTAATGTGCCCTACGCCAAACGCTTTAAGGAGGGAGAGTTCCGTAAGCGTGTACAGTTTATGTATGGTGGACGTTTGCAGCGGTTGCGCTTTTACTTTAAGGGGTCAAGCTGTGAATATGTGCTTGACAGACTGCCAACGGCCAGGGTGCTGGGCGAGGATGAACGCGGCACGCTGATTGAAGCTGAGGTCTTTGGGCAGGGAATAGACATTTGGCTACGCAGTCAGGGCGATCTATTAGAAGTAGTAGACAGGCAAGAGTTGCCGGTGAATTAAAACTAAGTAGACAAAAAAATTTAGGATAGTCAGTATATGGCTATCCTATTTTTTATACTATAGATAAGCTAAGGGAAAGGTTAAGCTTTTAGTACTAAGATCTAAGACTACGCACCTTTTTTTACATGCAGCAAGACTGCAAATGCAGTAAGCTATAGATAAGAAGCTTTAAAAGGAGTGAAGTGTGTATGTATGGAAGCAAGTATGTTGAAATGGGACAAAAAATCCGTTATTACCGTCTGTCGCTTGAGCTTGGACAAAGCGTGCTGGCAGAGCAGATTGGCATTACTCCACAATATTTGAGTAAAATAGAACATGGTAGCGCACGTCCGTCTATGGATTTGGTGTTTCGTATCGCTGATGAGCTGCAGGTGCAGGCAGCACAGCTTTTAGAAGTATCATAAAATTGCCGCTCAAGGCATGGCTTTTTCCTCCCAATTGTGATACAATACCGTTGGTGCAGTGCAGACTGCGCCGACTGCCTTTACAGTGGCAGTATACAGCGTGACTGTCAAATGACAGCATACATGTAAGGAGGAAAATTTAAAATGTGTGAGCAAAATGTCTTGTTTCAGTTTATCGGCAGGGTAAGTGGATTTCTGTCCAAGTATATTGCGGTTGTAATATTGTTTACATCCGCAATCGCCTTTACCAGGCCGCAAAGCTTTATGTGGATTCCGCAGTACACTGCAATCTTCCTAGGTACGGCAATGTTTGGCATGGGACTGACGATTAAACGTGAAGACTTCCAGATAGTCTTTTCGCGGCCTAAGGAGGTAATTGCCGGTTGCGTGCTACAATACACAATTATGCCGTTGGCTGCTTATTTTTTAGCGGTTGTAATGAACCTGGACACGGATATAGCTTTGGGCGTTATCTTGGTGGGCTGCTGTCCCGGTGGCACTGCCAGCAACGTTATTGCCTATATTGCTAAGGGGGATGTTCCCCTTTCTGTAGGTATGACGATAGCTTCAACCCTGCTTGCGCCTGTTGTGACACCGCTTTTGGTATATGCCCTGGCCGGATCTTGGGTGGAGGTCAGCTTTATGGCCATGGTGCTTTCGGTAGTAAAGATAGTGCTTTTACCTGTTATCGCCGGCATCATTCTTAACAGCCTGTTCCACGATACCATCGTCAAGCTGGGAGCGATTTTGCCGCTGGTTTCCGTCGTTGCCATTGTAACGATTATTGACGGCATTGTGGCAGTGAATGCTGCTAAGCTTATGAGCTGTGGCTTCATAGTCCTACTAGCTGTAGTGTTACACAATGGCATTGGCATGGGACTTGGTCTGGCAATAGCACGCTTGATGAAGGTGTCCTACGCCAAGGAAACATCTATTGCCATCGAGGTGGCCATGCAAAACAGTGGCTTAGCATTAGCCTTGGCAAGTGCCAACTTTGCCGCTAATCCGCTGGCGACTCTACCAGGTGCCATCTTCAGCGTATGGCACAATGTTTCGGGGTCTATATTTGCCAGCTGCCGCATAAAAGAGGTTGAAAAACAGGAACGCATTAAGCTGGCTGAACAAGTAATTGCAAGTAAATAAAAATCATGACCACCCGTCAAACGGGTGGTTTGACGCGGGCTATAAGCCCGTAATAC
>CAVBQX010000032.1:0-24183 GCA_963597755.1 Segatella copri
CCTTAGCTTTGGGTATCTTTTTTATAAAAATAATTTATCTTTTATTGTTCAACATATGCATGGTTTTTTCCTGCTAGCCAGAGAAAATTTTCTGTAATCAACTTCTGTTGCACTTATTTCCCCATATATAAACGACGAATAATGCCAAGATTTTGGAATATGCGCATACCAAAAATCAAAATAGCTACCAAATACAGATCTATGCCGATAAGATTACCCGCATAGCACAAAAAGGCTGCCAAAATACCATTAATAAAAAAGCCGGAAATAAAAACCTCAGTATCATAATAGCCTTCAAGCGACGCACGTACACCGCCAAGCACCGCATCCAAACCGGCCATTACAGCGACAGCCAGCAAACGCGCATATTCCGGTGGCAGGCTAAAAGGACAGTAAACGCCGACAATCAAGCCAACAGCAAGTCCTGCAAGAGCATAACAAATCATTTCTTCGTTTCCTCCTTGCTTTCCACCGTTTTGGCATATTCATAGGTGCGAGGCACCTTCAGCGCAGGAATATGCACCTTGTCCTCTGTTTTGATTTTTACCTGGATGCCCCAAAATTCAAAGGTCTCAACCACGCCACCACGCAGGCGCAGTGCGCTGACCAAAGTCTTAGGCGCGCCGATAGCCTTAATCGTATACGGCGGCGCACTGCGTACATTGTTCACCGAAACAGTAGGTCCGGCACACCGCACCTCGCTCATTGCCACAATGCGCTGATCATTCAGCGAAATTGCTTCTGCTCCAGCTGCACGCAGTTCATTAAGCACGCGCAGCAAATCCTCGTCGTGGATGATGTAAAGGTTTGGGTTTTCGTTAGCCTTCTTAGCAATATTGCTGTCATCCAGCACAATTTCCACGCCGGCACCTTCTACATCCGTAAGCCCGGCCATCAGCTTCATGCGTTCATCAGCAGGGTCATCTGCGGCACCTGCACGCAGACTCTCCACCTCAGCCAAAAGCTGTTTATTTTCTGCCTCCATCCCCTTCAGGCGTTCAGACAAATCTTCAACTCTATCCATACGGACAGACCTTTGACGCTCGGTTGCCTTATACTGTACCGAAAGCATGAATCCTAGTACCATGAACACAACCGCTATTAAAAGCTTGCCCTTAAAGTCCATTGTAAAAATTTCTTTCATTTTCTCACCCTCGATGTGACAGTAGCCGTAGCAGACAAAGCCGCTACGACTTATTCGTGTTTTCCCAATCCGGCAAAAGCTTTATGTATGGTTTAGCAAAGGTCAAATCAATATATTCTGCCTTAATTGCTTTATCTTTTATTTCTGCAAAAACTGTCATGAATACAGGTGCCTTTTGTTCAAGCTCTTGTATCCTACCCACAATAATCGGAAAGCTGCCGGTCATGCGCAGCTTCACATTCTGCTTGTCATCTACCGCTATTTCACCAATACGCTGCCTTGCTTCAGGAGTAAGCTGCTGTAAAAACTTTAGTATGGCCTTAACGTTTGCATTAGCTATCACATCGCCAATATAAATGTTACCACATTTCTCTCCCACCAGCACGGGGGCCTTAGCATCAGGAATCGTGGTCGTGACGTTAATAACAGTACCGTTATAATCCAGTTGCAGGTAGCTGTGATAAGAATTAGCAACATATATCGCAGGCTCACGTTCTTCGACAATCACCTGCACCGTTGCCGGGAATCTGTAAGCCACCTCAGTATTTTTAAAGCGTACATCATGCGCTAGTGCTTCACGCAGCCGCGGCAGGCTGGCATTAAAAATGTTGAGCGGCCCGTCACCACAGCCGGCAAGAGCAACAACATCCTTTTCCTGCAGCAGACTACTGCCGTGTATACTGACACTGCCAAAGGCAAGAGCAGGGTTGTGCAGATAGCGCCAGCCATATACACAACCCACACCTGTCAGCACTATTAAGCATAACAGACGCAGCAGGCGCCATAATCTCCGGCGTCTGTGTCTGCGCAGACGTTCGCGTATTGTTAATGACGAATCCATGCTGCCCTCCTTGTTATACTTCGTTAGTAGCTTATTTAGCGCTCAGCAAAATCTTTTCGCATAAATCGGGGAAGCTGATGCCTACTGCAGCTGCAGCCTTAGGCACCAAGCTGGTTGCCGTCATTCCCGGTACAGTGTTGGCCTCAAGCACATAGGCTACACCATCTTCTCCCAAAATTGTATCTACGCGAGCCACGCCAGAAAGACCCAGCAGCTTGTAGGTTGCAACTGCGATGCCTTGGACATAGGACGTTGTTTTTTCGTCAAGCGGCGCGGGGCAATGATAGTCCGTAGCACCCTTAGTATATTTAGAATGGAAGTCGTATGCTCCCGAATGCGGCGCAATCCAGATTATCGGCAGGGGTTTTGGTTCACCGCCATCTTCCATGATAGAAATTGTCAGCTCCTTACCCTGAATGCATTTTTCTGCCAGCACGTTGCGGGAATATTTAAAAGCCTCCTCCAGCGCAGGCACCACCTCAGCCTCTGCCTTGGGAATGACTACGCCGATGCTGGAGCCCTGGGTAGCAGCCTTGATAACCACTGGCAGACCGAATTCAGCTACGATTTTTTGTGCCAGAACCTTTAGGTCACCTGCATCACGCTTGTTGATGATCAGGCAGGGAGCAGTAGGAATACCTGCAGACTGCAAATAGCGCTTGGTTGCCGATTTATCCATAGAAACAGCGCTTGCCAGCACGCCGCAGCCGGTATAAGGAATGCCCGCTGCCTCCAAAATGCTCTGCAGGCGGCCGTCCTCACCGTATTTACCGTGCACTGCGTTAAACACCACTTTGGCATCCATAGCACGCAGTTCGTTAATCAAGTTGGGAGGATCCAGCTCCAGCTCCTTGGCATTATAACCCTTTTCACGCAGAGCGCTGGCAATAGCACCACCAGTCACACGCGAAATTTCGGCCTCAGAAGAAGGTCCGCCCAAAACAACGGCAATTACATCCTGTTTATTCATTTTGCATTACGCTCCAATTCTCTCACTAATTCTTCGCCAATTTTAAATACGTCACCGGCGCCGATAGTCATAACCAAATCACCTGGCTGCACCTCGCGCTCTAAATATTCCTCAGCCTTAGCCAGCTTGCCGATATACAGCACATCCTGACCCGTTGCTGCTTTGATGCCCTCTGCCAGATGCATACTGCTAACTCCCGGGATAGGCTCCTCACTGGCTGCATAAATATCAGTCAATATCAGCTCGTCGCAATCTGTAAAGCATCGGCAAAATTCGTCAAACAACAGCTTGGTACGAGTATAACGGTGCGGCTGAAATACGCACAAAAGGCGCTTGGGCTGCGTCTGACGTGCTGCCTTCAGTGTTACGCCGATTTCCGTCGGATGGTGTGCATAATCGTCAACCACCCACACATCGCCAACCTTGCCCTTGGTTTCAAAGCGGCGCTTGGCTCCGCCAAATTTTTTGAGCGACGCTAAAATACTGTCTACGCTAATACCCATTTCACGGGCAGCAGCAAAGGCTCCCATGGAATTGAGCACGTTGTGCCTGCCCGGTACCGCCAGCTCCACACGCGTCAGGTATTCTCCCTTGTAATACAGGTCATAGCCGGTGCCGCTTACACCATAGGTGATATTTTTTGCAGTATAGTCTGCGTCCTCACCATCAACGCCATAGGTAATAACGGTGCCTGCTGTTTCACCTGCCAGACGGCGTACCTTGGGGTTATCAAAGCACAAAATTGCCTTGCCACCCTCCTTAATATTGCCTACAAACTGCTTAAAGGCCTGATATATGTTTTCCTCTGTACCATAATGATCCAGATGGTCATCTTCAATGTTGGTCACAACAGCAAGATACGGTTGTAGCTTGAGGAAGGAGCCGTCACTTTCGTCAGCCTCTGCCACTACAAAGCGGCCTGCGCCATTACGTGCATTACCGCCCAAACTGCTTACCTCGCCGCCGATAATTACTGTAGGGTCAATGCCGCCTTCGGACGCAATGCAGGAAATCATCGCACTAGTCGTGGTCTTGCCATGTGCGCCTGCCACTGCCACACCGTCAGCCGCATTCATAATAGCTGCCAGCACATCGCTGCGGTGCAGCACAGGAATATTACGCCTTCTTGCCGCCACCAGCTCAGGATTATCCTGATGGATAGCAGTCGAAATAACTACAGCTTCGGCATCATCCACCTGACAGGCAGCATGTCCCATGTACACCATAGCACCCTCCTGCGCCAGGTGAGCCGACATATGTCCGGCGTTCAAATCCGAGCCGCTCACGTCATAACCGCGTTTAATCAGCACATAGGCAATAGCGCTCATGCCGGCACCGCCAATACCGATAAAATGTATATTGTGCAGGTTCGCTAATTTATTATCTGTCACTCGAGGCCCTCCCTTATTGTTTGATTAAGGCCACAGCCTCGCGAGCTATAACCTCGGCAGCCTGCGGCCTGCCCAGCTCCTTGGCTGCGGCCTGCATCTGCTGCAATTCCTCTTTATGCACTAATAAATGTTCAATAAATTCCAAAACAGCATCGCCTGTAAGATCCTTGTCCAAAATCACCTTGGCCGCACCCACTGCTTCCACAGCACGTGCGTTAAATTCCTGATGATTAGCTGTCGCGTAGGGATAAGGCACAAGCACTGACGGCACTCCCTTAGCCATCAGCTCAGCCAGGCCGATCGCACCGGCGCGAAAAACTGCCAAATCGGCAGCTGCCAGCGCCACCGGCATATTGTGCAGATACGGCTTGATTATGATGTTATCTGCTACACCGCCACGTTTTTGGATTTCTGCCATGTATTCTTCGTAGTTAACATCGCCTGTTGCGTGCAGCACCTGCACCTCCTGCCGTCCCGAAAGTGCCAGCTCTGCCTCCAGCATTGCTTTGTTGATACTACGTGCACCACGACTGCCGCCGGAAACAAGAATCGTCTTCTTTGCCGGGTCCAGTCCAAGCTCGGCAACGGCCTCCTCGCGCGTATGCTGCAATATGGCGCTGCGGATAGGGTTACCGGTATATTTTTGCTCGGCCTTACCGTGAAAATATTTACCGGCCTCCTTATAACCCAAGAACACCTTGCGCACGTAGCGCGACAAAATCTTATTAGTTACGCCGGGCATAGCGTTCTGCTCCTGGATGCAGCAGGGAATGCCCTTAAGCGCGGCAATAAACACAACCGGGCCGCAAACATAGCCACCAGTACCAATCACAAGATCAGGCTTTTCGCTGCTAATAATTTTGTAGGCATCATAAAGACCTGCCACAAGCTTAAACGCACTGCGCAGCGTATCCAGGCTCAGGCTACGCTTAAAGCCTGCCACCTCTATAAACTGCAGCTTGTAACCGTAGCGGGGGATGATGTCCTTTTCTAATCCCTGCTGCGTTCCCACAAAGCTTATATCTGCTTCGGGACAAAGTGCCTTGATTTGGTCTGCAATCGTCAGCGCCGGGTAAATGTGACCACCAGTACCGCCTCCGGAAAGAATTACCTTCACTCTTTAGCTCCTCCCTCCAAAGCGTGCACCAGCTTTTTGAAATAATTGCCACGCTCAGGGTAATTTTTAAACATATCATAAGACGAGCACGCCGGCGACAGCAGTACCACCTGCGGCTTATGCGCTATGGCATGAGCCTGTTGCACCGCTTGTTCAAAGCTATCTGCCAAAATAATGTTCTGCACGCCGCAGGCCACGGCTGCTTTATTAAAGCGCTCCTTAGCCTCGCCCAGTAAAATCAGCGCATCGGTTTTTTCCTTCGCCAGCTGCATCATCGGCTCCAGCGGTGTCAGCTTATCGTGTCCGCCGGCCAGCAAAATGATATGTCCGTCAGCAAAGGCTTCCAATGCCTTAATAGTAGAATCTGTATTAGTAGCCTTAGAATCGTTATAATAAGGCACGCCATCTATAGTTGCAACGTATTCAATGCGATGCTCAATGCTGTGGAAATTGCGCAGGACATCTGCCATATCGCTAATGCTGACACCGGCAAAATAACCGCAGGCAATGGCCGCCAGAATATTTTCTTCGTTGTGGCCGCCAAATAAATGCAGCTCGCTGATATTGCATACAACCTGCTTATCTCCCTGCCAGCTGACGATAAAATTACCCTCCTGCGTATAAATGCCCTGCTTAAGCTGCTCCCTGCGGCTGAAGTAGCACAGCTGACCCTCAGTCTGCGCACCCCAAGTGCGCACCAGAGGATCATCATAGTTAAGCACCGTCACCTGCGCGGCTGTCTGCTGACGGAAAATATTCTTCTTTGCCTCGCCATAGGCCTCCATCGTATGATGGCGTTCTAAATGATCCGGCGTAAGGTTCAGCACAACAGCAATATCAGGACAGAACGTATTTACGCGCTCCAGCTGAAAGCTCGAAAGCTCGGCTGCCAGCCAGGCATTAGCAGGCAGGTGCTCCACCTCTTTAGAAAGTGCCAGGCCAATGTTGCCACCTACGGCCGAGGGCACAGGCAGACGCTTGAGCATTTCGCCCACGATCGTCGTCGTAGTAGTTTTGCCGTTCGTACCAGTGATGGCGGCAATATGACCGCCGTACAGGCGGTAGCCAAGCTCCACCTCGCCGATCACCTCCAACCCTTGCATCAACGCCTGTTGTACGTTAACGCTGTCGCAGGCAATGCCGGGTGACAGCACCAAAAGCTGCGCTTTGCCCAAAAGCTCCTTATAGGCTGCTTCACCAACAGCCAGGTCACCGCCGTTAGCCAACAAAGCCTTGTGCAGCTCTACAGGAATTTCACAGGGATTATCATTATACAAATACACCTGTTGCCCCTTGTCTGCCAGCACCTGCGCCGCACCACGTCCGCTGACGCCTGCACCATATACTATCACTACTTTATTATCAGCCATTACAAAAAACACCTTCTATATAAGTACGCAAATTACATAATCGAGCTAAGCCAAAGTGCCAAACCAACCAATGACAGCAGGCAGCTTACAGCCGTAAACACGCGCACAACCTTTACCTCGTTCCAACCACCAAGCTCAAAATGGTGATGCAGCGGCGCCATACGGAAAATACGCCTGCCGCCCGTAAAGCGGAAATAGGTAACCTGAATAATTACTGAAAGCGCTTCAGCTACATAAACACCGCCAATGATTACCAAAAGCAGCTCGGTGCGTGTCAAGAGTGCCAGCGCCGCAACGGCACCGCCCAAGGCCAATGAGCCCGTGTCACCCATAAACACCTTTGCAGGATGACGGTTAAAGAGCAAAAATCCCAGGCACACGCCGGTCAGTCCCAAAGCAAAGCCGCTTACATCCAGCATTCCCTGCATGTAGGCAATAAACGCAAATACCATCGTCACTGGCAGACTGACAAACGAAACCAGTCCATCCAGGCCATCCGTCAGGTTCACAGCGTTGGTGGTGCCAACCAAAAGCAGAAAGGCTAAAATGTAATAACCCCAGCCTAAATCAATAACTGCGTTCACACCGGGAATCCACAGCTCAGTGTTTTGGATATTGGTTTCAGCAAAATAGACGTAAGCACCCGCAAGGATAAACTGCAGTAAAAATTTTTGTTTTGCAGTCAGTCCCAGGTTACGCTTCATTACAACCTTAATATAATCGTCAATAAAGCCAATCACAGCATGTCCCAGTGTCAGCACCAAGGCAATAATGATATGCGGCGTAAACTTGCCCCAAAAGAGCGCTATCACTAAAGCTGCCAACATCATCAGCCCTCCCATGGTAGGGGTGCCGCTTTTCGCCATATGGCTTGCAGGCCCGCACTCGCGGATTGATTGTCCAAACTTCAGTCTATGCAAAAAAGGAATCAGCACAGGGCCGATTAATGCGCATACAATAAACGCGGTCACAGGAATTCCTACTAGTTTTAACATTGAATGAATCTCTCTTCCTATTTTTATTGGTCAGTATTTCCAGGAGCCTTCAGGTCAAAGCCCATGCTAAAGATAATATATTATTTGAAAAGCTCCAGCATCTTGTCGACCTGCATCGAATGGCTGCCCTTAAGCAGGATAATATCACCTGCCGACGCCATCAGGCGCAGCGTGTCTGCAGCCTCCTGGCGATCATCACAGTGAAAGCCCTTACCGCCAAGCTTTGCCACCTCGTCAGTAATATAAGCAGCATCATGGCCATAGGTAAGCACAAAATCTGTGCCGTATTCCACAGCCCATCTGCCCACACGACGGTGCGCCTCCTCGCTGATCGCTCCCAGCTCCAGCATATCTGCCAGCACCGCAATGGTGCGTGCATGTCCGCGCGCTGCCTTTTTAGCTTCAGCCAAAGTCTTGAGCGCTGCCTCCATCGAAGCAGGGCTGGCGTTGTAGGCATCATTGATAAAGGTAATATCGCCGATATAGATAATCTCCTGGCGACTGCCGGTAAGGCGTGCCGTTGCCAAGGCACGGACGCTGTCCTCCATAGGTACGCCATAGCAGGCAGCACCGGCAATAGCACTCAGCGCGTTGTACACATTATGCTCACCAATCAGCTGCAGACGTACACGGACTGCCTTTCCCGTTGCCTTTTCTGTGCAGGTAAAGGTTGTGCCCGCGCCCGATGTAACTATATCACTGCCACGATAGTCGCACTGCTCCCCAAGGCCGAAGTACACAACCTTAGCCTTGGTTTTAGACGCTGCCTGCAGCACATATTCATTGTCGCCATTGAGCACGGCAAAGCCATCGGCAGGCAGGTCAACTACAATCTCACTTTTGGCCTTGCCGATGTTTTCCATGCTGCCCAAAAGCTCCATATGGGTTTCGCCGACGTTGGTAATCAGGCCGCTGTCCGGCTCGGCAATGCGGCACAGCTCGGCAATCTGCCCCAGTCCACGCATGCCCATTTCCACAACTGCGATATCAGTATCTGGCTGAATCGACAAAAGTGTTTTAGGCAGACCGATTTCGTTGTTAAAATTACCCTGGGTTTTGACAACATTGTACTTTGCACCCAGGCAGGCAGCCAGCAAATCCTTAGTAGAGGTTTTGCCGTTAGAGCCTGTGATAGCAAAAACCTTCAGACCCTGCTGCTTGAGGCGGTAGGCATGTGCCAGCTGCTGATAAGCAAGCAGCGTATCCTGCACCATAAACACCGCCACACCTGCAGGCAGGCCCTCCACGGCATGCGACACCACAACACCTGCAGCGCCCAGCTCTACAGCCTTGGCGCAATAATCATGGCCGTCAAAATTGCCTCCCTTTAAGGCAACAAACAGCTCTCCAGGCTTAACAGCACGCGAATCAGTCGTCACGCCCGTAAAATCAAAATCAGCGCGTACAGCTCCTGTAGCCGCCACAACTTCGCTAGCCTTTAGCATTTTTTATCACTCCAATATTCCATAACTACTTCTTTATCATCAAAGTGAATTGTTCTATCCTTCAAGATCTGGTAATTTTCGTGACCCTTGCCGGCTATCAAAATCACATCGTCTGCTGCAGCATTAGCCAAAGCATAATTAATAGCCTCACGTCTGTCGCTAAGGCGCGTAACGTGCTTAGCAGCAGGTACATCCTGCAATGCGGTAAAGATTTCGTCGATAATCAGCTCGGGATCCTCTGTACGCGGATTATCAGAGGTGACAACGATGTTATCCGCCAGCTTCAGTGCCAGCGCGCCCATAATCGGACGTTTTTTGTTGTCGCGGTCGCCACCGCAGCCAAATACTACCCACAGCCTGCCACGGGTGATGGAACGTGCCGTGTTCAGCACATTTTCCAAGCCATCAGGTGTGTGGGCATAATCCACAATAACAGTATACGGCTGGCCTGCCTCCACCAGCTGAAAGCGTCCCGGAACGCCGTCAAAGCCATCCAGCACAGCACAGATAGTTTCCTTATCAATCTTTTCTGCCAGCATGGCGCCGATAACGCCCATAACATTATACACATTAAACTCACCGGTAATCTTTAACTCCAGGTCCATCTCGCCCACAGGAGTGTGCAGCAAAAGCTGCATATGCTTGGGCTCTACAGTAAAGCTTAATGGGTAAATATCGTTATCATGACCCTTACCATAGGTGAGCGTATTCACCTTAGTGCGTGCCTTAATGACGGCAGAGCTGGGGTCATCCATATTGAAAACTGCATTTTTATTAGTCTTGTTACCGTCAGCCAGGTGTTCAAACAGCAGGCTCTTGGCATCGCGGTAGTTTTCCATCGTCTTATGAAAATCCAGATGATCCTGGGTGATATTGGTCAATACAGCACAGTCATACTCAATACCGGCAACACGCTTTAAGACCAGCGCATGGCTAGACACCTCCATTACGCAATAATCACAGCCTGCGCAGCACATTGCATAAAGCATTTTTTGCAGGTCAACTACGTCCGGCGTAGTATTGTGCGATACCATCACCTCATCATTAATCATGACGTTGATGGTGCCGATGAGACCAACCTTGTGACCTGCCTTGCGCAAAATCATACGGATGATATTGGTGGATGTAGTCTTGCCGTTAGTACCGGTAACGCCAATCATGCGCAGCTTTTTGCCGGGATAATCAAAAAAGAACGGCGTAACCAGCTCCATCGCCTCGCGTGTATCCGTTACCTGGATAAGCGTTACCCCCTCAGGAAGCTTCTCCGGAACGTCCTCTACCAAAGCAGCGACAGCGCCCTTTTGCACCGCCATATCCAAAAATTTATGACCATCAACCGTTGCACCCTTCAGGCAGATAAAAAGACTGCCTGCACCCGCAGTACGGGAATCAGCAGTAATATCCGTAATAACCTTGTCTGCAGTGCCAATGACCTTAGCCTGTGGCAGCAGTGCGAGGAGTGAAGCTAATTGCTTTTCCATTTATTAACCTCCTAATTTATAACTAATCAATTGTAATCAGCATATTAGTACATCAAATTGCGTATAGATATTAAATTGAAATGGCAGCCAAAAGGCTGCCTTCCAAAAACCCATTCAAATTATATCACATTGCACATTGAATAGCTATGTTTATTTGTTATTTACAGCCAGGGAATTGCCTTCCTTTTGATTTTGCGCAGCCTTCAAATAAATATTGCTGCGGGCAACGCTCATGCCCAAACGCTGCTCTGCCAGTCCGATTATCCGTTCCGGCCCTTTTAACTGTTCTACTTCAATCCTCAGCTCATTATTTTGGCTGATAAGCTGTGCCTCCTGCTTCTGCAGACTCACAAGCTGACTGCCGTTCTGTACCATGTATTCGCTACGCACAACAGTAACCAGATATGCTGCAAGCACTGTAAGCGCAACCAAAAATATTCTATTGCGCAGTACCCTGCGCGTATCAGGCTTGCGTCTTTGCCGACGCTCCGGCTGTTGCAGCTCTTCGCGCTCCTGCCAGGCATAATTATCATATTTTCTAGCCAGCATCCCTATCACCCTTTAACAGTTCCATCTTCTAACGCGTTTTAGTTCAAATCTTTATTGCGTACCGTAGACGTGCGCTGCGGCTACGAGGATTCGCCTCTACCTCTTCCGCAGGCGGAACAATACTACCGGTTTTACGCAACAGCGGTTTTTTGCCACACACACACACTGGCAGCTGCGGCGGGCATGTGCAGCCCTTAGCCAGCTTGGCAAAGGTCTGCTTAATAATCCTGTCCTCCAGCGAATGAAAGGTTATCACACCAATGCGGCCGCCACTTTTAAGACGGTTAACTGCGGCTTCCATCGTCGCCGCTAAAATGTTCAATTCATTGTTTACTTCTATGCGTATAGCCTGAAAGGTGCGCTTCGCAGGATGCGGCCCATCCTGACGTGCCCCCTTAGGCACAGCCTTTTTGATTACGTCCACCAGCTCAAAGGTGGTCGTCAACGGCTTGCTTTTGCGCTCGGCGACAATAAACTTGGCAATACGCTTTGCCCAACGCTCCTCGCCATAACGGTAGATGATGTCTGCAAGCTCCTCTTCCTTGTAATTGTTCACTATATAAGCAGCGTCCAAACCAGCTTCCTTATCCATGCGCATATCCAGAGGTCCGTCATGCATATACGAAAAACCGCGCTCTGCCGTGTCCAGCTGGTAGCTTGACACGCCAAGGTCAAAGAAAATGCCATCAATCTTATCTATCCCCATGCTATCAAGCACAGAGGTAAAATTTTCGAAATTAGACTTAGCAACTGCCGTTCTGCAGATAAACTTACCCAATAAGCGCTCTGAACCTACAGCAATCGCATCGTCGTCCTGATCAATGCCGATCAAGAAACCGCCAGGCTCCAGTCGCGCTGCAAAGCCACTGCTGTGCCCTGCACCGCCCATGGTACAGTCCACGTAAATACCATTTTTATCTGTTATTAAAAACTCCACGCTCTCAGCGAGCAGGATACTTGTATGCTTAAATTCCATAGGTTGCACCAATATCAAATGCCCAGCTCTGTAAGCTGCTCGGCTAATTCGTTTACATCCTCAGCACAGGCTTCATTATACTCGCTCCACTTCTGTGCATCCCAAATTTCTGCACGGCTGCCAACGCCCACAATCACAGCGTCCTTTACGAGGCCTGCGTGCTTACGCAAATTGGCCGGCAGAAGCACCCTGCCCTGCTTATCACATTCGGCCTCACAGGCACCGCCAAACAAAAAGCGGATAAAATCACGCGCCGTTTTGCGGCTCATCGGCAGAGCAGCCAGCTTCTGCTCCAGCCTTTGCCACTCATCCATGTCGTACACAAACAGACAGCCATCCAAGCCTTTAGTAATAATAAACTTGCTTCCCAAGCTGTCACGCAGCTTAGCAGGCACAGCAAGACGACCCTTTGCATCCAGAGTGTGTTCATATTCACCCAAAAGCATCTCGCCGCCCCCTTTTACCCACTTTGCGCCACTTTTCTCCATTATATCGTTAATTAATCACTTATGCAAGTACCTCATTAGTATTGCTTGGAAATAATTTTTCAGAAAATGCTCTAACTGCCAATAATTTGCAAAAAATTTTCTTTAATAAGTTTGGCTTTTGTAATGGTAAATGATATAATGAAAGCGTACAGTTTTAGTGCACAATTTACGTAAAAGGAGATTTTCACAATGATTACCAAAGATACCGGCATTATTGAAGCCGTTCAAAACCACCCCGAAATTATGGAGGTTTTTGCTGAATACGGTCTTGGCTGCATTGGCTGCATGGCTGCTCATTTCGAAACCATCGGCCAGGGCGCTGGTGCTCACGGCATTGATGTTGACGCCCTGATTGAAGACATCAACAAGGTTATCGCCGAAGCAGAAGCCAACAAATAATCAATTTCGAAGTTTTAGGGAACTTTTCTCCACCGTAAGCGAGAAAAAGTTCCCTATTTTAATAAAGCAGCGAGGAGGCTCTCATTATGTTAAAAACCCGTAAGGTTGTTGTTGTAGGCGCCGGCCATGTAGGCTCGCACGTAGCTTTAGCGCTCATCCAGTCCGGAGAGGCAGAAGATATAGTGCTCATCGATATCTTAAAGGAAAAGGCTGCAGCCCAGGCCCTGGACTTGGACGATGCTGTCAGCGGTTCTCTCTGCGGCCGTGATACGCGCATCCGTGCCGGCGAATACACCGAATTAAATGATGCCGATATTCTCGTTATGGCCTTTGGCCGCAGCCGCCGTCCCGGCGAAACCCGCCTGGATATGTTTGATGATTCCATCAAAATGGCTAACGAAATTATCGGTCACCTCAAGCAGGTTGATTTCAAGGGTATCATGATCAGCATCTCCAACCCGGCAGATATCATATGCGAGCACATCCGCCGCCAGATGGGCTGGGATCCGCACCGCTGCTTCTGCACCGGCACCAGCCTGGAAACCTACCGCCTGCTGCGCGTGCTCAGCGCCGTTACAGGCTACAACCGCAACTCCATCCAGGCTCTGTGCATGGGCGAGCATGGCAATTCCAGCTTTATCGTCTGGTCCCGCATCCGCATCGGCACCAAATGCTTTATGCAGCTGCGCGCCGAACGTCCTGAGCTGGCAGCGCTCGATCTTGACGATTTGCAGCTCAAGGTTAAAAAGGCCGGCGATATCGAGGTTGACGGTAAGGGCTGCACCGAGTTTGGTATTGCCAACGTTGCCTGCATGCTAATTAAGGCCATCTTCCATGACCAAAAGCTCATCTGGCCCTGCTCCACCGCGCTCAACGGTGAATATGGCCAAAAGGATGTTGCCGCAGGCGTTCCCTGCGTCATCGGCAAAAACGGCATTGAGGAAATTCTCGAGCTTAAGCTTACGGAGGAAGAAAATGCCAAATTTGCAGCCTCCTGCGATATTTTGCGCGGCTTCTTAGACAGAGCCGGCAGTCTCTAAACTGACAAATATACAATAAAATACGGCCACCCAAAGCAGATTGCATAACCTGACTTTGAGTGGCCTTTTTGTTTTTCAAGCCGTTTTATTACAACAGACGTCTTTAGTCTTTAATTTATTTAATTTTAATTTCAAATGGGTTTGCTTCACCCTTCGCTTCAAAATACAGCGGCAAAAAGGATTTTTCCACCATGTTCGACACCGTGGATTCTACATAGAACGCCGTGTGCGGGCTGACGATGACATTAGGGAAGCTGCGCAGCATTGCCAGCTCGTCGTTGTCAATGTGGTCGCCCATGCGGTTGTAATAATACAGACCGTTTTCATTTTCCAGTACATCCAGGGCAGCACCGGCAATCTTGCCGCTTTTGAGCGCGGCAATCATCGCTGCCGAATCAATCAGTGCACCACGCGCCGTGTTGACGATGATAACACCGTCACGCATCTGGCTGATAGCATCTGAATTGATCATGTGGTGCGTTGCACTATTTGCAGGCAGGTGAATAGAAATAATATCGCTGTTAGCATAAAGCGTAGGCAGATCAACATATTCCGCAAACTGCTTTACTTCGTCGTTTTCGTTGCGGTCATAAGCATAAATTTTGCAGCCGAAGCTGGATAAATGCTTAATCAGCGTACGGCCTATAGCGCCGGTGCCCAAAACGCCCACGCTGCAGTCACCCAGATCACGGCCCATCTTACCTTTAAGAGAATAATCCTGTGCCAAGGCGCGCAGCATAATCTGTTGCATTTTGCGTGCAGACATCAAAATCAGCATCAAGGCATAATTAGCAACGCAACTAACAGGATACGGCGAGGTAGAAACGTGCATCCCCAGGCTATGCGCATAGGCACAGGGAATATGGTCGTAGCCAATAGAACGGCACAGCAGGTAGCGCACGCCGTAATCATGAAAAATCTTAACGTATTCCTCTGTAATTTCGCAGGGCGTAAAGCTTACGCCATCGCAGCCTTCTGCCAGCTTCAGGTTTTCCTTGTTGGGATATTCACTGGTCCAGACAAAGTCAATACCATACTGCTTGCTAAATTTTTCAGCAAAAGCCAGCTCATCAAAATCTCTTAGAGCAAAAAATGCAACTTTCATTGTTACAGTCCCCCCATAGCACTTCTTAATGTGTGCTTTATTTTTAAATTATAGGTATATTATATACCTTTATGAGAACTGCACGCAAGATAAAGTAAGGCAAATATTAGAATGTATACAATAAACATAATGCCTCTGACACCGTTAATTTCTGCATCAGTGCCAGAGTCGTACATTATTTTTGCGTGCATAAATAGGCGTAAGGGCAGTACCTACAGCCAGTCCTAGCCTGACAGACAAAGTCAGCCTCTTCCTTTTTAGCAGCAAGCTGCGTGCACAAATCCAGCGCAGCCTCGTAATAATCAGGCGTATCGGGCAGCTCCCACACACTCAAATCCTGTAAAAAGTGCAGCTGCGCCCTTTGTACCCTGCGCTGCAAAATTGTTTCAGTAGCCTTTTTATACAGCGCCAGTTGGTAGGCATAACCAAGCTTCACCTCACCAGGAGCAGGAGCAGAACCAGTTTTGTAATCTACGACAATTAACGACCCATCTACATCCTGCGCCAGGTAGTCAATTACGCCGTCAACCATAAAGCCTCTTTCCGTGGGCAGTAAAAAGTGCAGCTCGCGCTGCTGCCCCTTTGTCGGTAGTGCGTTATACAAAGGACTGGCAATATATTCAAAAAACAGCTTCTGCGCCAGCGGTGCCTGCTCCAGCCCCTGCTCGGACAATGCTTTTTCAAAAGCAGACTGTGCCTGCTTTACTTTTTCGCTCTTGTCATACATATCCCTGCGGTACAGCTCCAGCGACCTGTGCACCACAAGGCCTGTTACATAGGCAGGCAGCACTGCTTCTTCTGTCTGCTCCGCAGAACCCACTTCGTCCTGTTGCTCTAACGCAGGGAGTGCCAGCACCTGCTGGTAGTAGTACTGTCTGGGGCAGTGCAGATAAGTCTGCAGCGCGCTCGCCGTAAAGCAGCTGCGTCCGCCTGCCGCGTACGCCGGCAGTGGGGCGATAGCTTGCTGCAATGCGGGCGTCACCTCAATTTGCAGCTGTGCCTTTTTGCTCTGAGGCTCGCTCAAGGAGCCTGCCACCTGTTCTCTTTCAACAATGGTCTTTTCACCCAAAATCTCCTGCAGCTGTTTAAGCCACGACCGCTCCTGCAGGCTGTTTTTATCAACAGAGGCATCTAAGGCTGTTGCGCCGCTCATAACCAAACGCTCCGCTGCACGTGTCATAGCTACATAAAGCTGACGCATACGCTCGGCAATATTCAGCTCCTTGTCACGCTTTTTGGCTGCCTGCAGCACGCCAGTCGCCTGCAGCGCACCCTCGGCATCCATCACCTTGATTCCCAAGCCAACCTTTGGCAGATACATAATTTCGGATGTATCCGTATCATTGCCGCTGTCAAGCATCGGCAAAAATACCGTATTAAATTCCAGTCCCTTGGATTGATGTATCGTCATCACCTGCACAGCATCAGCAGCCTCTAGCGTTGCAGCAGTTTCCCTGGTATCTGCCGCACGCAATCTGGCAACATAATCCAACCATTCTCCCAGGCTTGCCTTATTGGCATTAGCCGCACAATATTCCAGCGCTAACTTTTGCAGCTTTTTAACATTTTCCAGCCTGCCCAAGTCGTCTCCCTGACGTGCAAGTACTGCATCCAGCGACAGCTCTGTGCGCAGCTGCTGCCATAGCTCAGGCAACGCTAAAAATGCTGCTGCCGTACGCAACCGCTGCAAAATCTTGGCAGCACGCTCCAGCAAAGGTCCCTGCTCGCCAAACTGCTTGGGATCTGCCAGTTGCACTGCATCCCACAAACTACCGTCACCGTCCAAAAACAGACGTGTAAGCGTCACATCGTCCAAGCCAAACAACGGCGAGCGCAAAGCACCTGCCAGCTCCAGGCTGCGGTGATGGTTATGCAGCGCCTTTAAAAGATTCAAGATATCCAAAACCTCCTGACACTCATAAAAGCCTCTGCCCCCAATAATAACAAAGGGTATATTTTGCGCCGTCATATGCCTTGTAAGCAGTCCGCAATGCGTCATCGCCCGCAAAAGCACTGCCATCTTGCCAAACTCAACGCCTTCCTCATCGTGCAGACGACGTATTTCCACTGCCACAGCGTCCGCCTCATAGTCACGCTTAAACGCAGTATCTTCCTTGGAGTAGGTAACCTCCAGCAGCTTGGGCTTTACTACACCATCCATCTTATAGGCATTCAATGCCTCAAAGAAAACGTCCTGCCTTTTATCCTCGCCCAGCAATGGACTGAAAACCTCATTGCAGACATCAAGCACCAGATTTTTGCTGCGAAAATTTGTGCTTAACGTCAAATACAGGCCGCCGGCAGCAACGATATCCTGCCTTACACGGGCAAAAACGCTGACATCGGCACCACGAAAGCGGTAAATAGACTGCTTGGGGTCCCCGACCACAAAAAGCTTATTTCCCTGCAGCACATCTGCATCATCGCCACACAGCAGATATACCAGCCTGCGCTGCAAATCATTGGTATCCTGAAACTCATCTACCATGATATATTGAAAACGCTGATGGTACTTCTCCCTGACCTGAGCATTTTTTGCAAGCAGCTGCACAGCTCGCTGCTCCAGGTCATCAAAGTTGACAAAGTCGATATCCTGTTTTTGCTTTTGAATATAGCAATGTAAAGCCTGCAGCACCTGCTGCCAGTCTGCCACAACAGGCAAAGCAGCTTGATCAGCCATTTTCTGGTCAATTAGGGTGCGACACTCCCTAATTACCACCAAAGCCTCCTGGAAAGCACCCCTTTGACCTTTTATAATACCGATATACGCTTCATATGCCGCAAAATCAGTCTGTTCGGCATTTAATCCGCTAGTTATTTCATCCAAATGCTCTGCCACCGCATCCAGCTGCAGGCGTCCCTTGTTGCCCGCCTTGGTCAGCTCATTGCGCCTGTCAACCATATTACTAATCAGCCGGCATAATTCACGGCACAGCTCCTTTACCTGTGCAAGACTTTTTTTATAAGGCTCTGCTAAATCTTCCTCTACAAGCTCTGCCAAATGCGGCAGCAAGCTTTGTACCTGCTTGGTAAAGCTGCTCGCACCATAAAGGCCAATCAGTCTGTGCAAAGGAGTTTCTTCTTTCTTTCGCAGCTCTATACGCACAAAACGCTGCAAACAATCAAGCACAAACTCTTTGCCTTCAAACTCCTCTGCCTGGATAAACCCAGGGTCAAGCTGTGCTTCTACAGGGTTTTCACGCAGGATGCGGCTGCACAGGCCATCAATCGTGGTAATCTGCGCCCGCTCCAACGCCAGCAACTGCCTGCGCCAAAAGGCACCGTCTGCACCCTGCGCCAGCTCATTCATGCTTTTACGCAGCCTGCTTTTCATTTCGCCTGCAGCCTTGCGGGTAAAGGTAATCGCAAGAACATTACTGGCATCTATCCTGTTGGCATTTTGCTCCAAAATATGCGTAAAACGCTTCACCAGCACCCTGGTCTTGCCGCTGCCCGCGCCAGCGGATACAGCTACATTAGTGTCTATCGTTTTTATGGCCTTTAATTGTTCCTCAGAAGGCTCTATTTCCTTTACCTCTTTGTTATTCTCCGTCATTATCCGCTCCACCTCCACGCTGCACACGGCAGATATCCTTTAGCTGGCAATATTCGCTGCAGCCATTTGCAGGCTCCGCAACAACAAAATTACCCTGATAAATCGCTTCTATATAACCCGTTAGCAAATTTTGAGCAAAGTCCGTGAAGCTCTCCCAGCTTTCAGCATATGGCGGTTTATTTTTTGCAGGCTTCAAATCATTGTTGCCTACATTCTCTAAAACAAGCTTACCTGCCCTCTTATCCTTGTTTAGCTGCAGATAACAGCCGCCGCTCACACTACTGCCACCATTATACAAACCAGCTGCAGCCAGCAGATACACCGGCAGCTGCAAATCCAGCCCTGCTGCCAAATCCTTGCTGCCTGGTGCATTGCTACGCTTGTAATCTGTTACAAAAACGTTTGTACCGTCACTGTCTATCCTATCTATGCGTCCCTTAAGCGTAACCTCGCTTCTGTCGCTAAGCTTCAAGCGCAACGGCTTACCATTTTTTGTACCAAAATCCCACTCCACGGCCGCCGGCGTATAGCCCGCCCAATTCTTCTGGTCCGCATATTCAAAGCGCAGCCACACCTTTAGCAAACGCCAAAGGCGCGGCTTTTCGGCCTGCCACAAGCTGCTGTCAACAATCCTGCCCTGATCTATGTATTCTTGAAAAACATCTGCAAAAGCAAGCTCAAGCTCCTCGTTAAGCTCATCAAGCGTATACTGGTCCAGCTTTTCCTGCAGATGGTCACCCACAAAACGCGCCAGCACCTCATGCAAAAACGAGCCTTCGTCTGCAGGCTGCACCGCATCATCCTTAGGTGCAAACTGCTGTTGACGCCATAGCTGCTCTCCCAGGTAACGGAAGGGACACTCTGCGTAAACCTCCAGCTTGCTGGCAGTAAAGCTTGCACCAACAGTCTTACGTAGCTGCTTTTCCAGGCCTGCCGCCGTCAAAACGCCATTATACGCTCCTTGCGGCTCACTTGCTCTAATGTCGTCTGCCCGTGCAGCCGCAAGCGTCACTGCACCTACCTGCTGAGCCAGCCAATCGTTATCCAAAGCCTTGCCATATTGCTCCAGCTCCTCCGGCGAAGCAGGCTCGCGCTCAGGCGCTGCCTTTGACTGCAGGTTAGTGAAAAGCTTTTGCACCGCATCTATGTAGGCACTAGCCTGGTCATCCTTCTCCTCGTTCCACCAGGTCAAGCACAGCTCCTTGCGTGCCGCTGCCACCGTCGTAGCAAAAAAGAAAGCATCCTCGGCGTAATCTAGTGCTGTATTAGGCAAATCCAAGCCTAATGACTTTAGCTCGCCACGTTCCTTATCATTATAAATCCAGTTTTCGTTGCCTATCTTAGGGAACTCGCCCTCGCGCAGGCCCATAATATAGACATAATCAAAGCTTAACCCCTGCACATTAACGACAGACGTCACAAGCACGCCATCCTGTCTGCCATGCTGTAAAACCAGCTGCTCTGCCGCCACCGCCTCATTAAGCAGGCTACGCCATTCGGGCAGCTGCAGCCTTTCCTTAGCGCAGCCACAGCTTTGGTAATCCTTAAGCAGCTGCAAAAGCAGCTGTTTAAGAGTATCGCGCGTACGTAGACAAGCCGTTACCTCTGCCAGCTGCAGCTTGCCAGCCTTGTACATCGCTCCCAAACGCTGCTCCAGCTGCAAATTATCCAGCAGGCCGCTCATAGACTCTATATACTCCTCAATGCTGGCAGCAGCAGGCGTTGCCGCAATAAATTCTTCCATAAGCTGCCATGCTCCCTGCGCCTCCCCCAACAGCTCATGCACCCTTGTCTGCGCACCTTTGCGGCTGGTAAAGAATTCTTCCTCACGCAGGGACTCTGCCGCTTCCACATCAACATCTGCCAATAGCGGCAGCAGACCTCCTGTCAGCAAGGCAAAATAAGCATCTACTCCATCAGCATTATCTACAACACTTTCCAAAAGCAGACGTACAGTCGTTACTAACGGCTGCGCTGCCAACGGCGTCGTTAAAGGCAAAGCTACGGGAATACCGTATTCATCTGCCAAAAGACGCAGACCGCTGTAGCTGTTTAAATCACGTACAGCAACAACTATATTACCGGCCTGTACCCCCTGTCGCAGCAGCTGCTTCACCTGTGCCAGCACCCAGCGCATTTCCGCCTCCTGCTTACTAAAGCTATAGGTATGGATAGAATCTGCCGTCACAGGCGCGCTGCTTGTACCCAAGGCCTCGCACAAATGCTGCAGATCCGCCTGACGCTGCTGCTGCCCAAGCTGCCTGTCTTCCTTAAAGCAAAAACCATTGTACATTTTAGGCTTTTTGCCTTCACCCAAATCCAGCTCGCCACCCACAAGCTGCTGATAGGTTGATTCACTCGCTGCAAACAGCTTTTGCCGTTCCTGGATATCCCTGCTGTCCTTTTCGTAGCACATTCCTATAGTGATATCGCAAAACCCTGCCAGCTTATTTAAAAATTCTATCTGCAAATTATCCAGGCTGTAAAAATCACTGATATAAATCTTTTGCCAGATCAGGTTAGGCTTTTCCTTATTCAGAACCGTGTTTGCCAGCCTGTATTTGCCCTCAAGGTCGTACCATTTGTTGTTTTGCAGATATTGTCTGTACATAAGATAGACGTTACGCACACCCGCGTCCTTACTGCCCAAAAATTCACCTCTATCATCCCAGGAGTCGAGAATATGGGCAATTTCGCCCTCTGTTGCGCCACTTCTTGACAGCTGCCCTACAAGTGAGGTCATGGCCTTGATAAAGCCCGGCTTTTTTTCCAGGTCACCAAAATAACTGAGCGGTCTGTAATCCAAGCCGTCCAGCTTATGTTTTTCATTTTCCACCATGTATTCAATAATATCCTGCACAATCAGCTCCTGGGTGCGGCGGCTTATTTCGGTAAAATTTATGTAGCCATTAGCATTCAATATCTTATTCGCCAGCGTATCCATGCCTATGGTTTCAATATTGGCATATTTTGAACGCACGTCATCCATCAACAAACGGTTTGGCAGCACCAGCACGCCTGTGCCGTAGGGCTCACGCGCCAGCTCGGCAGCAAACTGCTCCCTTGCACTGCAACCAAGCGGTACACAAATCAATTTTGCCATTGCAATCTCCTCCTGCAACAAGATCTAATTCATCAGCATATTATCTATTCACAGCTTTCAGCTTACGTAGTGTGATTATAACAAATGACGGTGCCAATTATTGTCTATATCAAAGCGCTGTGTGCCTATACTTATTTTACAGCAGCACATGTATTAGCATCACAGCCTTACAGCTGGTACAGCCACACAATAACTGGCATGGTGATGGTGCACAGCGTTGCCGTAACCACGTTAATAACGCTTGCATATTCCGGCTGATTATCATAAAGAGATGCCATACTCACGCAGGTAGTAGCTGATGGTGTGGCCGTCGCCAAAAGCGTAATCAGCAAAATGGTGGTGCCGTGAGGCGAAAAGCTGGCGATGCCACTGTATTTTAACAGCACCAGCACCCCTAACGGCATAACAATCAGGCGCAAGAAGGCAACCAACGGCACCCGCTTGTAGGATTTAATCCTTTCCCAGCTCATATCCCCCAGCAGCATACCGGCAATAATCATCGCCGACGGGCCGATGACAAGCCCCAGGGAATGCAAGGCGTCGTTCACTGGCACAGGCAGACGCCAGCCTGTAAAGAGCAGCACGATACCTGCAAAAATAGCAATCATATTGGCGTTAGTAAAAACAGCACGCAAATCCATGTGCGTTTCATTCGCCATGGTGGATTTCATATGCGTCCAAAACAGCACCAGCTGCACAGCCAAAAAGCTGCTGGAATAAATCACCCATTCGGGTCCCAACACAGACACCACCAGGGGTATAATCAAATTGCCCGCATTGGAATAGATAACGGAGCATTGCTCCACAGCGTTAAGGTGCAGCGTCTTTTTTAAGGCCACGCCCATAAACAGCAAAAGCGCCTGCACCACCACGGCCGCCCCGGTGCTGAGCAGCATACCGTGCTGGATTTCAGGCGTAAAATCAATCTGAAAGGATTCCAAAATGACGCACGGGAAAAACAGGTACAAAAGCAGGATAGACATAATTTTGCTATCCGCTGCTTTAAGTATTTTTAAGCGCACCAGCGCCATACTCATAATCATAATAATAAATAACGAAAAAATCTTCTTAGCTAAAATTAACGAAAGCATACAATCTCCTCAAGGCCCGGCACTGACAGCCAGGCTTCGTCCCCTCAAAACATCCTGTTTATGAAAAAAGCTCCTCCTAAAGTACGCAGCTTTAGGAGGTAGTTCATAAGCACAAGTATATTACGCAATAAAGCTTTACTGTCTTTTTAATACACGCAAGCCAATCAAATTACCTCTACCAGTTCGATGTGGAAGTTCAGCTCCTTGCCGGCCATCTCGTGGTTAGCATCAAAGGTAATATTGGCTTCGTCCTTGGCCGTCACCAGTACGGGCACAGGCTGGCCGTAATTGTTGGTCAGATATACACGCTGGCCCACCTCCAGCTTTTCGCTGCCGGGCAGCTTAGCAATAGGCATGGTGAAGATGGCAGCAGGGTCGGCCTCGCCATAGGCTTCGGCAGGCAGCAGATGGATATCAACCTCCGCACCAACCTCCAGGTCAGCAACAGCGGCATCAAAGCCCTTTATCATCTGGGCGGCACCGCAGGTAAACTCCAGCGGCTCGCCTCTGTCATACGAAGAATCAAACTGTGTGCCATCATTAAAGGTTCCCTTGTAGTGGACACGGCAGGTTTTGCCGACATTGCGGCCTGTTAATTCATTACTCATTTTTCAAATCACCTCAAATAAGATTTCTGCAATATGCTGCAGATAGTTTTCCTGTTCCTGTTTATTGTAACAGCTTGCTGTTAATCTGGCAAATGTTTATCGCTTTGCTGCTTTCTGCTTGACAGCACACGAATTAAAGCGATAAATTTCCTACCGCACTTACCTTTATCCAACAGCTGCAAGATGGTATTAAAAATTAAAAATTAAAAATTAAAAATCAAATATTTTGGAGCGTATCCCATTGATTTCTTTTGCATCAATTGTAAGGGTTCCACTTTCCTCTCTCGAGCTTTTGCCATCGTAGGACAACCAATTAAAGCTGGTAATTATTCCAAACTCATCATCACACAACAAAATCTTACTATGACTATTACCTTTTTGTAATTTGAAATTATTATATTTTTTAAATCTGTCGCTTAATGTTTTCACTATAGAATCTGTAACCAAATTTTTGTTCCTTGTGTTGCGATCATCTTCAATCCCATAAGTAATTTTCACCCGCACTCCCTTAACT
>CAVBQX010000033.1:0-24152 GCA_963597755.1 Segatella copri
GCTAAGGGGGACGCAAGACATGTTTGATGATGTAGAAACTACATTTAAACCGTTGGCCAATATAAAGGTTATTGGTGTCGGCGGTGGTGGTAACAATGCAGTTAATCGTATGATTGATGCCGGCGTGGTTGGCGTGGAATTTATCGCTGTCAACAGTGATAAGCAGGCGCTGGTGCTATCTAAAGCAGAAAAGAAAATCCAGATTGGCGAAAAGCTTACTAAAGGACTGGGTGCAGGTGCAAATCCTGAAATTGGTGAAAAGGCCGCAGAAGAATCGCGTGACCAAATTATAGAGGCGCTTAAGGGTGCAGATATGGTGTTTGTTACAGCTGGTATGGGTGGTGGCACAGGCACGGGTGCTGCACACGTCGTTGCCGATTGTGCCAAAGAAATTGGTGCTTTGACTGTAGGCGTTGTGACCAAGCCTTTTATCTTTGAAGGTCCTAAGCGTATGAAACAAGCAGAAAGCGGTATTATCAACCTCAAGGAAAAGGTTGATACGTTGGTTACTATTCCCAATAATCGTCTGCTGCAGCTCATTGATAAGCATACCCCTATGCTGGAAGCCTTCCGTGTGGCTGATGATGTTCTGCGTCAGGGCGTGCAGGGAATTTCGAACATTATTGCTGTGCCTGGCCTGATTAATCTTGACTTTGCAGATGTTAAAACAGTAATGTCCAATGCAGGCAGTGCTTTGATGGGAGTAGGTACTGCTAAGGGTGAAGGTGGTGCTAGGGCTGCAGCTGAGGCGGCAATTAAGAGCCCGCTTCTGGAAGCAGCAATAGATGGCGCCAGAGGCGTATTGATTAATATTACAGGCGGTAAGGATCTGTCCTTGTTTGATGTTAGCGAGGCAAGCGGTATTATTACAGAGGCTGCAGATCCCAATGCTACGATTATTTTTGGTGCTGTAATCGATGAAAATATAAACGATGAGATTCGCGTTACCGTTATTGCTACAGGTTTTGAAAAACAATCTCCTGTTACAAAAAATGCTCCCGGTAATGTCAGCGATGGCCGTGCAGGTAGTGGCATCATAAAAAATGAAGGGTTTCCCAGAACCAACGAGATTCCACCATGGCTGCGTCGCTAATTGAAATGGAGGTAAAGTAGAATGAAGTGTCCGTTTTGTGCCTATAGAGACAGCCGCGTTGTTGACAGCCGTGCTGTGGAGGACGGCTGTTCTATACGCCGCAGGCGTGAATGCCCAAAGTGCGGCAGACGTTTTACTACCTACGAAAAATACGAAGAAACACCACTCGTAGTGAGCAAGAAGGATGGCAGACGCGAGCTGTTTGATGGTAAAAAGTTGCTGGCCGGTCTGCTTAAGGCCTTTGAAAAGCGGCCTGTATCCTACGAAAAGATTCAGGAAATTGCTGAAAGTATCGAGCGCGAGCTGCGTATGGGAACAGAATCAGAGGTTCCTAGCGCACAGATTGGAGAGCTCGTTATGCAGCATTTGGAAAAGACTGACCAAATCGCTTATGTGCGCTTTGCTTCTGTATACCGTCAGTTTGCGGACGTGCGTAATTTTATACAGGAGCTTGAACGCATTATGAAAAAAGATGTGGACGAAAAAAAGGAGTGAACACAATGAAGAAGACTTTGCTTACAATGTTGACTGCAGTTTTGTTAGTTGTTGGCATGAGCAGTGTTGCTGCCGCCCAGGAAAGATTATTTACGTTTTCTAATAACAACAATGGTGCTGTAAAAGAGGTAAATTACTATCTCAGCAAGGGTGCCAGCGTTATCTTTATGGATACGGCTGCAAAGGCTACTGACAGCACGGTTATTATTACAGTTGTGTTGGATATTCCCAAAGGCGTGGCAGAATTCAAAAAATAAAAGAGGCTGACTATTTGTCTGCGGATGCTTGCTGCAGACGGGTTTATGAAGTGTTTGTTTCTTATAGTTAAAGTAAAAAATCCTGCCTGTGTGGCAGGATTTTTTACTATCATGACAGAATTATAGCAGTCATGATATATTAAACTTTATATATAAAGGAGCTGATTTAAATGCCGCTTTTTATTTTAGTGATCATTTTGAGTATAATAGTTGCCCTGTTTGCTGTGCAGAACGCAGTAACTGTCTCTCTTAGCTTTGCGCTGTGGAGCTTTGAGATGAGTCTGGTATTGGTTATTTTGGGCTCATTCCTGCTGGGCGTTTTGGTAGCAACCTGTTTTTTACTGGCTATGAAGGCAAAACATTATTTGAAGGATAAAAAAATGCATGAGGATATGCAGAAGCTGCAGTCAGAAAATCAACGCCTTGCAGAGCGTATTTCTATGCTGCAACACACGCAGCAGCTACATAACGAGGCAGCACAGACTTCAGCGGGTGATGCAGTGCAGCATGCAGATAAGACTACTGCGGGGAGCAGTGTCCGCCAATGATCCAGAAGGAACGCATCTGGGATATACAGGAATATAATAAAGAAAAAGCAAGCTGCCTAGCAGCTGAATTGGGCATATCGCCACTTGTTACAGGAATATTATTGGAACGGGGGCTGCAGGACGTAGCGGCGATGCGCGACTTTTTATATGGCAGCAGTGAACCGTTCCACGACCCGTTTCTGTTAAAGGATATGCAGCGCACAGTGGCGCGTGTGGAGGCGGCGCTGGCTGCAGGCGAGCAAATTACTGTTTATGGTGATTATGACGTGGATGGTATTACGGCCTCGTCCTTGCTGTATATTTATTTAAAGCAGCGTGGTGCTAAGGTGAGTACTTATATACCAAAGCGTAAAAGTGAGGGCTATGGCTTGAACGATGAAGCTTTGCGCACAATCGCGGAGAGTGGTACAACGCTGGTTATAACTGTGGACTGCGGTATCAGCGGCCTGCATGAGGTAGAAAACGCACCCAAAGAGCTGGACATTATTATTACCGATCATCATACGGTGCCTGATATTTTACCTCCAGCTTATGCAATAGTAAACGCCAAGCAAAGCGATTGTTCTTATCCTTTCAAGGAGCTTAGCGGTGTGGGTGTTGCCTTTAAGCTGTGCCAGGCGTTGGAGCAGCGCACACCGGGCGAGGCTCCTAAATGGCAGCAGCTGACGGAGCTGGCGGCGTTGGGCACGGTTGCCGATATTGTGCCGCTGCTGGGTGAAAACCGTGAGCTGGTGCGTCGTGGCCTGGCGGCTATGGCAAACACGGAGCTGGTGGGACTCAAGGCGCTTATCAAGGTCAGCGGCTGCTCGCAGACAGATATTACCGCCGAAAATATCGGCTTTGGGCTAGCTCCCAGGCTGAATGCTGTGGGGCGCTTGGAGCATGCCCAGCTGGCGGTAGAGCTTTTGGTGACAGATGTTGCTGTCAAGGCGGAGCGGATAGCAGCCGAGCTGAACAGTGAAAACAGCCTGCGCCAGGAAATAAGCCGCAAAATTATGGAAGAGGCAGAGGCGCAGCTGGCGCAGGAGCAGCATATAGATACGGCGATAGTGCTGGCAAGTGAGGGCTGGCACCAGGGAGTTATAGGTATAGCAGCTTCGCGGTTGGTTGAAAAATACCATCTGCCAACTATTTTATTCAGTATTAACGATGGCGTCGCTAAGGGCAGCTGCCGCAGCATTCCAGCACTTAATTTGTACGAAGCGATTGCAGCCGAGAGTGATTTGCTGACGCAGTTTGGTGGACATCACCAGGCGGCGGGGCTGACGCTGCCAGCAGCACTGGTGCCGGAATTTAAACGTCGCTTTTGTGCATACGTAAGCGCGCATCTGCAACCAGAGGATTACCTTCCGCATCAGGTTGTGGACTGTGTTGTGGGCGGCAGGGGTGAAATTACCCAGCAGGATTTACAGCAGTTGGCGCTTTTAGAGCCCTGCGGCTGCGCTAATCAACCGCCTGTTTTTGCTTTTTGTAATGCGCTTATGCACAATCAGCGTTCTATGGGCAAGGATCACAATCATCTGCAGTTTCTTTTGGACAAGGGTGATTTTTCTTATCGCGGCCTGATGTGGAATAATGCGGATTTGCTGCCGTATCTGTTTGATAATATGATTGCGGATGTTGCCTTTCAGCCAAAGCTGAACGAGTGGAATAACGAAACAAGCGTACAATTGCACGCAGTGAGCATACGTCAGCAGCTGACACTGGGAGATTTACGCCAGAGCAGCGATGATAAATGGCGCCTGTTGCAGGGGATAGCGCGCGTCCATAACAATATTTTGGCTTATGCTGCAGGTCTGCCTGCTAAAAGCGTGCAGGGGATAGACGCTTTTATTACCTTTGCAGGCTATGCTGACTGCCTGACGCATCCTAATCCGCAGATAAAGGCAGCAGAAGAGATTGTGCTTGTGGACCTGCCGCCTGTGCCGCTGCGAGATTTGCTGCATTGTCTGCGCACGCAGGGAGCAAGACATATAACGCTTCTTTTTAACCAACATGATTTCTTGCAGGGGTATAAGCGACTGCAACTGACGCATCCTGATAGAGAAGGAATGACGCTGGCTTATAAGTTGGTTATGAATGCCCTCAAAGAAGAGACAGATGTAGATGCAGAAAAGTTTTTGAGCGCAAATCATGAACAAATTAGTGAAGAAGCTGTAAAAATTATGGAACAGCTTGGTTTTATCAGCTATAATAATGGTATAATAAAAAAAGGTGCTATCAAGCGCTGCTCGCTGCAGGACGCACCCCTTTATGTAGAGCTGCAGCAGCAAAGAGAGCGTTTGGAGAGCATCTATAGAGAAAATATACGACTGAGTCAGTATGAGCTATTGCGCAGCTGATTTGGCATAGATGGGAGTGGGGACAATGCCCTCGACGAATGAAGCAACAAACATAGATGATTTATTTGCACGCATATCAGAATACCTGAATGCTGAACAGGTGGCCTTTGTGCATAAGGCCTACGAGCTGGCTGCCAAGGCCCATGCTACACAGGTGCGTAAATCGGGCGAGCCGTATATCATCCATCCGATTGGCGTGGTGAGCATTTTGGTGGAGCTGCAGATGGATGACAAAACCTTGGCAGCAGCCTTTTTGCACGACGTGGTGGAGGATACGGACTATAAGCTGGACTACATCAAGGAGCAGTTTGGCAGCGTTGTTGCCAACCTTGTAGACGGTGTGACCAAGCTGGGTAAAATTGAGTATATTTCCAAGGAAGACCGTCAGATAGAAAACTACCGTAAAATGTTTTTGGCAATGGCACGTGATATCCGCGTGGTTTTGATTAAGCTGGCTGACCGTCTGCATAATATGCGCACGATGAAGTATATGCCAGTGCACAAGCAACAGTCTATTTCCCGGGAAACACTCGAGATTTACGCACCGCTGGCACACCGTTTGGGCATTTATACCATTAAGTGGGAGCTGGAGGATCTGGCGTTCCGCTATATGGAGCCTGATATTTACTATGATTTGATGGAGCAGGTAAAAATAAAGCGGCGTGAACGCGAGGCAATGATCAATGATGCCATGGCTACGCTGAAGGAGGCCGTCGAAAAGGCGGGCATCCGTTGCGAAATCCAGGGTAGGCCAAAAAACTTTTACAGCATTCATAAAAAAATGCTGCGCGACCACAAGCAGCTGAGTGAGATTTATGATCTTTTGGCTATCCGCGTGCTGGTAGATACCGTTAAGGACTGCTATGGCACGCTGGGTATTGTACACAGCATGTGGCGTCCTATACCAGGTCGATTCAAGGATTATGTTGCTGTGCCTAAATCTAATATGTATCAGTCGCTACATACCACCGTGCTTTCGAGCGGTGGCCAGCCTCTGGAAATCCAAATCCGCACCTTTGAGATGCACCGCATCAGTGAATACGGTATTGCTGCGCACTGGCGCTACAAGGAAAGCGGCGGCAGCAAGCCTGCCAGTGGTGGTGACAAAGGCTTTGATGCTAAGCTCAGCTGGCTGCGCCAGCTTTTGGAATGGCACAAGGACATGAATGATTCGCGTGACTTCGTCAACACCGTAAAAATGGATATTTTCGCGGATGAGGTCTTTGTATTCACACCGCGCGGTGATGTTATCGATCTGCCCGTGGGCAGTGTGCCGATTGACTTTGCTTACCGCATTCATACGGACGTAGGCAACCGTTGCGTGGGCGCTAAGGTGAACGGCCGTATTGTTCCCTTAGATTACCATTTGAAAAATGGTGATATTGTAGAGGTTATCACCTCCAAGCAGTCTAATGGTCCTAGTCGTGACTGGATTAACGTTGTTGGCTCGTCTGACACCCGCAATAAAATCAAGAGCTGGTTTAAAAAGGAGCGCCGCGAGGAGAACATCATTAAGGGCCGTGAGATGCTCGAGCGCGAGGTTAAGCGTCTCGGCTATGAGCCTAAGGTGTTGATGACTCCCGAAAAGCTGAAGGAGGCAGGTGCCAAGATCCGCATTGACACGGACGAAAATCTTCTGGCTACGCTTGGTTATGGTGGTGTAACGCTCAACACCGTTATGAGCAAGCTGGTGGAAATTTATAAAAAAGAGCAGAAGCTGGAAACAACAAAGGATTTGGCACAGGTGCTGGCAGAGCTCAAGCCGCGCAAATCTAAGGCCAAGGCCAGCCATGGCATTCTTGTCAAGGGCGAGGAGGGCATTATGGTTAAGCTGGCACGCTGTTGTAATCCTATTCCCGGAGACCCTGTAATTGGTTACATTACGCGTGGCAGCGGCATTTCGGTGCACCGTGCGGATTGCCCCAACGTTTTGAGCAATAATCCTGAGGAACAGCGCCGCCTGATTGAGGTATCATGGGACGTCGGTATTGATGATGTCTATAAGGTTAACATTGTGATCACTGCTGCCGACCGACCTGGCCTGATGAGCGATATTATGAACGTAACAAGCGAAACGAAGATTAATATTTTCTCGCTTTCGTGTCATACGGATAAAAATAAAAATGCTACTATTCATATGGGACTGGATATTACGACGCTGGACCAGCTGGAATATGTAATGAACCGTATCCGCCGTATGAAGGGTGTTTATAATGCCGAGCGTGTCGTTTCGACAGCTAACGGCGGTGGAGGTAAACAAAAATGAGAGCAGTTGTGCAGCGTGTAGACCGTGCCAGCGTTACCGTGGACGGCAGGGTTACAGGCAGTGTGCAAAAGGGATTGATGGTGCTTTTGGGAGTTGCCGAGGGTGATACTGCTAAGGATTTAGCTTATATTGTTGATAAGGTTTGCGGCCTGCGTGTTTTTGAGGATGACGCAGGCAAGATGAACCTTTCGGTAAAGGACGTGGGCGGAGCAATCTTGGCTGTGTCGCAGTTTACGCTGTGTGGTGACTGCCGTCACGGCAAGCGTCCGTCATTTTCGTCGGCTGCCAAGCCTGAAATCGCCAATGATTTTTATGAACAATTTGTTGCTGCCTGCCGTGCTGAAGGGATACCTGTAGAAACAGGCGTGTTCCGTGCGCATATGCTGGTGGAGCTGGTGAATAACGGACCGGTGACGATACTTTTAGATAGTAGCAGGATATTATAATTTTGGAGGTAGACAATGAAAATTTATCATGCGGAGGTTGGCATGCTTGCCACCAACTGCTATTTTGCCGTAAACGAACAAACGGGCGAGGGAGTTATTTTTGACCCGGGTGGAGATTATCCTACTATTGCCCACATGATTGAACAGGCTAAGGCCAAGGTTGTAGCTATTGTGCTGACACATGGCCACAGCGATCACATCGGTGCGTTGGTGCCGCTGCGTAAGGCTACGGGCGCACCTGTGTACATTGGTGAGGGCGATGCCGATTGTCTGACCGAGCCTAACAGTAATCTTTCGTTTTTTATCGGCGAGGATATTAAGGGTGACCCTGCGGATTACCTTGTGCATGATGGTGATGAGCTGGAGCTTGCGGGAATGAGGTTTGCCTGCTATGCTACGCCGGGACATACAAAGGGTGGTTTTTGCTATTATTATGCGCCGGGAAAGGTAGTTTTTGCCGGTGATACTATTTTTTGCGAATCCATCGGCCGCACCGATTTACCGGGAGGCAGCTACAAGGAAATTATTCACTCTATTAAAAGCAAGCTGCTTGTGCTTGATGATGATGTGAAGCTTCTGCCAGGCCACGGACCAACTACCACCGTAGGCTGGGAGCGCCGCAGAAATCCCTTTCTGCAATAACCGGCTATGCTGAAATACTGGCCTCAAATACGCAGCAACACCTTTTTTAAGCTGGGTGTGACGGCTGCAGTTTCATATGTATTATATTTGCTGTCAAGCTTTTTGCTGCCGTTGCTTTTGGCCGTAGGACTGGCGTTTGCGCTTTACCCTTTGGTCAATGTGATTTCGCAGGTGCGCATGGCACATGGTATGATCCAGCTTTCACGCGTGGTGGCGATCATTTTGGCACTTTTGGCCTTTTGCTTATTTATCTTTATGATTATAGGCTTTATTCTGTTGCCGTTATTCGGGCAGATGAATGAATTCCTGCAAAAGCTGCCGCAGTTTATCGCCAAGTCCAATATCCAGGATTTGGACAGTATGCTGCAGGATCCGTCTAAAATACCTCTGCTGCCATCTGATTTTAATATGCTCTTTAATGGGATTATCAACTGGGCAATGGGCTTTGTAGGCACTGTGCTGCGTAATCTGGTAAAATCCAGCCTGGATATTGTACAAAGCCTTATCGGTCTTATTATCGTGCCGTTTTTGGCATTTTACTTTCTTAAGGATTGGCGTGAACTGCGCACAATGTTGATTAATCTGTTCAATTATGATGTGCAGGAGCGTGCGGCTGCTGTTGTAGATGAAATTGGCAGGACATTGAGTGCCTATGTGCGTGGCATGGGTAAGCTGAGCTTGATTTCAGGCTTTGTAATCACTGTCGGCACAGCGCTTTTGGGCATAGAGTTTCCTTTGGTGCTGGGGTTTTGGGCTATACTTGCTGAGACAGTGCCTGTTGTAGGACCGCTTATGGGAGCAGTGCCGGCGGTGTTTATCGCCTATGGCCAGTCACCGGAAATGGCGTTGCATATTGCGATTTTCTATTTGGTGTATTACCAGCTGGACGCTAACGTGATTATGCCTAAGCTGATGGGACAGAAGATTGATCTGCACCCTGTAGTGCTCATCATCAGTCTGCTGATAGGTGCCAAGCTTTTTGGTATTTTGGGTATGGTTTTTGCTGTGCCTGTAGCAGCGGTGTACAGGGTTTTATACAAACAGCTGTGGCATGCAACCGAAGGACAGGAAAAGATTCATGAACACCTTTAAGCTGATAAACGAATTAGAATATGATGTTACGCGGCCTGTGTGCGACATGGCCGCGTTCTTTGACTATACGCCGTCAAGTGCGGCCGCTGTTACATTAAGCATAAAAAAGCTTTGCGCAGATGGCCGTGATGTTGTAGAAGCAAGGCTGCGCACAAGAGCTGGCACAGCCTACGGCAGCGCCGTCTGCTGTGATGCAGCACTTAGCGGCGAGGTAGCGCGCTGCACCAAGCTGGCGGTGCTGGAGGCCTTTGCTGCCTTGACAGGCAGTCGGCCTGATCTGCCGTGGGGTGTGCTCACAGGCGTGCGCCCTGGCAAGCTGGCGCATAAGCTTTTGGATGGTGGTGTGCTGTCCGGGGAGCTTGCGCAGCAGCTGCGGCAGCTTTACCTGCTGCCGCACGGGCAGGGAGAGCTGCTCACAAGCATTGTGCTGAGGCAAAAGCAGCTGCTTGCGGATGCAACGCGCCTGACGGATGCAGGTATTTATATCGGTGTGCCTTATTGTCCCTCGCGCTGCAGCTATTGCTCGTTCCCCGCAGGGATCGTACCGCAGGATGAAGAATCTCAGCAAAACTTTGTAAATTTGATTGAACAAGACCTGCAAAATGTGGTACAATTATTAGGTATGCATAGCTTGCACGTCAAATCGCTGTACATTGGCGGCGGTACGCCTACAAGCCTGAGTGACAAGGTCTTTGCCAGCCTGCTGCAAAGTGTGGAGCGCAGTTTATTGCGTTCTGGTGCCTCAGGGATGGAGGCTCTGCAGGAATTTACTGTGGAGGCCGGTCGTCCGGACTGCTTTAGCAGGAGTAAACTGGCGGCGATGGAGGCGGTGGGCGTGAACCGCATCAGCGTCAATCCGCAGACCTTTCATGATAAAACGTTGCACTTGATTGGCAGGCAGCACACTGTGGCCGATTTTTATAAGGCCTATGAAAATGTGCGTCAAAGCAGCATACCTGTCGTTAATATGGACTTGATTATCGGTCTGCCGCAGGAAACAGAGGCGGATATTGCCTACTCACTGGAGCAGGCAAGAGCACTGGCACCCGAAAATCTGACGGTGCATACGCTTACGCTTAAGCGTGCGGCGCCGCTTTTTGCAGCATCGCAGCAGATGGTACTTACAGCAGATGTTGCAGCACGCATGGTGCAGCAGGCAGGTGTTGTGGCACAGACTATGGGACTGGATCCTTATTATCTGTACCGGCAGCATTATATGCTGGGGCATTTGGCTAATATTGGTTATGCCAAACGTGGTACAGAAAGTATATATAACATTCAGATGATGGAGGAACGCCATCCGGTGATTGGCGTGGGACCTGCGTCTGCCAGCAAGGTGCCGCTGGGTGATGGGCATCATCTGCGTAAGCTCAATATGCCCAAGAATGTGGCTGTATATGCGGCAAATCTGGCGGAGCTTGCTAAAAAACGGGAAAGCTTATTTAGTTGATGCTTGTTATGGCGTCAGTTAGGAGAGGATAGATATGCTGACTACAGCACCTAGAGGAACGAAGGATATAATGCCTTCAGATGTTAACGCCTGGCGTTATCTGGAGGAAACAGTGCGTAAGATTTGCGCACAATATGGTTATAAGGAAATCAGAACTCCGGTATTTGAGCATACAGAGTTGTTCCAGCGTGGCATTGGTGATACTACCGACGTCGTAGAAAAAGAAATGTATACCTTTACGGACCGCGGCAACCGCAGCATTACGTTGCGTCCAGAAAATACTGCCAGCGCCGTACGCGCCTACGTAGAGCACAAGCTGAGCAAGGACGACGCAGCCACTAAGCTGTATTACATCGGGCCTATGTTCCGCTACGACAGGCCGCAGGCAGGCCGTTTGCGTGAGTTTCACCAATTTGGCGTGGAGGCCTTGGGTGTGCCGGGACCGAACGTGGATGCCGAAATCATCCTTTTGGCTGTACAGGTTTTGCAAAGCCTGGGTTTGAAGGATTTGAAGCTTAAAATAAATTCTGTTGGCTGCCCCAAGTGCCGTCCGCAGCATCGCGAAAAGCTGCAGGCCTTCTTTAAGCCGCATTTTGACGAGCTGTGCAAGGATTGCCAGGGCAGGTATGACCGCAATCCGCTGCGTCTTCTGGATTGCAAAAACCCGCACTGCCATGAGCTGGGAGAGGGTGCTCCCAGTCTGGAGGAATGCCTGTGTGATGAATGCAAGGAGCATTTTGCAGGTCTCAAGGAGCTTTTAACTGCTGCCGGCGTAGATTATGAGGTTGACCACAACCTGGTACGTGGTCTTGATTACTACACCAAGACTGCCTTTGAAATCCAATATGCGCCGCTTGGAGCACAAAGTGCTGTTTGCGGCGGTGGTCGTTATGATGGTCTGGTGCAGGAAATCAGCGGGGATGAGGCACGCCCCGGTATTGGCTTTGCTATGGGTATGGAGCGCGTACTTTTGGCGCTGGAAAAGCAAAATCTGCTGCCGCAGTTTGACGAGAGCATAGATGCCTACGTTGTCTGCCCCAAAAAGGAAAATTTTGCCTTGGCATTTAAAACGGCTATCGAGCTGCGCCGCGCAGGCTTTAAGGTAGAATATGACTTTAACGGACGCAGCATGAAGGCGCAAATGAAGCAGGCCAACAAGTTTCAGGCAAAACAGGTGTTAATATTTGGCGAGGACGAGGTGAGCCGCGGTGCCGTTACCGTGCGTAATATGGCAACTAGCGAGCAGCAGGAAATCGCTGTTAATGATATTATTAGTTATTTCAATACTTTATAAGCAGAGGTGCTGAACATGATTAAAGAAAAACGCAGCCATCATTGTGGTGTGCTGACTAAGGAGCAGGCTGGCGAGCAGGTTGTACTGTGCGGCTGGGTTGCAAAGCGTCGTGACCACGGCGGCTTGATTTTTATCGACCTGCGTGACCGCAGCGGTATTGTGCAGGTTGTAGCTGACCCTGAAAGTGCAGGCAGCAGCTTTAAAACTGCAGAGGATATCCGCAACGAATACGTTATCAAGGTTATTGGCAATGTGCGTCTGCGTGACGAGGATACCATCAACGAAAACATTCCTACCGGTACTATCGAGGTGCTGGCACATGATATCGAGGTGCTCAATGGTGCCAAAACTCCGCCGTTCTATATTAAAGACGGCATTGATACCGATGAGAACCTGCGCCTGAAATATCGTTATCTGGATCTGCGCCGTCCGGAAATGCAGCGCAATCTGATTTTGCGTCATAAGGTTGCTAAATTGATGCGCGATTATTTGGATGATAATCATTTTCTGGAAATTGAAACCCCAATGCTGTGCAAATCTACTCCTGAGGGCGCACGCGATTACCTGGTTCCGAGCCGTGTAAACCCCGGTAAGTTCTACGCACTGCCGCAATCTCCGCAAATCTTTAAGCAGCTGCTGATGGTAGCAGGCATGGAGCGTTATTTCCAAATCGCCCGTTGCTTCCGTGACGAGGATCTGCGTGCAGACCGTCAGCCGGAATTCACCCAGCTGGATATGGAAATGTCCTTCATGGAGGTGGATGAAATCCTGGAGCTGATGGAAGGCCTTATCTACCACATTTTCAAGGGTGCCTTGGGTAAGGAAATTAAGATTCCGTTCCAGCGTCTTACCTGGGACGATGCTATGGACCGCTTTGGTAGCGACAAGCCGGACCTGCGCTTTGGCATGGAGCTGAAGAACGTCAGCGAGGCTGTAAAAGGCTGCACCTTCCAAGTATTTAACAATGTAATTGCTAATGGCGGCCAGGTAAAATGCATCAACGTTAAGGGTTATGCAGATATTCCCCGTCGTCAGCTGGACGAGCTGGTTAAGTTCTGCGGCATTTATGGTGCCAAGGGCATGGCCTGGCTGCAGTTCCCGGCAGAGGGCGGTGTAAAATCCTCCATTGCTAAATTCTTTAGCGATGAAAACATCGAGGCTATCAAAAAGGCTGCTGAGGTTGAAGCAGGTGACCTGTTGCTTTTCGTTGCTGATAAGCCGTCCGTAGTTGCAGCTTCCCTGGGTGCGCTGCGTATTGAAATGGCTAAGCGCCGCAACCTGATTAACCCTGATGAGCTGGCCTTTACCTGGGTTGTAGACTTCCCGATGTTTGAGTATAACGAGGAAGAAAAACGTTATGTTGCTATGCACCATCCGTTCACCGCTCCGCGTGATGAGGATCTGCCTCTGCTTTTGACTGACCCCGGCAAGGTATATGCTAAGGCTTATGATATGGTACTCAATGGTACCGAAATCGGTGGCGGTTCTATCCGTATCCATCGCCGTGACGTACAAAAGAAGGTATTTGAAGCTATCGGTCTGTCTGACGAAGAAGCACAGGAGAAGTTTGGCTTTATGATGAACGCCTTTGAATATGGTGCTCCGCCACATGGTGGTCTGGCCTTTGGCTTGGACCGTCTGATTATGATTATGGCTCAGCGCGATTCTATCCGCGACGTTATCGCCTTCCCGAAGACTCAGAGCGCATCTGACCTGATGACCCAGGCTCCGAACGACGTTGATGAAAAACAGCTGCGTGAGCTGCACATCAAGACCAGCCTGTTGGTAAAAAAAGATAAAGAAGCTAAATAATTATAGTTAAGCTGGCTCCGGCGCACCTCTGCTTTGATGCAGACTAGCCGGAGCTTTTTGCTTAGATACATTCTAGCACCGTTGTCAAGAGGAAAACACAAAATTAAATTTTGAAAATTTTGCATAGAAAGATTGAAAAACGCTGCTATTTTTGGTATTATATGTATGTCGATAGAGATTGATAAAAATTGAACAACTTTAGTTAATTATACCCCTGCGATGTTCGTTACATTGCTCCAAAGGTTTTGAGCCAACACTCTAACCTAGGGAGCCTGATACTCCGACTATTAAAAACGTGCCTCCTTTGAGTGGAAGTTTGCGATGGAAGGGAAGGCACCCACCTGCACATGCAGGTTCAAAACGTGGAGCTGGGACGGCATTGTGGGGATTAATTTTTTCTTGACCCAAACGAGGTATAAGCTATGGATGACCTTTTTACAAATCTTTTTGCAAACGATAGAACACAACAAAAACCGTTGGCAGATCGCATGCGTCCGCAAAGACTGGCTGATTTTGTGGGGCAGGATAAGGCCGTCGGCCCAGGTAGTCCTCTGCGCAGGATGATTGAGCGTGATGCGCTGCAATCAGTGCTTTTTTACGGGCCGCCGGGCACAGGTAAAACAACTCTGGCGCAGGTGATTGCTCATGTTACAGGTGAAAGGTTTGTTGCCATCAACGCTGTATCCAGCGGTGTGCCAGAGCTACGTAAGCTCATTGCTAAGGCGCAGGATGATCGTTATAACGGCCGTGGCCGTACGATAGTATTTATTGACGAAATACACCGCTTTAATAAGGCGCAGCAGGATGTGCTGCTTCCTTATGTGGAAAATGGTACTATTGTACTGATTGGTGCGACTACCGAAAATCCCTTTTTTGAAATAAATTCTCCGCTGCTTTCGCGTATGAAGGTGGTGCGCCTGGAAAAGCTGCAGCCGCCGCAAATCCAGCAGATTTTGGAGCGTGCTATAGCCGATGCAGAGCGCGGCTTTGGCGGCAGCTTTACAGCGCAGCCGGAGGCAATAGCTATTATTGCTGACTTTGCTGCCGGCGACGCACGTGGCGCCCTCAATATCCTGGAGCAGGCAGAGTTTATGCTGCCGGAAACGGGAGAGCGGGTGCTGACTGTGGAAACCCTGCGCAGCGTTATCGGTACTGCTCTGCAGCGCTATGACAAGAAGGGTGACGCGCATTACGACATTATCAGTGCCTTTATCAAGAGCATGCGTGGCAGTGATGCAGACGCTGCCCTGCATTATCTGGCCCGCATGATCGAGGGGGGCGAGGACCTGCGCTTTATTGCCAGGCGTATTGTGATCTGCGCGGCCGAGGATGTAGGCTTGGCTGACCCGCAGGCATTGGTGGTGGCTAATGCGGCGGCGCAGGCTGCCGATTTTGTGGGCTGGCCTGAGGCACAGATACCACTGGCTGAGGCTGTGTGCTATATTGCTAATGCCCCTAAGAGCAACACTGCCTACATGGGAATTGCCAACGCACGTGCTGACGTGCGCCGGAAAAACTGCGGCAGCGTACCCAAGCATTTGCGTGACGCACATTACCCGGGGGCCAAGGCACTGGGACATGGTCTGACGTATAAATATCCGCACAGCTTTCCGGGAGGCTGGGTAGAGCAGCAATATCTGCCGGATGAGCTGGTGGGAACAAAATATTACATTCCCAGTGGTCATGGGCAGGATAAGGGCCGTAAATTTTAATAACGCAGGCTGTGTAGCTTATACTATCAAAATAAGCTATACAGCTTGTTTTTTTGTAAAATATTTAGGACGCAATCTAGCATTTTTACAAGAAATAGTGTATACTATAATTATATTATGGAGTATTGATAGAGAGGGTGTGAAGATCATAGCTTTAAGCAATAGGCAGAAGCAAATTGCCGAAATCGTACGCCTGGACGGGCCTATTACCGGTGAGCATATAGCCGAAAGGCTGAATGTTACCCGTGCTGCCTTGCGCAGTGATCTGGCAATCCTTGTTATGGGCGGCATACTAGATGCACGGCCAAAGGTTGGCTATTTTTATACTGGTAAAAACACCTTAGGAATGTTAATGGAAGAGATTTCTGCTATTACTGTGCAGGATTTGCAGTCCGTGCCGGTGGCGATAACGCAGGATAAAAGTGCCTACGAGGCTGTTGTCACCATGTTTTTAGAAGACGTAGGTACTGTGTTCGTATTGGATGAGGCAGGCCTCTTAACAGGTATCGTGTCGCGCAAGGATTTGCTGAAGGCTGCCATCAATAACAGTGATTTGCGTGATATTCCTGTAGTGATGGTGATGACGCCGATTTCCAAGATTATTGTAGCGACGCCCGATGAGGCTGCGGCGTCGGCGGCACGTAGATTGATTGACAACGAAATTGATTGTCTGCCGGTGGTAAAAATTCTTGATGAAGCCAAACGCAACTATAAGGTTGTGGGACGTATTACGAAAACTAATTTTACCCGATTGCTGGTAGATCTGGCCGAGGGTAAGGGAGGTAATTATCATACTAGCGAAGCTTAATCCTGTTATTTATGCCGTGTCTGACTCTATTGGCGAGACTGCGGAATCTGTTGTCAAGGCCACAACCAGTCAGTTCGTAGAGGAAAAGTTTGATGTTATCCGCGTTCCCTACGTTAAGGATAGGGAGCAGATTGATAAGGTAGTAGAAGAGGCTGCTGCCAATAAGGCTGTCATCTGCTATACTATTGTTTCGCCGGAGCTGCGCGAGCATATGGCCGATAAGGCTATGTCCAGCGATGTGGAGGTAGTGGATGTTTTGGGACCCATGCTCAAATCCATCGAAAAAACTACAGGTCTGCTGCCTAAAAATCAGGCAGGTCTCATTCATTCGCTGGATCATGAATACTTTAAGCGCGTGGAGGCCGTGGAATTTGCAGTTAAGTATGACGATGGCAAAAATCCCTTGGGCCTTTTGAAAGCGGACGTTGTTATTATCGGCGTATCGCGTACATCCAAAACACCGCTTAGCATGTACCTGGCACATAAGCAGATTAAGGTTGCCAATGTGCCGCTGGTGCCGGAGCTGGCACCGCCAGAGGAGCTGTTTAAGGTGCCGCCGTATAAGATTATCGGTCTTTTGATTGACCCGTTTAAGCTTAACGAGATCCGTAGCGAGCGCCTTAAGACTATGGGACTGTCTGACACGGCTACGTATGCTGATATGGAGCGTATCAACGACGAGCTGACCTACGCTAAGGGGATTATGCGCCGCCTGCATTGTCAGATTATCAATGTTTCTAACCGTGCTATCGAGGAAACTGCTGGTATAATTATGGAATACGTGCGCAAGAACAAGGAACGTCATCACGAAAATTAATCATGTGAAATAATAAAAGAGGACCGGGAGCGTTTGCTTCCGGTCCTCTTTACTTGCTGTAGTGAGATTTATTCTTCCTGCCAGCCCTTGCATAAATCCTCCCAACCCTGGCAGTTAGTGGAATACTGCTCCAGCTCGGCGGTAGTGAGCTCTATGGCGCTGTTGTGACTGCCACAGGCGGGAAAGAAGGTAGTAAAGCGTTTGAGGGAGATATCCAGATACACCCTTACGCCTTCGTTGATGCCAAAGGGGCAGACGCCGCCAATAGCGTGGCCGATTAAAGGCTCTACTTCCTCCGCAGATAGCATTTTAGCCTTGCAACCAAAAAAGTGCTTAAACTTGGCGTTATCAACTTTGGCATCACCAGCAGTGACGATGAGGATAACGCTGTCATCGTGTAGCTTAAAGGAAAGTGTTTTAGCAATGCGGGCAGGCTCACAGCCGGCGGCTTGTGCTGCCAGCTCTACAGTAGCGCTGGATGTGGCAAATTCCAGAATGCGCCCGTCGGCAGCAAATTGGCGCAGATAGCTGCGCACCTTTTCTATAGACATATTTAAAGTGCCTCCTTGATGTAATTTGTGCAGGTTTCGATTTCCGGCACCTGGCAATCAGCCAGTGTGCCGTTGTCACAGGCTGCGGCCAGGGCAGGGTTAATGGGCAGGCGTGCCAGCACCTTCAGCCCATATTCAGAAGCTGTTTGCTCAATGTGACTGGGGCCGAAGATTTCATAATCTTTGCCGTTATCCAGGCAGTGGAAGTAGGAATAATTTTCGACCAGTCCCAGGATGGGTACGTTCATCATCTTTGCCATTTTTACAGCTTTGGCTACAATCATAGCCACCAGCTCCTGCGGCGAGGTGACGATGATGATACCATCTATAGGCAGTGATTGGAAAACTGTCAGTGGTACGTCACCGGTGCCCGGAGGCATATCTACAAACATATAATCAATGTTTGTCCAGACCGCATCTGACCAAAACTGCTTGACCATGCCTGCAATCAGCGGTCCACGCCAAAGAACGGGATCGGTATCGCTTTTGAGGAACATGTTGGCTGAAAGCACCTCCAGACCGCAGGGGGCGGTTTGCGGAAGCAGACCGAATTCGCAGGACTGTGCCTTGCCGCTGACACCAAGATTGCGTGCCATGGAAGGACCTGTAATATCGGCATCCAAAACAGCGCAGCGCTTACCATTGCGCTGCATGCTAGCTGCCAAAAGACCTGTTACCAGCGACTTACCTACGCCGCCCTTGCCGCTGACAACGGCAATGACTTTGCCTACGCTGCTGTGAGCGCCAAGCTGTGCGCGCAAATCAGCGGCCTGCTGCGCTGCACTGCCGGCAGAGGGACAGCCGCTGCAGCTTGAGCGTCCGCAGGAGGAGGCGCTGCTGCATTGTTTTTCGTTAGACATAATATATTACACCTTACTTTCTGATAGCTTTGAGAACAAGACCTAAGGCGATGCCGCCAAAGCAGGGGAGTACCCAGCCGAAGCCGAGATCAAAAAGCGGCAGGTATTGCATCAGGAAAGCGTCCAATGCTTCCCAGCGGATGTGGGCAGCACGCAAACCGTCAAAAACAGCAAACACTGTCGTCAGGGTTAGACACAGGCGGAAGGTCCAAGGATCGTCCTTAATAATAAAGCAGCCAATGTTTAAAATAACAATGGCAATGATGATTGGGTAAAGCATGCAGATTACGGGAAGAGAAAATTTGATAATGTTTTCCAGACCGAAGTTAGAAACGATAAAGCTGAAAACTGAAATAAACAGTACCAGGCGTTCGTAATGCATGTTATTATGGGTAAGCTCGGCAAAATAGCCGGAAATGGAGGTGGTGAGGCCGACGCTGGTGGTGAGACAGGCGCAGATAATAATGAGCGCCAAAACCAGCTGACCGCCAAAGCCCATGTAATAGGTGGCGATTTTACTCAGCAGTGTGGCACCGTTGGGGATTACACCAAAAACATTAATACTGGTTGCGCCCGTATAGGCCAGGGAAGCGTAAATAACTGCTAAAAAGAAGGCGGAAATAAGACCTGCACAGCTGCAAAGACGTGCGAGTACTTTCTTGTCTGTAACTCCCTGCGCTTCAATAGTTTTGATGGTAATAGAGCCAAACAAAATGGCTGCCAAAAGATCCATAGTGTTATAGCCCTCCTGAAAGCCGCGGAAGAAGGGCGAAACAACGAAGGAGGGACTGGGCATTTGCAGGCTGCCCATAGGATTTTTGATAACGCAGAAAACCAAGATAGCCAGGCAGATTAAAAGTAGTGGTGATAAAAATTTGCCGATATGGGCAATAATTTTAGATGGGTTGATAGAGAAAAAGTATGTTAACACGAAAAAGATGAGTGAATAAATTGCCAGACCCACAGTGTCGCTACCGGCAGGCAAAAGTGATAAAATACCGGTATCAAAGGATACGGCTGCAGTACGCGGAATAGCAAAGAGCGGACCGATAGCCAGAGCGCAGATGATCGTTACAGCACGTGCATACAGAGGATGCATGGGCATAGCCATAGAATCGGGATTGTCGCTCTTTTTCATGGCCATGGCCAAAACGCCCATCAGGGGAAAGCCTACGCCGCTGAGGCAGAAGCCAAGCATACCCAGGCCGAAGCTGTCGCCTGCCTGCTGTCCCAGCACAGGCGGAAAGATGAGGTTGCCGGCACCAAAGAAGAAGGAAAACAGCATGAGGCCGATAGGTAAAATTAAGAAAAAAGGAAATTTGTTATTTTGCATTGATGTCTCCTTAAGCAGCCTTTTACTAAGGCTGACTTTTACGGTAGCTGTGTAAGAAAAAGCCATCTAGCCCGTCAGGAGCATAGATGGCTTTAGCTTCAAAGGCTTATTTTACCAGCAGGCGGAAGAATTTTTTCTTGCCCTTGCGGATGAGCAGGCTCTTATCGGCATCAAACAGGTCTGCGCTCAGGCTGGCCTCGGCGTCTTTTAAGATTTCATCACCCAAGGTCAGGCCGCCCTGGGCAATGAGCTGGCGTGCTTCGCGCTTGCTGCTGAAGATCTTGGCGGCAGTCAGTACGTCAATAACCTTTGCCGTCATCTGTTCAGCTGCGATTTCGATAGTAGGCACGTTTTCCATGTTGCCGACATTGCCGCCAAAGAGTGCTTCGGTGGCTTCCTGCGCTTTGCGTGCTTCTTCCTCACCGTGTACTAGCTTGGTAACTTCGTAGGCCAGTACCTTTTTAGCCTCATTAATTTGTGCGTCCTTAAGAGCGCTTAAGCGGCGTACCTCGTCCATAGGCAGGAAGGTGAGCAGGCAGAGGCAGTTTTCAACATCGCTATCGGCAACATTACGCCAATATTGGTAAAAGTCGTAGGGAGAAGTCTTTTCAGGATCCAGCCACAGAGCGCCCTTTTCAGTTTTACCCATTTTGCGGCCGTCACTGGTGGTCAAAAGCTTGCAGGTCATGCAGAAGGCGGGCTGCTGGTCCTTGCGGCGGATTAATTCCACACCGGCCAGCATGTTGGACCATTGGTCATCGCCACCAAGCTCCATAACGCAGTTGTAATCATGATGCAGCTTCCAGAAGTCGTAGCCCTGCATAATCATATAATTGAATTCAAAAAAGGTCAGACCCTTTTCCCAACGCTTTTTGAAGCATTCTGCAGCGAGCATGCGGTTAACGGTAAAGTGTACACCAACCTCGCGCAGCAGCTTAACATAGTTCAAATCCAGCAGCCAGTCGGCGTTATTGGCGATGATGGCTTTGTCTTCGCTGAAGTCAATAAAACGGCTCATCTGCTTTTTGAAGCAGGCGATGTTGTGTGCGATAAATTCTGGCGTGAGCATCTTGCGCATTTCGTCCTTGCCGCTGGGGTCACCGACCATACCGGTGCCGCCGCCCAAAAGCACGATGGGACGATGGCCTGCGCGCTGCATATGGCTCATCATCATCAGAGCGATGAAATGACCTACATGCAGGCTGTCGGCTGTGGGGTCGAAGCCTATATAAAAAGTAATTTTTTCTTTCTCCAGTAATTCTTTAATTTCGTTTTCATGGGACATTTGCTTAATAAAGCCACGCTCCATGAGCACGTCAAAAACAGACATCTGACAACCTCCTTAATAAATAAGCTGCATTAGCAGCCATGGCGATATATACATAAGTCACATTATACAGTATAAGCAAATTTTTAGCAAATGAAAAAAGCTGATTTACACTAAAAAGACTGATATATACACGCTTTTTCTAGTCAGCATGTACATATCAGCCGCAAAAGTATAATTTTATTCCAAATGCGAGGTGCAGTGTGGGCAACGGGTTGCATCGTCGGCGATTTCTGATTTGCAATAGGGGCATTTGCGTGGTTCCGGTTCCGGCTCCGGGTCGGGGGTTAGCTTGTTAATTTCGCGGATCATCATGAAAACAACACAGGCTAGAATAAGAAAATCTATAACGGAATTAATAAAGCTGCCGTAGGCAAATACAGGTGCGCCGGCTTTTTTGGCTGCGTCCAAAGTAGCATATTCTGTACCGTTGAGACTGATGAAAAGGTTGCTGAAGTCAATTTTGCCCAAAATCAAGCCTAACGGCGGCATTACGATATCACTTACCAGTGAGCTGACAATTTTGCCAAAGGCACCGCCGATGATGACGCCGACAGCCATATCAACAACATTGCCACGCATGGCAAATTTTTTGAAGTCTTCTCTTAATGACATAGGATTAACACTCCTCGTTAAAGTTATTTTTAATACTATTCTACCTAGGGTTGAAAAATCCTGCTGCTTGACGTAAAAGTCGTGGTGACATATAATAGAGGTGAACAAATCCTGTGATTTACAGGTTCATTTAGTTTGATATAGAGATGGAGGAAAGAATATGCGTGACGATTTAGTTGTGCCTGGAGAAGGCGAGGAAAATTATGTCCTGGCGCGTGATGCCCGTGTGGTAACTGTGCCGTTTTCCCCGCTGGAGGAGCGTATGCAGAGAGAGAAGCCGGAGGTTTTTGTACGTCTGCAAAAGCTGAAGGAAATCATTGGTGAGGAAACCTTTAAACGTTTGGTGAGCAAGGTGCATAACATCAATTATGCGGATACCCGTATTATGCTGGTGGCAGAAAGCGAGCTGCACCGCACCAACATTGAAAGAGAGATTTTGCCTGCTATTGCCGAGGCCTTTGAGGTTACAAGCATCCGCGTAGTAACGCAGGGATAAAATTTCCAAAAAGGTGTTGACAAAAGCATAGAAATGCTTTATAATTACATTCGTTGCTGATGAGTAGCGACAGAAAATGTCGGGGCGTGGCGCAGTTTGGTAGCGCGCTTGTTTCGGGTACAAGAGGCCGTGAGTTCGAATCTCGCCGCCCCGACCAAATTTAAAACTTCAGGAACCGCATGAGAATGCGGTTCTTTTTGTTTTTGCGACTAAATACAGTATTTGAATTACTTTATAAAAGGGTGATTTTGTCAACAATCCGTCAACAATCCTTTGAAACGCTAGGTAATATGGGATATTTGGGGTTTATAATTCACAAAAATTCCTGCATAAAAATAGAGAACCGGCATTTTTACTCCGATTCTCTGATATTTCACAAAAAGTTCACAAGCTTTCTTTTTAATTTTTCTTCGTAGAAGTCGATAGCCTTTTTATGAGTATTTTCTAAAGGCAGCGCATAGGTGCGCCTGGTGAATTCTGCATCATTGTGGCCTAACAGTTCGCAGATATCTTCAACGGAAACGCCTTGGTCACGTAGGTTGCTGCCGAAGCTGTGGCGGAAATCATGCAGACGCATTTTCTGTAGCTCCGGATGTTTGACCAAAAACCTTAGCATGGTAGGGTTAGTTTTTTTGAAGTTGCGCCATTTCCGTTCTACGAAGTCGCGCAGGTGCCTTCTGCCGTTATCAGGAAAGACGTAGAGCAGGTTCTTGTCATTTTGCCATGCCGGCTCAATGTATTCGGTATCAACAACACGGACCGGGTCGTTAAGGAGCTTATAGCGTTTGCTATAGGCTTCTTTTTTGCATTGGCCAAGGTATTTTATATAGGCCCTGACCTCCTGCCATACAAAGCTTGCTATGGGAACGATACGGTAAGATGATTCCGTTTTTAAGGGCGCGAGCTGCACCTTGCTTACTGTGCCATCAGGATTGACTACACCGGGTTTGTTGCGTACACGGCAAAGGTTGTTTTCTACCTTTATGCCGTCAGCAGATATCTTATCAAGCTGAATGCCGCAGATTTCGCTGATACGCAGGCCGCAAAAGCCTGCCAGCAGCAGGGGAATGTATAAGGTATCGTAAGATTCGATTTTGACGATTCTCAGTATCTCCATAATGTTTTCAACCGGTGTATGGATGCCTTGCGGTTTAGTCTTGGGCGGCAGCTTCAGCCGGCGTGCCGGAGATTTATAAATAAGATCTACATCAGCTGCCCAGGTAAAGGCGCTGCATAAAAAGCTGAGGTCCTCGCGGATTGTGCTCATGCTGAGTCTGCCGGAATCAACCTGGTCATACAAAAACTTGCGGCAGTCTTCTACATCCAGCACGCCGGCTTTCTGCAGCGGGCGGTCCGCCAGCGGATGTTCTTTGATGTGGTTGATAGATGCCTGGTACTGTATTCTGGTGGAAGGGCGTATTTCAACCTTTGTGCTCAGAAACTTTTCCAGCATTTCAGCAACTGTCATTTTAGTTGGTTCGACGTAGGTGCCGTTTCTGATCGCGAGCTTGGCGGTCATCTCTGCGGCTTCGGCTTCTTCCTTGGTAACATAACCGGTATCGGAATGTATACGCTTGTAGGAACCGTTCGCCAGCTTCTGACCAGTAGAAAAAGAAAAGTAATAAGGCTTTTTACGGTCTTTTTTGTAAATGATGGACATTATTGCGTCAACTCCTTTATTTAACTGAGCAGAGCTGATATAATAAAAATGTAATCAGCTTCTGTTCTTGCCATGAATTGATGGATTACAAAGCGGCTGCGTGCTGGTAACACGCTCCGCACTGCGCTCGGTGCTGGTAACACCGGGCGTTTTTTGTAGCACTGCGCTGGCAGTATTTTTATTTTTTAGGTTTATCGAGTTGCTTGACACTTTCGCTTGGTGTAGGCAATTTCTCA